>JANXAQ010000299.1 GCA_025062105.1 Thermoguttaceae bacterium
TGGGTTGAGCGAGACACTCCAGGCATAGTGGCTTCGGAAGCTCGCCACCGGTGTTACCCCTCGGGGCGGAAAGGCCACAAAATCGTACTCGGGGATTTCAGTTCGGCTATCGTCCATCGACCACATAGCCGTATAGCCCCAACCGGAACCAAAGCCGGTCTTCTGCATCGCTGGATTCAAACACCATCGGCGATGGCCAAGCCGGTCGATATTCTTTTGGTCCGAATCGTCCATAAAACCTCGGACGGCTTCAGTGGGCGAATCCGAGGTGGAAAGATTGGACTTACTGGTGCCTTCATAGCCGAAGCGGTATTCGGCATCTGGCAATCCGGGATTGGGGGGCGTATGGTCTAATTGGCCTACCTTGGAGAGCAAATAGGAGGCGGCTTCGCAATGGGCGATGTAGGTCCAATCCAATTTCAGGTCTTTGTAGGGCACGCCACATAGGCAACGGAAATTCATCAGTACCCTCAAGGCAGCCTCTCTGCGGGCATGAGCGGCTGGATCCTTGATCGTCTTGAGCACCACGGCAGGGGTTCCTGGGGGAAGTTGGCCGACGGTTTCTATGGGCATCTTCTGAATAGCCGCCAGCTCCGCCGCTAACAAACTCGGTGAACGGGGCAGAATTAACTGCCCGTCCAGCCAGAACTCCTCCTTGACAAGCTGTTTGCCCTCATACTGCTGGACGAACCCATGATACTGCCCCTCCTTGTAATTAGCCCGGAGCTTGATCAGGCCATCTTCGCCGAACTCCTCCAGTTGGCCATGGTACTGGCCGTCCCGATAAACCGCCCGAAGCTGCAATTTGCCATTGGGGTGAAACGCTTTATACGGCCCATGGAGCTTATCTTGTTTATAGGCTCCTTCGGCCTTGGTTTTGCCGTCGGGGTAGAACTCCTTGAAAGGGCCGTTTTTGAGACCTTCGGCGCTGAGGGCATAGACGGCCTTTTTCTTGCCGTCGGGATAGGTTTCGAGTAGCTCCCGTTCTTTGGCAGTGTGGGCGGAGTCAGTTTGGGCGGGTTTGGCTTTTGTCAGTTCGGCAGTTTCCCCAGCCCAGAGCAAATCCCCACCAGCCGGGACGTGGCAGACAAGGGCCCCTAGGATGCCAATCCTTTCGGCCAGGGGCACACCAATTAGCACCACAACAATTCCTAGGCCGAAGATACATCGGCAGCAGAATCGCCTTGCTGGCTTCAAGAAAATACCTCCCCTTTTTTGCTTCTTCATAAGGCCTCTTTGCTTCTTCATAGGCCTCTTCCCTAGAATCCGATTTTGGCAATCGGGAGGCCAGTGCCGATCTGGGGACAAACCTAACAATTCCTTGGGAGTTTATTTGGACACTGGTGGGCTTGTTTTTTGGACAGCCAGATCTGCCACGGCATACAGGAACCGGAATGTCGGGATATACAAGACACCGTTGGCGGCGGTGGCCGATGCATAAATTTTATCCGGCATCCGGATTTCCGCCAGCACCTTTTTCTCTTTGCCCGCTTGGAAGATCCAGAAACTTTGGCGGGCGGTGCCTAGATACAGTTTGCCGTCGGCTACCAGAGGCGAGGCGGCGGCCGGGCCCCCCACCTCGTGGGTCCAATACACTTGGCCGGTCTCCGCGTCCAAACAGTGCAGCGTTCCGTAGTAGCCGACCGCATAAACTAGCCCATCGGCAATGGCTACAGTGGCCGCACTGGCCCCGATCTTGTCATACGACCAGACAATCGCTGATCGGGTTACATCGCCTGTTTTGGTAGCGTCCACGCAGACTAACCAACCCAGTTTCATGTTATGGAACGGCTCCTGCGTGAAGGCCAGATAAATTCGGTTCTTGTAAAACACCGGGTTGGCCGTTACTTGGTACGAAGTGCTGTCGTGCTGGTGATCGACCGGAACTTGGTCCTGGGTTTGGGCCAACGGATGGCCGTGGAATTTCCAGACCGGGTCCAAAAGGAGCGGTTTTTCTGCCGGCCGGGTTTCCGGCGGCAAGATACCGAAGGCATAAAGCACACCGTTTCCTGCACCGAAAAATCCCAACAGTCGGCCGTTCAGTTCACCCATGCACGGCGAGCTCCATTGGCCATGGGTGATGTCGCCGCCGATGCCGAAATTGTCCCTGGCAATGAGCTGGCCCGTATGCTTATCCACCACAATCAGGCTGGGCGCATCGGGGTGGACGACAAATTTATGCGTCCATTCCACGCCGTTGGAGGTACATACGTACAAATGATCCCCTACAATCATCGGCGATCCGTTGGCCGCGTTGTGTGGCTCAGCTAGAAGGTCCTTCGGCATATCTAATAGCCAAAGAATATCGGCGTCCTGAGGGCCGGGTTGGACTGGGGGCTGGCCATCCTCGGCCATCAGTCGCCCTTCGTCTTGGAACGGCCCATCATTGCCGTCGGCCATGCCCTTTAAATCCAAGCACATGAGCTCTCCTCGGTTGCTGACCAAATACGCCCGGTCGGCTTCGATGGTCGGAGCCGAGGTTATGCCGATATTAAACCAATCGGCCCATTTGATGCGGGTAAGTTTCGGCAGGTTGAGTTGCCAAAGGAATCGGCCATCCTTTTCATCAAAGCACATCAGCACACCCCGATCGCCTTGGAAGCGGTTGTCCCGGGGCCTGCCGTTATTAGTGCCGATAAGCACCCGCCCACTGCCGATGATCGGCACCCCATACGTAATGTTCCCCAGCCGGGCTACCCATTTGACGTTTTTGGTGCTACTGAGGTCAATTTCACCAGTGGCCGAATCTACCTTTCCCGGATCAAAGGAGCTGGGAAGTCCTTTCTCCGGCGAAACCATGTTTCGGGTCCAGGCATGGCCCCACTGAGGCTGATCTGCCGCTTCGACCTCGACGCCACTCCAACCCAAATCCCCAACAGTTAACCATACAGCAGCGAAAATCCATGTGGCCGTTCTCATGGTAGCTCCTCCACAAAAAAGAAAACTTCCGCTATCTTACGACATTGCCTCTGGGTTGGCTACAGGCATGCCAAGCAAACTCCACCTCGACTATGCAGGTATTCCGGCCTGCAAAAGTCTTCTCTGCCTTCCTTTCCCAAAGAAGTTGGCTAAAAGGCAACCAGACCCATTCCTCAACCTTCCCCTCCTACCCACTCAAACGGCACTATGGAAAAACTCCGTAAACTTAATTTTTGCCATTTTTCAGTCCGTATCCCCCTTAAGAAGTTCGAATGCTCTGTTGAAAACCTCTATTGATTTGTAAAGCTTTTTAGCGGACTGGGTTTCGTTATAGTAACAATTGGGCTTCGGACAAGCAGGTCCCATGATGACGAAGTCAGCTATTGGAGTCGCTCGGGAAGCATTGCGAATTGGTCGTCAATCGCTGTCCACCTACGCCAGCAAGTTTTCTCGCAAGCAGTACCTGTTGCCACAGTTTGCCCTTTTGGGCTGCCCAAGTTCTTCCGCAACGATTATCGTGGCGTGGTTACGATCGTTGGTCAATGGGCCGAGTTGCAGGAGATTGTGGGACTGATCAAAACCCCCCATTGGAACCTGTGCAGAATCCTGAACATATAGTGAACTTTGTCAACATTTCATTCTCTAGCCGTTCGATGACCCTACCTGGACAGCTACTATCTATTGGGTACTTGCAATGCTAGCAGCTCTATCTGTTGTGTTAGAAGGAGAACAACCAAAATGGCATCAAAATATCCCCTTTGAATCATGCAGAGGTTCCATTATTCGACGTTGTGGCATCTTGAGCAGAACCTCCTGAAAAAAAGAGACTTCCAACGACTGCTAGCCGCTTGCTGCGACCCTGGAAGGGCTTGCGCCCTGATCATGGAGGACGACGGCAATACGGCGGCAATCGACGCCATGGGGCTGGAAACGCGACACGTTTCAATCTACTTGCAGCGCAAGTATGGGGCTCGTGATTCAGACAAGTATGGGGCTCATGATTCAAACAAGCATGGAGCTCGTGCTTCGGAGCAGGCAACGGGGCCCAAATTGACCGCTGTTTCTCACACCGCTTCGCAGTTCCATGGTCGGTCTTGGTCCAAGCCAAGATTCCCCAGATTTTACCACGGCCATGCGACAGGCGGCTGCCAGTCTCCGGCCGAGACGTGTTTTGGCACACAAAGCATGCGATGCAGAACATAACCATGCGTTGCCCCGCATCGAGCTTAGCATTCGCAGCACCTTGATTCCGGTTAACCTGCCCTGCGGCTGTAGTCCGCCGAAAGGACACTATTGGCGCGAGATGTACCAGCGGTTCCCTTGGCGGCAATATCGTCAACGGGCCCTGGCCGAAAGCGGCTTTTCGCGTCATAAGCGACCAGTCGGTTCTGCGCTGACCGCACGCAACAGAATCCCTTAGTATAATGAACTGCTGCTTCCAATCCTTACCCATAACCTGATGATTCTGGCTAACGCAACATAAAAAGAGCCTTAGAGCCTTTTAGCTCCACTTTTGACATTTTTTTCTAACTCTTTTTTTCAAGTAGTTAGGACGAAACCTCCCTTGGTTCACTCAATTTTCTAACTCCAATAGTTCAAATGAATTAGAGCATTCCTTTTCTAGGGCAGCCTAACAATGGCAAAAGTTGAACTTAGGAGGCAGGCAGTTCCAGCACGAAGCGGTTTTTCTGGCCGGGGACAAGTTCTACGCTTTTTTCCACCTGTCGGCCGTCCACAATCGCCTCAATCCGGTATTGGCCGAAGAAGCCGTTCCAAGCAAAAGAACCCGCCTTATCGGTTTTGCCTTCGGTTCGAGTCCACCATTGGCCTTTGATCAGACGCATCAGTTCTTCATAGGCCGGTTTGGGCGACATGTCTTTGCGTACTAGTCCTGCCGGCGCACCCTGCCAAGCGCCCAGATCGCTTAGATCCCACCAGGTAATCGCCTCTACGGCCGGATGAGAAAACAGCATTGTATAAAACCGCACCACCTCCTGGGCCTGCCATTTTTCCCCTTCGGGTGTGGAGATCCATTTTTCTCTCGGCAACTCCCAGCCCCGCTGGCCGGAAAGAATCGTCGTTTCGGTAAAATGCAGCGGCAGTCCGAATCGGCTAAACCGCTGGCAAACATTCCAAATCTGTCGGTTGGACCATGTGCCGCCGTGCTGATGGCTTTGGATGCCGATGGCATTGATCGGCAGCCGACCCTCCCTATCCTTCAACTGTTCCAGCAGTTTTTCATAGCGAGGATCGACGATATAGTCATTGACCAAAAGAAAAGCTTTTGCGGAGGCGGTTCGGGCACGCTGAAGGCATTGTTTGGTAAACTCTGCCCGGCCCAGCTTGGCCCAGAGGGCTGTCAGCCGAGGCGCCCGCTCCCGGCACTCTGGCCGGTCAAACTCCACCGCCTCGTTTACTACATCCCAATAGTCTACAAGCCCGGCAAAGCGTTTCAGGCAGTCTTCAATCCGGTCCAATTGGAGCCGAAGTACTTCCTCTGGGTTTTCTGGTAGCCAGCGTGGTTCGGCCCAGTTCCAGGCCAACGGATGCCCCTTGGCGACGATGCCGTGCTGTTGACACCACCGAGCCACTTGCTCGGTATATTCATGCCGGGGTTGGCCCGGCTTCGGTTCATAGGCCCACCAATAGAAACCCAGGGTGGCATAGTTAAACAAGTCGGCAAACCGCTGCCGATAAGCCCGCTGCAACTCTGTGTCCGATGGGGCCGCTTTACGGGCAGAGGTCGGCTGGCCTGCTTTGGGCTTTTCGGGCCGATCAGCCTCCATCGGTCGCCACATGAAAATATTGCAACCAAACAAAAACCGATGCCGGGTCTGTTGGATTCGTACTGTGGCTTCTGACACAGGCCGACCGGCCGAGATCACCTCAACGACCGCCTCGCCTTTTCGATGGCGCTGGATTCGTTCTTCCGCGCCGGCCAGAAGCTCTTCATCGGTCGGTTTAGGGCCAGGCCCAGGCGCCGCCCATCCAGCCGCCGCTTGCCATCCTAGCCCACCGCCGAATATAGCCAATCGTTTCAGAAAAGTTCTTCTTGGCAGGCCAAGCGCCGAAACCGTGCAGAAGGTTTTCTGTGCTATTGGGCTATGGGGACGGTTAGGCCGAGGAAATGTTTGAGAGAGAGGTTCCACCTTCTTGTCCTTTCGATCAAAATCCCGTGTTTCGCAGACAATGCCTATTGTGATGGAAGCAGTGTGGGAAAGCAAGCAAGTAGATAGAGCTTGCCGCAGAGGATGGGCGTTAGGGGAGCGTCCAGAGCGGCTTCTCTTGGCCGGGCCATTGGTAATGGAGGCTCTCGTCCTGGAGACGGCACTGCGGCGGGGTCCAATCGCCGGCCTCTGTGCTGTGGGAAATACATCATCGGTGAGAAGTTTCTCTCGCGGGAATGACAACGGGCGAACACCTTCTGGACCAAACTGGTAAATCCACCATCGGTGAGCGGTTCCATCAGGCATTTAGGCGGTATGGCTCAAGACAGACGGACCCCACTTCCGGGATGCCTACTAAGGCCAGGAGCTTCTAGACGATCTGGAGCGGTTCGATCCAAAGAATATGCTCTGAATATGCTCTCCGTCGCTAAGCCGAGTCCAGCCTTCTGAAAACGGCCAGGCCAAGCCGTCGCCGCCGAGCCAATGGGTTTGTACTTCGGTGCCGGCCTGAAAGCCGCTCAGTGTATCCCGAATCAGCAGAGCCGGTTGCTGGCCGGGGATAAGCCATCGAGGGCCCACCGTCTCCAGCTCCTCAGAGAGCTTTGGTTCCGCAGATATGCACTAGAAGACCGCCGCCATCCAGAAACCGTACACAAGCCATCCGCCACAGACAACCTTCAGCGTCTTCATGGGAACCTGCCCTTTCCGAAGAAGGAGTCAAAAAAGGAAAACGCCCACTCTCGAACTGATCGGACGCTGCTCTATGGGTAGCCCAAGGAGGAACAGTTCAGCCAAAGGAAGGATTCATCTGGTCGAACTGAGGAAGGCTTTATATTGTCATTCCAACACAAGCGGGAACTCCAAACAGATAAACCGTCATTCCCGCGCAAGCGGCAGTCCAGGCTTGGTCCCGCTCAAGTGGGAAACCAGACTTGTTCCCGGAAAAGCAGGAAACCAGAAAAGGTAAAATAACCCTGAATTCCTGCTTGCGCAGAAATGACAGAGTACGCCATTTGGTCGAAATGTTCCCGTCGGAAAAAAGCTGGCTCCCTGCTTCCGCAGGAATGAGTGTGCGTCATTCGGCAGAACTGTTCCATTACTACTTCTTCTCTTCTGGGTCCGAATCGGTTTTCTTCTCCCGGAGCAGAAGCCCTACCGCCGCTTGCTTGTAGTTGGTATAGGAACGGTAGTGGCCACGGAGCCAGACTAAAATGGTCATTTCTCCTTCGGCGGCTACAAGAGGCCGAAGATTGTCTTCCGAAGAATTGGAGGTAACCGGCCTCCATTGCCAGGTGCGTCCGCCGTCGGTGCTCTGGCCGCGAAAGATTTCATACCGACGTTGGCCGTCCACCAGGATCGGTTGGCCAGTATCCGGATAGGCATTGGTGGAGATAAAGACAAGGTTTGGGTTTTTCGGATGCAGGGCGGCCAGGCCGGTGTATTCCGGTTCTTCAGGATAAAGTCGAGTGCCCGCATAGGCAATCTCCTGCGCATGCCATCGGTTTCCATCCCAGCGGGCGTAGTGATAGCGATGGTCCATGCCGCGCCGGCCCGTTTGCAACGGTAAGGGGTCTTTCATGACGGAATAGAGAATATAGGGACGCCCCTTTTCATCCAATTCGATGTCCACTGTCCAGGCGACGTTTTGTTCATCACCTTGGAACACCCTGGTAAAGGCGGTTACCGGCGGCGCTTCGGTGCGGAAGATATTTTCATTGACGCAGATGCCGTCGCTCCGGTAGGCCTTGCCGCCTCGGATATACCCATGATAGATACTGTTTAGCTGGCGACTGGGATGTCCGTCAGTGGCGATGAAATGAATGGTATCTTTTCCGTTCCCTTTGTAGCGGAGATAGGGGCGGATGGTTGGGCCGCCGCCGTCCAGCAGACGGCCTCCTTGCCGCCAACTTCGCACTCCATCCTCCGAAATGATGAAATTCGGATCCCACTGAAAAGAACGAACAAAGTTGTAGATTCGCCCTTTTTCTCCTTCGCCGGCCAGATAGCAAAGGTTCGAGTACGTTACTGACGCGGTGTGTTCGTAGTGTTGTTCAGGCTCCCACGCCGAAATGTCTCCAGGCCGGCTGGATACCCGAAAACGGGTTATCTTGTCGCTGCCATGTTTGGTATAGGCTGCTAGATACCGGCCATCCGGCAAGACCAACAGGGCAGGTACGTTATGATCATCCACCTCCAAGCGGGGATGCAGAACAAACTGGCTTCTCTTTCCTGTTTGTAGATCGTACATCGTAATGTGAATATCGCCTTGGGAACTGACGCCCCCCAGGAGCAATCGGCCCTGATCCACCAGCATCCGCTCATCCTGAAACCAACACCAACTGCTGTCCGGATGGAGCAGTATCGGTTTGTCCGTCTTTGCGTCCCAGCTTGCGAAAGCCAGATTCAAGATAATTCCAAGACAACAGATAAATATACACATTTTCATAGAAAACAATTTCTCCGAATGGGAACATAAAAAAAGATTGCAACGTCTGCTTCGTCGGGGAGGATGCGGCAAAGACGGTTCAGAGGACCGTTTCCTATTGGAGCGGTTCAGGTGGCGGGACGGGTTTGCCGTTGGGGTTGTAACCGCCCCACCTTTTCGCCGCTTTAAGAAAATTGCTCATAATCTTCTGTGATGTCTCCGGCGTCCCGGGGCGCTCGATGTGGAATTGGGCGGCGTAGATATATCGATCGGCTACCTGGATGCATTGGTTTTCAGTGACTCCCTTGGACCCTTTGGTAACCACCCGGACCCATCCCTTCGGCAGGTAGGCGATCTGGCCATAGTGAGCTTCCATGGTCTCAAACAGTTCCGGCAAGCCTTCAAACGCCGGATCGCGAGCTACGATGCGCACTTTGTATTTGCCGCGCTCCGAAAGGTTTTTACTAAAGTCCCCGCATTTGGCTGGGCCGGTATGCCCAATGTGGGTGTAAATCGGCGACTTCGGCGAGGTGGGATCCCGGCAGCGGGGGCAATCCCAAGGTTTATCCACGCCCGTATCTTCCAAAATAGCCAGAATCTGGGCGCCGCCGCAAGCGCCCCAGATGGGTAGATTCCGGTTTTTAAGCACTTCCTGCATACCGCGCCATGGTTCCCGCTGGAATTGACACCACTGCCTGCCGCTGCCGGTCAGCAACGCACACAACGGCCTTGGTTCCGCCGCCGCAAACGCCTCATCCATGTCAGCATGGGCAATCTGCTGGAAGAGCAACTGCTTCCAATCCTCGCACTGCCGAATCAGGCTGACAAAAAGATGCGAATTCTCAGGCGAGAGCGGGCCTTCCTCTGTGTTGACCACGATCGCCCAGTCGGGAAACTCAACGGCGGCGGAGGGTTCCGCATAAAATTCCACTTCTCGCACCGTTGGGCATTCGCCCTGGCATTGCTGGATTGCCATGCGCAGGTATTGGGCTTCCCGTGGTTGTTTGAGCCGATGCAGACGAAACATCCACCGTTCCCGCTCCACCAGCGTCTCTGGTAGGTCGTTCAGGTCTGCCCGTCCTGGCTTACTTGCCACACGTAGCGCAGCGGAGCGTTCCGCAACTCCAACGGGGCGGCGCCCAGCACCTGCAAGATGGCCCCGATCGGACGAGGTTCGTCGAACCGCACTTGCCACCACCAGCTTGATGGGCCCGCCACCCCCTTCCATAGATGCGCAGGCTCCACGTTGAACCGATCCTTATCTATTGCGCCGGCGGGTGAAGTGCCCTGGGCCGTGCTAGACGCACTGGCCTGCTGCGCCAGACAGGGCGACCAAAAACCGCTCAGCAGCGACAGAACCAGCACACCTGTCATCCCTACGTTGCTTCCGGCGTGCAACCGCAGGAAAATCTCTTGTATGACAAAAAGAGCTGTTTTTCGGCAGATTCTGGCCGTTGCCATACTCATGGTCTCCTTTTGGTTAGTTTACGTGGGAAGGGAACCAGATCAAGATGATCGGAGGAAACCGGGGCGGACAGATAGCCTCTTGATCGCCTGCAGAGGGATGTCTAGATGGGGCGGTTGGCGGGTTTTGGAAGGACTACAACTGATTGGCTTGCTATCCAACTCCAATTGCAGCGCATCGCTCGATACTTCCCTATTGCCGCTCAGCCGGCAGGAGTGCATCTTGGCAGAAGGCTTCTACCAGGCAGAAAGCCCTACCTTTGGTAGTCGGCAGTGGGGGACCAATAGAGGAACTTAGCTCACTTGGCAGTTTTTGCCGGATTCCTGGGGGCTTTATCTGTGGCATTTAAACTTAGGCGCCAGGAATATCAATAAGGAACGTTCCAAAGGCATTGCCGTACCGGCCACTCCCCAGAGACTGATGGTCGTTCTGGACTCGCCTCAAAATGGAGGACGACGCGGTATCCTCTTGCCCCACGCTTGGACAAGATGGGCACCCGTGTGGAGCGTGTCGGCTGGAATCGCATGTTGGGTTGCCTTTGCCCGCAAGATAAATCAATCATTGTTTGTTAACGTCCAACATTTATTCCGCAGCGGATTGACAGTAATATAAAAAATTGTAGGAAAACATAGAGCCCTATTATTAGATAGATAAGGTCCACCGCCAAGCTGTGGGATATAGGGATCTTTACTATGCAGCCAAAACTTTAGGGTAGTCAGGTGAGGAGGAACGCCAGCTTCGGAATCATTTTCGGGTTTCTTTTTATTCATGTGAATGAATAATAGTTCATATCCCCTTTTGCCTTTGTAACCCCAATACTCGCGTTCTATTTGCATTCCACGGTCGGCGAGATTATTGTATAAGGAATAGAAAGAGTGTTTTCTCTGGGAAAGGGCCACTTTCTACTATAAGGCCAGCAGCAGCAAGGTAGAATCCAAGCACTGTGAATCGGAATGTGGCAACTGTGGTGTTGGAGGACGACAGAGCAGTGTACTTAGTTCTAACCTCTTCCGAATCAGGTTTATCTCTTCCCCCTGTGATAGGCATCTCTGTGATAAGCAAGACCTCCTCCAAAATGACAACCCCACGACAAAAACTCACCTGCCGCCTATGGAGCGCTGCGGAAAACCGGTCCGGTGGTTCGCCTTCTTAGGCGTTATAAACGCAATGTCCATCCCTGAAAACATACATACAGCCTGCCCGAAGATTTTTCCACTTTTCGTTTGTCAAAGGACGGGTCGCGATCACAACACCTCTTTGATCTGGGTGTTTCTCACCAGCCAAATCAACCTCCCAGTCCTCGTCCACCAGAGATACTCTATCAAATGGCGCTATCCGCTCGGTCATGCAAAGACCATTATACCCATCTCGGTCACGATAGCTGTAAAGATGAACCCCTTCTGAAAAAAGAACATTCATGGTGCCAAATCTGTTGAATTCACGAAGGATAGCCTCAATTCTCTGAAAATCGGTGAAGGAAATTCTCTCGTTAGACAATCTCGTAAGCAACGCACAAAGTAGATACTCGGAATCGGTTTCGCCCACTGGGTGAAACTTCAATGCGGATCTTTCCATAACTAGGTCTAAAGTGCCGTTGTGGGCAAGTGCTATCTCACGGGATCGAAAAGTTCGTGAAAAAGGGTGGGTGTTCTGAAGTGTAGGATTACCTCGGCTGGCACGCCGCACATGACCAATGAAAATCTTGCTCACAAAAGATTCATAATCACGGAGGAACGTGGCTAACTTGCTCTTTGAGGCTTTAATAGGTTCCTTAAATACTTGACAGACGTTGCCTTCAAATCTGGCTATTCCCCATCCGTGCGGGTTATCTTCGGCGCGATGACGGAACCCTCTGAACGAAAGCGAGCACCGAACAGGCTGGTTAAAATTTAGGCCAAGCAACTCACACATATGCTCTATCTTTCTCCTTGGCGCCTAACTTCTCCTTAGAATGGTTCGTGTATAACCTATGGACTGTTTCGTTGCAGGCTAACGCGCGTCGACGCTCCGCCTATAACTGATTCCCTGTTAGTCGGTGACCTCGAAGATCGCCGCTCCGGGGCGTGATAGGCTGTTTCAGTTTATCACATGGGGTTCTTCGGCTCAGTAGTGCGTCAGCCGCGCTTCGTACTTCGCGTGCGCCGCGGTTCAAGCCCTGGAACCCTCTGCCTCATTCCGGGTTTTGGTCAACTTGGGCTTTGAAGGCAGGTTGGCAGCCGACGGCAAAGCCCAAGAGGACTAAAAAACACCTATCTACACTCTCTTGTAGTATCATCCCCCTCCCCGGCGGTGTCAAGCATGGGGGAAAAATTTTTCGGAAAATTTCCGAGAGGAGCGATTCCCCAAAAGAAACACTTTCGATAATCTCTTGGACCGCAATGACTTAGAACCTTTAACAAGATGAAAATCCAGATGGTTCTGCGGTGCTATCTATCCCCTTGGAGGGTGGGAGAAAAACTCATTTTGTTAGAGGCGCTTAGGTTGCTCGGTCATGGGAACTTTTCGAATTTTGGGACATTTCAGCCGAGTGAAGAAACCCGCCGCTGCCCACCGTGGGAGAGGACGGCATTGCTGAAGGCAATACCGGATGAGGGGGGTAAAAGGCCGGTTGAGCGTATCTTTTCCCCGTCACACCTACCCCTCTTGGCGCGGCGGGGAGAGGGGAAAAAGGGGTTACTTCATTCGGCTGAAGTATTACCGAACTTTATTTGTAGGGGCCAGCTAACGGATCTTCCCTCCTGACTGCAAGCAGCCCGGCGTCCATCCGAGAAAAACCGGCAGCAAAAGCCGATCTTCTAGCCCCTCAGCCTTTGTCTGTTGCAGGAAAACCTCCATGAGGGTCGAGCAGAGCGTCCGGTATAACCGCCCACCCAAGGAATAGGAAACAACCAACCTCTACCTCTACCTCTCCGGAGCAAAAATGTAACAGTTCAGCCAAATGAAGAAGCTGCCTCGTTTAGCCAAGGAAATCCCTATGAAGGCATTCCCGCGAAGGCGGCAGTCCAACAGAGATAAACCAGGAACTTCTGCAAAATTCTGAACATATAGGAAACCTCATGAACTTTTGATTTTATAGCCGTTCGGTTCCCCTACCCGAACATCCACTATCTATTAGGTGCCAGCAACCCTATATTGGGTTAAAAGGAGGGCAACCCAACATGGTATAAAAATATCCCCCTTGAATTATGCAGAGGTTCCACCAGTAAAAAACTGGATTTCTGTTTGCGCAGGAATGACACAGCGCGCCGCTGAAATGTTACGCAAAAACAAGATTGCCCCCTTGCGGCGAAAGGGTACGAAGGGGAAACATCCAATCCAGAACAAGCACACGCCGGCGCACGAGAAAGCAGACGGATTTTGCCTAGATTGCTCTTTCGCTCTGGAGGGATCCTTTTATAATAAAGAATAATTCTCCACTATCGTCTGTTTGAATTGCCTACCTGAAACAGACGCTTCCGTTCCCTAAAACCCACCGCACGCTATGTCCTACCAAAGGAAAGGAGGTTTCTAGCATGGCTAGGTTCGGTTCCGGGGGCCGCTCTATGGATTGGGTAAGCCGTCTGCTATGGGCAATCGGAGTAATGGTCTGGGGATGGATTGTTATTGGCCTTTGGACGGCGGAAGCATGGGCCGGTAAACCCACGCCGGGACTACTAAAAAAATTCCTCGAAGGCCCCATGAAGGACATCGAAGAGATCGTCTTTGCGGTGCGCGTACCGGGACGGGATCATTGGTATGTAACCTTCGGCAATTATTCAGATCATTCCCAGACGCCAGCCAAAGAGTTGGGCTATAAGTTTGAAGACGGCGTGTATTGGGGCTACGGCGAGGGTGGCCGATTGTGCCGATTGAACCTTCGTACCGGTGAACTGAAAACACTACTGGACGACCCTCGGGGCGGCGTTCGGGACCCCCAGGTACACTACGACGGCCAGAAAATCCTGTTCTCTTACCGCCGAGGTGGAACCCATCCGTTTCACCTCTACGAGATTAACATCGACGGCAGCGGCCTTCGGCAACTGACCGATGGACCGGACGACGACATCGAACCCACCTATTGCCCCGACGGAAGCATTGTGTTTTGTTCCTCTCGGTGTCGGCGGTTTGTCAACTGCTGGTACACGCGCGTAGCCACCCTCTATCGGTGCGACGCCGACGGCGGCAACATCCGGATGCTTTCCAGCAACAACGACCACGACAACACGCCCTGGACCATGCCCGACGGACGCATCCTCTACATGCGGTGGGAATATGTTGACCGAAGCCAAGTGCACTTCCATCATCTTTGGACAATGAATCCTGATGGCACTGGACAAATGGTTTGGTACGGCAACATGCACGGCGGCGTGGCCATGCTGGACGCCAAACCAATTCCCGGTAGCCGAAAGGTGGTGGCCTCCTGGTCGCCGGGCCACGGGCTGCCAGAGCATATCGGCCAGGTGGCGGTGGTCGATCCCAGCTTGGGGCCGGATGCCCCCGAAGCCGTTCGGATTATCGCCCCGGAAGTGCGATGGAAAGACCCCTATGCAATTACCGAGGATTGTTTTCTAGTGGCAGCGTCGGATGGGCTTTATGTAATGGACGGCCAGGGCAATTACGAACGGTTCTACCAGCTTCCGCCGGAGGAACGGGGCCGACTGCAATGCCATGAACCCCGGCCCCTGGCGCCCAGGCCCAGGGAACGCATCATTCCGCCCCGGGTCGATCTGACGAAGGCCACCGGTCGGCTGATTTTGGAAGACATCTACCATGGGAGAAAAATGGAAGGCGTGCCGCGCGGAGCAATCAAAAAACTACTTGTGTTGCAGCAATTGCCCAAACCGGTCAATTTCTCCGGCGGCATGGAACCGCTGACGATTGGCGGGTCGTTCACATTGGCCGAGATCCTCGGCGAAGTGCCGGTGGAACCAGACGGATCGGCCTACATGGAACTGCCAGCGCTGCGATCGCTTTTCTTTGTCGCGTTGGATGAAAACGATCTCTGTGTCAAACGGATGCACAGTTTTTTGATCCTGCAACCGGGCGAAACCACCGGATGCGTCGGATGCCATGAACGGCGGGAGACCACTCTGCGTCCGATTCGGCAAGACATTATGGCCCTTCGGCGGCCTCCTTCCCCGGTCAAACCGATCGCAGATGTACCTTCGGTGCTGGATTTTCCACGGGACATCCAGCCGATCTTGGACCGGCACTGTGTGGGCTGCCATAATCCGGATCGACGGGAAGGCGGCGTGGATCTAACCGGCGACAAAACCGCCATGTACACCATGAGCTATTGGACCATGCAGACCCGGAACCTGGTGGTGGATGGCCGGAACCAGCCGTTCGGCAATCGGCCGCCATATAGCTATGGCTCTGCGACCAGCCGACTGCTGAAACTGATGGACGGCAGCCACTACGGGGCAAAACCGTCGGAGCTCGAGCGGAAAACAGTTCGCCTGTGGATCGAAACCAGCGCCTGCTATCCAGGCACCTATGCGGCGCTAGGATGTGGATATTATCCGGTTCATCTGCCGATGGAGCCGATGCGCCAGCGGTGCGGCAGTTGCCATACCGCCGAGGTGAAAAATCGCCAAGGGAAAAAGATCACCACCCTGGTCATTAACGACGCCTGGGGCCGACAGTTGGAACCCTTGATGAACTTGTCCAGGCCGGAAAAGTCGTACATGCTGCTGGCGCCGTTGGCCCGTTCGGCCGGCGGGCTGGAACTGTGTGAAGAGCCGACCTTCCAATCCAAAGACGATCCGCTGTATCAGCAAATCCTGGCAGCGATCCAGGATGCCCATCGGCGGCTGATGGAAGGCAAACGCTTCGACATGCCCGGATTCCGGCCCAACGAGCATTACATTCGGGAGATGCAGCGGTTCGGTTTTCTGCCCAAGGAGCTTCGGCCCGACCAGCCGATCGACTGCTACAAGGTGGATCGAGCCTACTGGGATAGCTTCTACTGGCAGGCACAGCCCCAGATGGCCCGGGGCAAGTAGGCTGCTGGGAGGAGGGGAACCGGGTTGCCGGAGCTATTTCGAGAGAGGGCGGAGTGGGATGGCGGGAGTTCCTAACTGTATCTTTAAAAGATACATTGTTTCTTATCAAAATACATAAGGCTTACAACTTCTCTCAGCCCTCAGCTTTCTTTTCATTTCAGTAGATGCCCGTGTTAACTGTTCTGCTGTGCCCAGGCGGATAGAGGAAAGAGACAACTCCTAATGGGGTAGAGAGTTGCTTCTTTTCAGACGTCTGGAATTGCATCTTCTTTTGTGATCTTCTAGCCGGGCCTACAAAAAGGGGAGCTGCTACGGAGGGATTATTAGTTCGTTGTTGCTTCGGCCAAGGCTTCTTGGAGGATATTCTTGAGATACATAATAATTTTGAATCCTGTATCTTGCAAAGAATCATCTTTGGGATATACTAACTAATTCGAAGTTGCCAGCCTCAAACCAAAACTTCTTCCTACATTTACTCCATCTGAGCTGGCCATAGCTTCAAGGAGGCGACGGATTCGTCCCAAGCATCTCATGGCCCACCTGATGAAGATGCGTGCCTTGGCAAGACTACCAGGAGACTTCCTATGCTGCAGAAAACTTCTTCCGGTTTAGACTTTTTGGAACAACTGGCCGCTACCGGCGAAGGCGACTCGCCGCTGGGCTGTATGCAGTGTGGGTTGTGCTCGGCCAGTTGTCCGCTGGGCCATGCCATGGAATATCCCCCTCGAAGACTTTTGCTTCGGGCTGCTGCCGGCCAACTGGATCGGCTTCTGAAAAGCCCTACCCTCTGGATGTGTGTGGGCTGTTATCTGTGCTCTTTCCGCTGTCCCCGAGGGATTGAACTGACCGATGGGCTTTGGCCTGCGCTACGGGATCGGGCCATGCAAGCCGGCATCCAACCTCCCACCGAATTGCAGGAGACGTTTCAAAACTTGCTTAAATACGGCAATGTGCTTGGCAAATCGCCTCGGCAACGTCTGCAATGGGCCGACGGTCTGGATGTGCCGGTGCTAGACCTATCCAAGCAGCCCCAGCCGGTCGAAGTGCTTTGGATCGTCGGCGATTATCCCTCGTATTATCCGCGCAATCAGCCAGTGGCTCGGGCCTTTGCACGGATTCTAACCGCCTTGGGCGTCCGATGGGGTGTTTTGGGCACCAAAGAATGTGCCCTGGGCGAATGCGACCGCATGTTCGGCGAAGAAGGCCTGTTTGAAATGTTGGTTGAAAAGAATCGGCAATTACTTCAAGGCCTCCAGTTTAAAATGATTGTCGTTTTAGATCCTCATGAGTTCCGAGCCATCGAACACTACTATCCCCGGTATGGGATGCGATACCCGGTGGAACATTATGTAACGTTTTTGGCCAACCGATTGCCAGAACTTACGGCTCGGATGGTTCGTTCAGTGGAGGCGACCGTAACTTATCATGACAACTGCTGTGTGGGGCGGCGGTATCAGTGCTTTGATCCGCCTCGGGCTCTATTGGGCGCCATACCGGGCCTGAAGCTGGTGGAAATGGAGCGGAACCGGGAGGATTCGCTCTGCTGTGGGGGAGGGGGCGGGGGTATGTGGCTAGATGCTCATATTGTAGCCCACGGCGGTTATCGTCTCTCAGATGAACGGATCAAAATGGCCGCCCGCACCGGCGCTCAAATCTTGGCCGTCTCTTGTCCGTTTGAACTCTCACGCTTTGAAGACGCCGCCAAAGTTACCGGCCTGGAAGGAAAAGTGCAGGTCCGGGACATCGTCGAACTATTAGCCGAGGCAATGGACCTGGTTGAAAAGGAGAGTGTATGAAAATTGCTGTGGTGATTCGGCAGGTGCCGGACTTGATTGAACCCCTGGAAGTAGATAGCACTGGGAAAGCCTTGGATTTGAGCTCGGCCGCTTTTGTCTTGAATGAATCGGACGATCATGCTTTGGAGCAGGCCCTGCTTTTAAAAGAAAAGCATGGCGGCAGTGTAACTGTGTTAGGGATCGATTTTGGCGATGTGGACAGTTCGCTATATGCGGCGGCGGCCAAAGGGGCCGACCAGATCATCAAACTCCTTTGGGGCGATCCCAACCGCACTCCGCCGCCTCAGCAAGCCGCTCCTATGTATGCCGAGGTTCTCCGCCCCTTGGGGCCAGATTTGGTCCTGGTGGGCGTCCAGGCTCATGATGAATTGGACGGTGTGTTACCCGCGGAACTGGCGGTGTGTTTGGGTTGGCCGTATGTCGGCGTGGTCCGAGGAGTGCAAGCAGCCAACGGCAAAAGCCTCCTGGTATGCAAAGAATTTCCCGGAGCAGTGATGGCGCAATTTGAGGTTCGGCTTCCGGCAGTTTTGGGGATTTTGGGTGCGGAGCAGCCGCCTCGCTATGTGCCGGTTAGTCGAATCCGAGCCGCCATGAAAACCGCTTCCATAGCCGAGCAGCAGGTGGCTGTGCCTCCGGAAGCTGTTCGGGTGGAAGTGGCTCGGCTTTATCCGCCAGCACCGACGGAGCGAGCAGAGATGCTCACCGGCTCTCCGGAGGAAGTCGCTAGCCGAATCGCTGCCCTCTTGGAAGAGAAAGGACTTCTGCGATGAGTGCTTCGGATATTTTAGTCCTGGCAGAAACCCCTCGGGGAAACCTTTCGGGGATGGTAGCCGAATTATTGGGGGCAGCCCGAAGCTTAGCTACCGCCACTGGCGGCCAAGTCATTGCTGTCCTACTCAGCAACGATGGGACGCCGTTTGTTTCCGGTTTGCAGGGGGCTGATCGGATTGTCTTGGTCAATCATCCCAGTTTGGCCGAGTATTCTCCTCTGCCTTTTCTGGCTGCCTTGCAAGCAGTAATCCAGGCCCAGACGCCGCGGGCGGTGCTCATTGGCAGTACGTCGATCGGCTGGGACATAGCGCCGCTGTTGGCCGCTCGTTTGAATGCTCCTCTGGCCTTAGGTTGCCAACAGATTTCCATTCAAGACGGGCAGTTGGCGGCTACCTGTAGCCTTTGCGGCGGGAAAATGCTAGCAGAGGTCCGTATCCAACAGGCCCCGGCTATCCTGATGGTTTTGCCAGGAAATTTCGCCCCAGCCAACACCCCTGGTAAAGCCCATTTGGAAACCTTTAGCCCACCGGTTGAACTTTCCGGCGGCGATTCGGCTGGGGTGGTCTTCCGCCAATGGATCCTGCCGCCGCCTGGCGATATCGACATTACTACACAGACGATCCTCGTTGGGGTTGGCCGAGGCATCCAACAAAAAGAAAACCTCGAACCCATCCAGCAATTGGCGGAGATCCTAGGCGGCGCTGTGTGTGCTTCCAGGCCGATTGTCGATCAAGGTTGGCTGCCTACGACCCGACAGGTAGGCAAATCCGGCATGACCGTCAAACCCAAATTGTACTTGGCCCTTGGCATCTCCGGGGCTCCGGAACACGTCGAAGGAATGTCAGGCTCCGACTTGATTATCGCCGTCAATACCGATCCCAAAGCCCCGATTTTCGACATCGCCGATTATGGGGTGCAAATGGACCTTATGGACCTGGTGGAACCGTTGACCCAAGCCATCCAGGCAAAAAAAGCCAGATAAGATTCCTCCTAGAATCCCCAAGGACTAACCTTCAGGAGGCCAAGCGGCGAGCTTTACCAGCCCTTAGAGGTTGTCGGAAAGGAGAGTTTGGCTCATTCGGCTGTCAAGTTGTTTCCACCACCAGGAGGAGCTACACCCCAGGATTTGGGTATCTTGGCTTTCCAGAGCCTTCACTGGCCGTTGGAAAAGGACGATTGGCTACCTCCTTTTCAGACAACCTCTTAGGAAGCTGGCGGTGAATCTAGCCATCGTCTCCTAACCCTCAGGAGGCCGACCTGTGACCTTTACCAGGCCGCTCATGTGGAATGTGCCGGCAACCGCCGAACTCATCTTCTACCTGCTGATCCCAGTGGTTCTGGTAGTGATTATCTGGGGTATTGTCTGGCGGATCCGCAAATGGACGATTGGCCAACCGGAGCCGGGCGTCGGAAGTTTAGCCAGTTATGTTGGCCGGCTATTGCGAAGCGGCCGACTGGCCGAGTGGATCCGCACCGCCTTGTTCCAAGGCCGTCTGCGTCCAGACCCCTTCGCCCTGACCATGCACCTGGCTATCTTTTGGGGAATGGTAGTTTTGTTTTTGGGCACTGCCGTAGCCACCATCGATCAGGACATTGCCCACCTGCTGTTCCATTGGCAGATTCTTCGAGGCAAACTGTATCAGGGCTTTGAGTTGGTTTTGGACCTGTTTGGGGTGGTGTTGCTGGTGGGAGTAGGTTTTGCGGGATATCGGCGGCTCGTGCAGCGACCTGCCCGTCTTGCCGCTCCTACCCGACCAGTCTCTTTCTGGGATAGTTTCCCGTTCCTTCGGCTTTTGGCATTGATAGCGATTACTGGTTTTTTAGTCGAAGGGCTTCGGCTGGCGCAGGGGTTCCATCTGGAAGCCCAGGTTCGCCAAACCCAGACCGGCCAACAAACTCCCAGCGGATCGCTAACCCCTACCCAATCCCCTGCTGTTCCAGGCCACCAAGCCCCAGCCAACCTCGGCAGCCCCTCACCAGAACAACCCATCAGTAAACCAATTTGGCAAACCCAATGGTTAGCCTTGGCGGGCGAGCATTGGGACCAACAGCACCAGCAGGCCGAGCTAGAACGCATCCAGCAGGGTGGACCGGTCTTTCCAGCGGCCTCTTGGGCGCCGGTCGGCTGGCTGCTAGGCAAACTGTTCCAAAACGCCTCCTTTCCGACGCTTCAAACCTGGCATCAGCTCCTCTGGTGGATCCATGCCCTATTGGCTTTCCTCTTCATGATCGCCATTCCATGGACCAAGGCCTTCCATCTGATTTCTTCCCCGCTGAATTTGTTGTTACGGGCCAATCGGCCGGTGGGCCAATTGCCCGTGGCTGCTCCCTCTGGGGTGGCTAAGCTCCGAGACTTCACCTGGCAACAACTCATGCAAATCGATTCCTGCACCTGGTGCGGCCGGTGTCAGGACGTTTGCCCAGGCTATCAATGCGGTTTTCCACTCTCGCCCAAGGAGTTTGTCCAAGCGGTGGATGGTCTGCTGCTGCGTAGTCCGGTTCGACTAGCCAAGGCGGCCGTACCCCAAGCCCCTTCTCCAGGCCTGAGCGGTTCGGGGCCAAAGGGCGATTCCACCGGCGGCAGTGCCTCTCCCGCCTCCAAGGCTTCCTCCCTGCCCGATTTGCACGGACAGACCGTCTCGGCCGATAAACTTTGGGCCTGTTGCACCTGCCGGGCTTGTGAAGATATCTGCCCCGTGGGGATCGAACAACCCCGGGCCATTATCGATATGCGTCGGCATCTGGTGGACCAGGGCCAAGTGGATGAAAACTTGCAAGAGGCTCTCATGAATTTGCAGCGGTATGGCAATTCCTTCGGTCAGTCGCCCCGCAAACGCACCGAAGGCCTGCAAAAGGCTGGGCTTCCGGTTAAAGACGCCCGAAAACACCCGGTGGAGTTCCTCTGGTTTTTGGGCGACTATGCCGCTTATGACCCCCGGGTGTTGGAGGCCACTCAGGCGATGGCCCGGCTGTTTAGCATGGCAGGTGTGTCCGTCGGTTTCTTGATGGACAAAGAGCAAAACGCCGGTAACGACGTGCGACGGGTGGGGGAAGAGGGGCTTTTTGAAATGCTCCGGGATAAAAACTTGCAGGCTCTTGCCGCCGCCCAGTGCCAAGCCATCGTTACCACTGATCCACATTCGTATAACACATTGAAAAATGAATATCTCCCTAGCCCCAATGGCTCCCCCGGAGAAAATATCGCCGATGCTGCCGCTCTGTCTGCCGATGGCGGAAGCTGCGTTTCGACGGACGCTGCTTTGCAGACCAAGCCAACCTCCACAGATGACCAATACCCCTTGGCCGGAAAATCCATCTTCCATGCTGTGGAACTGCTGGATCGCTGGATCGCCGACGGGAGGCTTCCGATCCGACGTCGGCTAGAGCACTTAACCGTTACCTACCACGATCCCTGCTACCTAGGCCGATATAACGGCATTTACGATCCGCCCCGGCGGGTGTTGGCCTGGCTGGGTGTTCGGCTGCTGGAAATGCCTCGGAATCGAGAAAATAGCTTTTGCTGCGGGGCCGGCGGCGGCAGAATCTGGATGAAAGATATGCCAGGCATTCACGTCCGGCCCGCTGAAAAACGCATCCACGAAGCCCTCCAATTGCCCGGCGTTCAGGTGTTGGTCGTTGCCTGCCCGAAAGACCTGGTGATGTTCCAAGACGCCGTGAAAACCGTCGGCGTCGAAGATCGCTTGAAAGTCCTAGATATATCCCAACTGGTTCTCCAAGCTGTTAACCCCGAATAACCCTTTTACCTCCAGGAAAAGGAAAGAACCGCCCTTCTTCGGTTTTAGAACTCGGAAAACACCCTTTTATAGCTTTTTTATAGTCAGACGGCTTGAAAAAAGCGAGGTTGCCATGAGGAATCCCGAAACTCCACTTCGTATTGGCGTGTATGTCTGCCATTGTGGAACGAATATTGCCGGTTTTTTGGATGTCGAGGAGCTGGCTGCCTTTGCTCGGACGCTGCCCGGCGTCGTATTGGCTCGGGATTACAAATATATGTGTTCTGATCCTGGCCAAGAGCTGATCAAACAGGACATTCAGGAATATCGGCTCAATCGGATTGTGGTGGCTGCTTGTTCGCCCAACCTGCACGAACCGACTTTCCGGAATGCAGCCGAGGCAGCCGGAATGAACCGTTTTCTGGTACAAATGGCCAATATCCGGGAGCAGGTCTCCTGGGTAGCAACAGACCGGCAGGAGGGCATGATCAAAGCCCGGGCGCATATTGCTGCAGCGGTTCGCCGCGTGGCCCTGCATGAACCCTTAGAGCGACAATACGTGCGGATTACGCCTCGGGTATTGGTCGTCGGCGGCGGCATTGCCGGCATCCAAGCGGCTTTGAATATCGCCGATGCCGGCCGGGAAGTTATCCTGGTCGAACGTCAGCCATCCATTGGTGGCCATATGGCTATGTTCGACAAAACTTTCCCCACTCTCGACTGCGCGGCCTGTATCCTGACACCCAAAATGACCGCCATCAAAACCCATCCGAATATCAAGCTGCTGACCTATTCGGATGTAGTCTCTGTGGACGGTTCAGTGGGCCGATATACGGTGCGGATTCGTCGCCGGCCGCGGTATATCGACGAACAGGCCTGTGTCGGCTGTATGCAATGCATAGAAGGCTGTGTATTTACCCGTCCGAAATTCCCCAACGAGTTTGACCAAGGTCTCGGGTATCGCAAACCAGTTTATATTCCGTTTGCTCAGGCGGTGCCGCCGGTGCCGGTTATTGATCCGAAGGTCTGTTTGTATCTAAGCCGGGGCAAATGCACCCAAACCTGTGTAAAAGCCTGCGGCGAACGGAACGCCATCCGATTCGACCAGACCGAAACCTACGAAGAATACGAAGTTGGTGCGATTATTGTAGCCACCGGCTTTCGAGCGTTCGATCCGACGCCCATCCGATATTACGGCTACAGTACATATCCGAATGTTTATACTGCCTTAGAAATCGAACGCCTCATCAACGCCGGTGGCCCAACGGCCGGCCAGTTGGTACTCCCGGATGGCCGAACCCCTAAACGGGTGGGCATCATCCACTGCGTCGGCAGCCGGGATAAAAAGTATCACCCCTATTGTTCCCGTGTCTGTTGCATGTATGCGTTGAAACTGGCTCATCTGGTCAAAGAACATACCGGTGCCGAAGTTTATAATTTCTATATCGACATTCGTGCCCCTGGCAAAGCCTTTGAAGAGTTCTACCAGCGGGTGGAAAACGAAGGGGTCCGCTTTATCCGGGGCAAAGTAGCCGACATTCGGCCAGTGTCCCAGGCTGGGGTTTCGGCCCATTCTCCCAGCAGCGGCAATGGCGACGGGAACACCCCACCCGATCCATCAGCGACCGCCCAAGCCGTCCAACTGTCCCCGTCCGCCCCTGCCTACCAAGCCCAACCGGCCAAAAAAGAATCGGCCACTCCCATTGAGCCGTTGCTCGTCCGCGTCGAAGATACCTTACTAGGTGAGGTCCGCGAAATTCCCCTGGATATGGTGATTCTAGCTATTGCCCTAGAGCCTCAGCCTGATGCCGATGAGGTGCGTCGGCTTTTCGGTATCTCCTGTTCTACGGAGGGTTTCTTCCTAGAAAAACATCCGAAGCTTGCGCCGGTCCAGACGGCCAATGACGGCGTTTTCCTTGCCGGCGCCTGTCAAGGGCCTAAAGACATTCCTGACACGGTGGCACAGGCCAGTGCCGCGGCTGCTGCCGCACTGGCCCTCATCGACGCAGGCCAAATCGAACTAGAACCCAATATCGCCTGGATCGATGAAACTATGTGCTCCGGTTGCCGAACCTGTATCTTGCTTTGCCCCTATAAAGCCATCCACACGGACCTGGAGCGCAATGTGGCGGTGGTCGATCCGGCCCTTTGCAAAGGTTGTGGCACCTGCGTGGCCGCCTGCCCCTCCGGCGCTGCAAAACAGTATCTATTCAGCTACGAACAGATCGACCAGGAACTAGAAGGGATCTTAAACTATGTCTGAAACAAGTTCCGCAACCTTCTCCCCACGGATTGTTGCCTTTTTGTGCAATTGGTGCAGTTACAGTGCCTCGGACTTGGCCGGCACTTCCCGGATCAAATATGCCCCTCAGGTGCGGATGATCCGTGTCATGTGCAGCGGCCGGGTTGATCCAACTTTTGTGCTGAAAGCTTTTGCCCTGGGCGCCGACGGTGTGATGATTGCCGGCTGCCATCCGGGCGATTGCCATTATATTGAACAAAATTATAAAACCCTACGTCGATACCATCTCCTCCGCCGCATGTTACAGCAGATAGGCATTGAGCAAGAACGGCTTCGACTTGTATGGGCCTCCGCATCCGAAGGCCCTCAGCTTGCGCAGGCTATTAACGACTTTGTGGCTCAAATCCGCCAATTGGGGCCGCTCGGTTGGTCACAACACTGGCAAGAAGACGGCCAACGCCAAGCCGCCCTGGAAGCCATTGTCCAAGAACACGCCTCTGCCATGGAGGTTCCCATAGAATAACTACACCACTTTGGTGGAATAGGGCTTATCGCAATACTGCCTCCTGTTGGGGCGGTCGGATTCCCATAGAATAACTTCGCCCTTTTAGTAGGATAGGGCGGCCTGGCAACTAGACCAGGCGAGGGGGTAATCCCCCTTTTTCCCACCACGGGGGATGCCTATTTGCCCTTCTCCCCACCGCGGGTGAGGGCGGAATTGCCGAAGGCATTGCCGGGTGCGGGGGAACCTACCCTCTCCCCTCCGCGGGAGAGGGTGGCTTGGCCTTCTTGGCCCAGCCGGGTGGGGGGGCCGTGATTGTCATCCCGGCGCAAGCAGGGATCCCGAATCTCCCATTTCCCCTCTCCCCTCTGCTCTAAGAGGGGCAGGGGGTGAGGGGATATCCCACCCCCTCCCCACCATACCAAGAGCTTGGCCCGGCCCTAGCCAGGCCAGGTGAAAGGGTCTTGGAGTGAAGCCAGTGGGCGGAGGGCGAAGCTGCGACCGGTAGAAGCGGCCCGTACCGGGTGGTAAATGGGGAGTGCAGAGTGGATGGCGGGTGGAAGACAGCAGTGGGATAGAGGCCATTGGAATCTTTCATTCTGCCTTCCGTCGTCAGCCTTCCGCCTTCGACTCCTCATGCGTCTCTCCCCACCGCGGTAGAGGGCGGCATTGCCGAAGGCAATGCCGGGTGAGGGGGGAACCTACCCTCTCCCCTCCGCGGGAGAGGGTGGCTTGGCCTTCTAGGCCAAGCCGGGTGAGGGGGCAAAAAAATACCTTCTTTCTATCGCAGAACCATCTTGCAATCTTCTTCCTTGGGAGCATGCCATGTTGGCCGTAGCCAAACGTCCAAAACCGGCAAATCCTCACCCTGCTTCTCCGCCGGCGCAGAAGCCGAAGTTGGCCCTGTATTGGGCTGCCTCCTGCGGCGGCTGTGAAATTGCGGTGTTGGCCATCAATGAAAAAATCCTCGATGTGGCCGCCGCTTTTGACATCGTCTTTTGGCCCTGTGTGATGG
>JANXAQ010000339.1 GCA_025062105.1 Thermoguttaceae bacterium
TCTTTGCTATGCCCACACCAAGCCGTTGCTACATGCGCTGGATATTCTCTGGCCAGTTCGATAGCCCGGCTTTGCCGCATGGCTACCCAAAGTTTCGGCCAAGGCTTTAAGCCTGCCCGCAAAATGTACCGGGTCAGTTGAATCCGAAGGTTGGCCTCGGTACTCCGATACTGGGAATTGACACTTGTACACTGAATCGTAAGCACTTGTAACAATCGGCGCAACCTGGTAATTCTCAACGCCTTGCGCCGTTTTTTTCTCTATCCTGCCAAGGCCTACATCCGCCTGCTGTGCTGCCGTTTGGGCCGTCGGTGCGCCGGAATTGGCACCGCTGAATGAAAACACTCTAGTAGAAACCTCTGTATCATTCAAAGAGAATATTTTTATACTATTTGGGCTGCCCCTCCTCTAATACAACATATAGAGCTGCTAGCATTGCTGGCACCCGATATATAGTAGCTGTCCAGCGAGGACAACCGAACGGCTAGAAAATCAACAGTTCATATAGCTCACTATATGTTCAGTATTTGAGAGAGGTTTCTCTAGTCTCTTTCCTGCCTTCTGTCCCCTCAAAGCTCTCTTCGGCTTATCGCCCCGAGTACCGCCGGGGAATCTCTTTACTATGCCCACAGCAGACTGTGGTTCCATGAGCACTTTGGAACCCTGCCAAATCCTCCGTAGTTCAAAGTCAGGTTGCCAGAACAAAATTAAAAATGATTCTAACTCTCTTATTTTGAAGGACTTATATCGCCTTATGTTTATCCGGCTTTGGACGGGGTACCAAAAACGGTTTGGCTGTTGCAGTTGGGTTGGCCAACCTCTGCGGAAGGACTAGTACAGCTGATTAGCTCGTGGCTATAAGAGGGAATGGGAAAACGTTCTCCTAACCGATTGCATAATCATCAGTTCGGTTTATTTCCCTTCCTAAGGGGGATTTGATATACCACGAAGGAGTTATTTTTAGTCCCTTCCTACCCTCTGATCCCCTTTGGGTTGTTCTGGGAGGCCAGAGCAAAAACCGATTGGAACCATCTCTGGATACTTTTTGGGCAGAAAAAGGATTTCCATAAGTTCTTGTATATTAAGGAGTTACAGAGAAACATAATCTTCTCATTAAACTTTGAAGTACGCCATCCTGAACATGGAGGGAACTATAGGAACTGTTGCTTCGGTAGGGTTTAGGTGTCTCCATTCCAAAAACCTCTCCTAAATGAAGGCGGCAAGCAGTTCTAGCAATCCCAGACATAGACCCCTAAGGGGGCAAAATGGGTAGAATATCTCCCTCCAACACCGAGGTTGCTTATTCATCCTTCCGTTCAGCTATTTCTTGTGCACCTGCTGGAGCAGTTGTTTGGCGCGGCGGAGGGCGTCCTCGGGTTTGCCGAGCTGGAGGAGCTGTTTCATGGCTTCGGCTACAGCTTGGGGTTGGTGGGGTGCAAGTTTTTCGGCAATGGCCAGGACCGTGGTGACCGCCTCTTCTTGTACTGCTTGGTCAGCCAAGTAGTTGGCTGCCATGTGAAGGGTTTCTGCTGTCGGATATCGTCGGAAGATTTCCAAAAGCAGTTTCTTTTCTTCCGGGCGCTGACAAAGGGTGGTGGCTTCTCGGCACAAGGCTATCCGTTCTTGGATAGGCAGATCCAATTGACGGACAATGCGTAGATAGGCCCGAAGAGCTCGGATACGGTATTTGGTTGGGCCGGAGGTAGCCAGTTCTTGGAGAATTGGGGCGGCATCGGCCGACATCCATTCGCCCAGAAGTCGGGTGGCGGCATCTTGGAGGGTGTCCTTTTGGCTTCGGGCGGCTTGAGCTAGAGCCTCCAAGACATTCTTCCCACCCATCGAAGCCGCCACTTCCAGTAAAGCCACTTGTTTATCGATCGCCGCTGTCGGGAGAGCTTGAAGGAGTTTTGCGGCGGTGGCTTCCCGATCGGTCATTCGGCTGCAAGCGTCGATCAGGGCATTTTTGGCGGTCTGGGTTTCTTCCGGATCCGGGGCTGCCAGCAGTGCTTTAATTAGAAGATCCAGATGTTGCTGTGCGGCAATTCGGCCCAGAGCAGTCAGAGCGTCTAACCGAATCGAGCGATCCTCATGTTGGAGATCGGCCAGTACCTGAGGCAAGGCTTGCTGAATGCCTCGAAGAGTAACCAATTGCAAGAGTTTGGCCCGGTTTGGGCCTTTTGTCTGGGCCAGTTGGTCCACTAAGGCCTGATCGACCTGGGTGCCGGGCAGCTGTTGGAGACTTTCCATAGCTGCCTGTGCGGGTTCACCCCCTTGGAGCACAGTCTGCCACAAAAGCGGCACCACGGAAGCATCGCCGACGCGGCCTAGGACTCGAATGGCCGCCACCCGAGCGCCCCAGGGGCCGGTTTTGGCTGTTTGTAAAATCGCCTCTCGGGCCACCGGATTGCCTAAATCGCCGAGGGCATAAATCAATAGGACCAGCCGAGGATGGGCTGGCTCGGTGGCTTCGCCTAATTCGATCGCTTGGCCTTCCGGCACCACTACCGTGCGGGTCTGATCGCCCAGCTGATAGGTGATTTCCAATTGTTTGACGATGCCCGGCGCTGGATCGCCGGCCAGTTCGTTGGAAGCGGTGATCTTTAAGGTGTTATTGCTGATGGCTGCCGAAAGTTTTTCGGTTACATCGACCCATTGGTCGCCTTTGCCGTAGCGGGCCTTCTGGATGATAAGCAACCGTTTGGGCAGCGAGGCAACTGACTGGTACTTAGCCAATTCTTCGACCAACACTTTGGCTACGCCGTCGCCGCCTAGTTCCCGGGCCGTCTGTAAAGCCAAGGCAAAATCATCCGGATCTTTCGACTGGAGTAGTTGTTTCAGAAGGGGGAGCCCGGCTTGGGGCCCCTGGGCCAAGATGGCGCCGCGGGTGGCCTCACAAAAGCGTGGTTTGGACAAGGGAGCTTGTCGGAGGGTATCGTAGATGGCAGCCGCCTCTTTGGCTCGGCCTGCCAAAAACAGCCCCTCAGCAATCACCGACAACCCTTCGGCAATGGCGTCTCGGACAGGGAGTCGGGCTTCCGTTTTCAGAGCGGCTAGTAAGCTAGTCTGGGCTTCTGAGGTACCGATCCGGCCTAGAGCCACAGCAGCCGCTGCCGCCACATCAGGATCCTGATCCTGAAGACATTTTTGGAGTTTGCCTACTGCCTGGATGTCTCGCCGAACCGCTAGAGAATTGATCACTCCAATGAGAAGGCGGCCCTCTAGTCGATCCATTGCTTCGCGCAAGGCAGCACTTGCCTCTGGACCGGGAATCACTTCCAAAGCAATGCGTGCCCAGGAGGCAAGTTCCGGATCAGCCAAAAGCGGGACAAGAGCAGGCACGGCATCTTTATCGGCCCATCGGGCCAGCAGCCGACAAGCCATCGCTTTTTGCGCCTTCGGAGCATCCGATTGCAGCAGGGCGATCTGCTGCTGGACGGCCTGACGCTGGGCAGCCAGGTCGGGCAGCTCGGCCTCGGCCGACAAAGCCAAAGCTGCCCACTGGGTTTCCATGGTTAACCCCACTGCCAAAACGACCATGCCAAAAGTAATCAGAGGAGTTCGGTTTAGGAGATAGGAAACCGGCTTAGTATTTCCAATTTCGCTTCCCATCGGAGGGTCTCCTTTGTCGGTAAGTACATTGGTTGATGGTCCCATTGTTATCCATAGTTCATCCGACTGAAGCATATTAGCCTGTCCGCTGCGTGGCAGAGGCCTAGCCGACGCTAACCGGGCCAGCAGAGAGAGCAATAGCATGAGTAGTTCTGCTGTTCTATTTTTCCCTCACCTCTAACTTTCTCCTCCAAAGAAGGGGAGTATCGATTTGGAACCTCCGAATAGGCCCCTCGGAAGCCGAAGGCTACTGGTCCGCCCACCCGGAGAACATCTGTTTGGAACCTCCCCGGTGCTATGGTTTCTACACATGCCAGGGTTCCCGGATCGCTTCCCCCCGGAGCCGATTGGCTTCCTCATCGCCGATAAATTCGTTTTTGACCGGGTCGTAGCGAAGTTTTCGTCCTAGGAAGATGGCGATATTGGCGGCATGGCAGGCGATGTGCGATTGGGCAGCCACCTGGGCATTGACCTTAGGCTGAGAACGGGTTTTGACACAGTTGATAAATTCTCGTACGTGGAAGGTGGCAGGATAACCGGGGATTTCTGGGATTTTGCGTCCGGCCAGCAGAGCTGGGGAACTAAGAGCCAGCTTAGCGCTATCGCCGGTTTCCACCCAACCGGCATCTCCCTCGAACCGAACTGGGCAGGAACCCAACGGTAACCAACCATCGTTGCGCAGGACCAGCGTCACACCGTTGGCATAGCGGGCGGAGGCGTGCCCTTGTTCGTCGATAGGATAGTATTCTACCGGAGCGGTATCGTCGGCGCGATTGGCCCATTGGCATAGATCGACGCAGTGGGAACCCCATTCCAGGCACCCGCCGCCGACCATCCCGCCCCCCTTTTCAAAACCGGAGTTCAAGAAACCCTTGTTGAACGGTCGCCATGCGGCCGGTCCAAGGAACATGTCCCAATCGACCTGGTCTTTCGGGGGCTCTGGCTCTGGCGGCGCCCAACCGCTCGAGCCGGTGCCCAACCCCCCTGGATGAGCATACAGAGTCTGCAACCTGCCTAGTTTGCCTTCCTGGGCCAATTGGACAGCAAACTGTACATGCGGCAAATTCCGGCGTTGCATGCCGCCTTGGAAGATTCGCCCCGTCCGGCGAAACACCTCAGCCAAGGCGATACTCTCCATAATGGTCTTTGTACAAGGCTTTTCACAATAAACATCTTTACCTGCCTTCGCCGAATAGATCGACAGCAAGGCGTGCCAATTCGAGCCGGTCGTAATCAGCACCGCATCGATATCCGGACGGGCCAATAGCTCCCGGAAATCGCGATATTCTGCACAATCTCTGTTCCCGTAGTGGCTATCGACCATTTGTTTGACGCGCTGACGACGGTCAGCCCGCACATCGCAGACGGCTACACATTGGACGTCCGGTTCCTGGAGAAAACAGCTCAGCACATAGGTTCCCCGGCCGCCAATGCCGATCCCAGCCAGCACCACCCGTTCGCTAGGCAAAATGGCACCGTCTTTTCCCAGGACTCTGCCTGGCACTAGATACGGCATCGTCCAACCGGCCAGTCCCACCCCGGCCGCCAACCGTAAAAATTGCCTTCGCCTCATTCCACGCTGGTTGTGTCTCATATGGATCGCCTCCTCATCATGGAGAACATAGGGGCTATCGCTGGCTCTTCGATTCTACCATACCAAACTTTTGGAAAAAGCCTGGTGGTTGGGCCTTCCTTTCGCGGGTCCAAAAGTTAGCCGCTAACTCTTTATATTAGAGTACCTCGTTTGCCCACCTATGGCAAATCTCCCACAAAGTTTTTCTCCCATTGGGGGATTCCTCGATGCATTTTCAGCAAACACAAGTATTTCTCAAGCCAGAGATTTCGAGTTCTGAATATAATTTCTTGGCGGTAGATGTTCCTTGTACCGGGTGGAGTTCTAGACCATCCAGAGTAATAGGCAGAGTTTTTTGGCCGTAGAGAGATTTCGCTATGGAGGAGGGAAAACTATGACCCGAAACACAGCAGTATTTTTGGTAAGGATGGTACTGGTGGGGTCGGGGGCGCTGATTGCTTTTAATGGAGATGTTCAAACGTTTGGGCAGAGTACTTGGTGGTTTTGGAAGAGCACTCCAACTGGGAAGATTTTTCAGCCTCGTACCGATCCCACGGTAGATAACCCTCATTGGCGAACCGATCCATTTACTGGTTTACCCAGGCCTACCGCCAGCAACCCCTATTGGCGTACCGACCCGTTCAGCGGGCTTCCTGTACCTACCTGTCAAAACCCCTACTGGCGCATCGATCCGTTCACGAGGCTTCCAGTTCCTACTTCAAACAATCCGTACTGGCGTACAGATCCTTTCCGAGGTATTCCGGTGCCAACATCCCAAAATCCTTTTTGGCGCACGGATTCGTTCAGTGGAAGGCCACTGCCTTCTAGCAGCAATCCCTTTTGGCGTACTGATTCCTTGCGGAACAGGCCGGTGCCCAAATAGAATCTGCCTTCTGAAACGACTTCTGCCAGGCCACAACCACCTTTCGCTATAGCAGCTGGTGGCATGTTTTGGAATCCTAACAAAATGGGCCATCAGTAGTTTGTGACGCTTCTGCGCCAATCCGATGAAAGCAAAAAACCCATTTTGGCAGAGGGTTTTAGTGGCTTGCGTTTTGCCATTTTTTGTAACTTCTTTTATTTCAACAAGTTAAGTTTTCTGAGTTGTTTGTTAAGCAATTTCCTAAATCCAATTGGAAAGGGTTAAACCATCCAAAAGAGAATAGCCTCCGAGAAATTGGTAAACGGTGAGGTTACTGTGCTCCGGTTTATTTCTTCCCACTGAGCCGAGCAGTTGCATTAAGCGAGGAGTTTCTCTTTTTCTGTTTGGAGCACACAGAGTCTTGCCGGGGAGTTGCAACCTGAAAATAATAAAGAAATATGTGTGTTTTTGGTATGTTTTTGGGCCAAGGTTTGGGAGAGTAGTAAGATGCTTCAGTGGGGCCGAAGCGGGTGTTTGCTGTTGGGACTGTGGTTGACGCTAAGTAGGCTGGTATTAGCCGATCCAGTGCTGGCCATCGTCAATCAGGTAAGCGAAACCTACTATACTAGCTATCTGCGGGATGGGCTTTACACCCGCCAGGGCAATAATCGAAACGACGGCTCCCAGGACCATGAGGCCGCCAAACAATACATCTATAATACCCTGCGTGGCTTCGGTCTTTCGACCGTGTACGACACAGGCACTTACAACGGAGTAGCATATACGAATGTAGTTGCCACGCTACCTGGTCAAGTATATCCTCAACAATTTTACATTGTCGGCGCCCATTACGACTCTGTGGATTGCCCTGGAGCGGACGACAATGCTAGCGGCGTAGCAGCAGTGCTGGAGGCCGCCCGGATTTTGTCCCAATACCGGTTCGAGAGAACGATCCTTTTCATCGCTTTTGACCGGGAAGAGGATGGCCTGATCGGCAGCTACGGCTATGCGACGGCCCACGCCAGCGACAATATCCAAGGGATGCTCTCGCTGGATATGATCGCTTTTAACCATGTAGCACCGGCCTATCAGAATAAAGCTTGGATTACCCGAGCGTATGCCGCGGCCCCTGCTGACACGCAAAACGCTTTGGCCAACGCCCTGAGCAGGTATTCGACGATCACTCCGATCACTGCCGTCATGGGCTATAGCGACCATGTGCCGTTTGCCAGCTTCGGCCAGGGTTCTGCGCTTTTGATCGAATATGCCATGAGCGCCTATCAGAATCCGTATTACCACAGCGTCAACGATTATACCGTCAACAGTCTGGGGCAAGCGCAAACCTGGCTCTACCAGGGAAATCCTTACCTTTACATCGACTACGCCTATGCGACCCAGATGACTCGGGGCGTAGTGGGTTATTTGGCCACGGTAGCCGGTCTCCTGGAACCCCCGATCATCATCCCCGAACCTGCCAGCCTTTGGCTGTTGATCGGCGGCAGCAGCTTGCTGATGCTTTGGTGCTTTCGTCGGCGGGAAAGGCTATCGGAAACCGACCTTTGTTCTAACGGTGTGTAAGGTTGGCGCCGGTGGGGTTTTAGCTTGACTTTTGCCATTTTTAGGTCTGTGCCGAATGCGCCACGCTCTAACTCTTTGTGCACATTAGAGTTAGGAAATTATATGTACAAATGAATGGTACCTCATAAGTTTTGAGGCCAAAAGAAGTTAGCAAACATGGCAAAAGTCGAGTTTGGATTGGCTTTCGCTATTGGTCTGCTGGAGATTTCCCAGGGAGGCCATTTCCGCCGAGGTTTCCCAAAGTGTGTGACTGCTTTTGTTCCCAAACCTACTTAGCAATCCTCTTTTTGCGTGGAATTTCCTCCCCGGGCGGCTTACCAACACCACCGTCGGACCATTCGGTCCAGGCGGGCCTCTTCCGAAAGGTTCTCCGTACCATAGGAAGTTTTTGTCCATTCTGGTCCGTTTTGTTTCAGTGTTGATAAATTCATGTTTCCGAAGGAAAAAGATTTTCACTACAGCTTACAGGGTCCAAATTGGCAAAAGTGGCCTTTTCCGGTAATATAAACTGGATGAACTCTTTCAGGAGGTGTCTTTTATGGAGCTGGAGCAGTTGCGACGGAAGTTGTTAGAGTGTTTAGGTGGGCCGTGGCCGAAGCCCGGACCACTCAAACCCCAACTGCATCGGACAGAAAAGAAGCAGGGGTATCGGATCGAGTGGGTAAGTTACCAGGCCGAGCCAGGCGACCGGGTGCCGGCACTGCTTCTAGTGCCGGACGGCGTGGATGGCGAACATCAGGCGCCGGCTGTGGCCGTCTGGCATCAGCATAACGGCGAGTGGCACCTAGGCAAGTCAGAACCGGCCGGTCTGGCCGGTAACCCCATGCACCATACTGGCTTGGCCTTTGTAAAAATGGGGTATGTGGTTCTTTGTCCCGACGCCCTCTGCTTTGAAGATCGACAGGATCCGGTGCTCCGGGGTGGCGATTATGAACGGTTTGAGTTCCTTCGATATGTAGTTTCTGGCAAATGCTTGGCCTGGAAAAATATTTTGGATATGCGCCGGGCCATTGACTACCTAGAAAGCCGACCCGAAGTCCAAAAGGGCCGAATTGGCTGCTACGGCCATTCCATGGGCGCTACGCATACCTGGCTGCTGGGACCGTGGGAGGATCGGCTTCGGTGCCTAGCAGCCAATTGTTGTCTGCCCACCTATGCAGCCATTCATCGGACGAAAATTCTGCATTGTTTTTCGAACTTTATTCCGGGTTGGTTTCAGTACGGGGACACGCCGGATATAGCGGCTTTGACGGCGCCGAAGCCGCTGCTGATGACCTTCGGGGAACTGGATGCTGGCAGCCCAATCCAGGAAGTCCGAGAGGCGATTAAACGAATCGCCCAGGCGTACCAAACCGCTGGTGCCCCGGAAAACTTCCGGGCTTTTATCGAACCTGGTGCCGGCCATGTACTTTCGGAAGCGATGTGGAACCAAATCCGCCAATGGTTCCAAAAACATCTACCCGTAGAAGGACGAGTGTGAGCGTTGACTTTTCAAAGGAGTTTATCGATGACAGCTTTTTGCAGAAAGAGAGCGGGTTCTATTCTCCTCAGGAGCGGGATAGTGGTTTTAGGAAGGTGGATTGGGCTGTGGACGGCTCTTAGTGGCTTGATGGCAGTAACCGGGGCCGCAGAGCTGCCGGTGCCGGAATCCTCCCAAGCCAAAAATGTGATTCTCATGATTGCCGACGGCTGTGGGATCGAAGCCTATACATTAGCACGTTGGGTCAAAGGCAAACCCTTGGCCGTCGATACGATGCAGGTGGCCTTGGTCCGCACGCATAGTAGCGATTCGGTTATCACGGATTCGGCACCAGCAGCTACAGCTTATGCCACGGGAGTGCAAACGAGCAATGATTTTATCAGCGTCGGTCCGAAGGCGAAGGTCTTGTCGGTTCTGGAGCCGCCGGCAGCGGATTTATCATATCGGCCGCTGGCTACGGTACTGGAAGGGGCAAAACTGTTGGGAAAATCCACTGGCATTGTGGTTACTTGTCGGGTTACTCATGCGACGCCGGCAGCTTTCCTGGCTCATGTACCAGACCGAGATGATGAACAAAATATTATGACTCAAATTGTCCATCAAAATGCCGATGTAGTCCTAGGCGGTGGCCGGGAATTGCTCCTGCCTAAGCCGTTGGGCGGCAAGCGAACCGATGACCGAGACCTAACTCGAGTGCTTAAAGCCCGAGGCTATCAAATGCCCAAGACCCGCCAGGAGTTGGACCAGATTACCGGCGGTAAAGTATTTGGCCTTTTTGCCCAAGGTCACATGGCCCCGGAAATCGACCGGCCCCTCCTAGCTCCGGATGAACCCCACCTGGAAGAAATGACACAAAAAGCCATCCAACTGCTCCACACCGATCCAGACGGATTTTTCCTGATGGTGGAAGGCAGCCAGATCGACTGGGCCTGCCATGCCAATGACCCGGCCTATTTGGTGCAAGAGATGCTTATGTTCGACCGGGCGGTGGAATTGGCCGTAAAGTTTGCCCGCCAAGATCGGCAAACCCTTGTCATCGTAGTCTCCGACCATGCCACCGGCGGTGTGTCGCTCGGCAACATGGGACCTTTAAGCAAAGGCAATGTGCCGGTGGAAGCGGTGGTCGAACCCATCCGCCGAATGAAATGCTCGTTTGCTGCTCTGTGGAAGAAACTAGAAGTGGACCCAACAGCCCAACGGCTTCAAGAGGTGCTTCGAGATCAGTGGGGCATCGAACTGACTGCACAACAAGCCTCTGAACTGCTGACCGAGGCCAAACGGGGAGCACCATATCTGCTAGCTGCGCTTTGCCAGCGATATACAGTGGTCGGCTGGACGACCCATGGGCATACCGGCGGAGATGTACCACTATTTACCTGGGGGCCTGGGAGTCCGAAAGGAGTTTTAGGCTCTGCTCAGGTGGGTCAGGCTATCGCCCAGGCTCTGGGTTTGGATATGGAAAAGCTGAATGCCCGTCTTTTCGCCGAACCAACTAAACTGCTCCCAGATGTGAAGGTCCAACTTTTGCCGGACACATCCACAACGGGAAAAAAGCTTATGTCCTCGGAAAAACCGCCTTCCAAGACCTCAGAAGAACAAAGGACGGCAGAGGTAACTGAACCTCAAATGGTCCGGCTTCAGTACGGCACAAAGTCTGTCGAATTGCCCCTCCAAGAAAACCTCTTAAAGATCGGAGACCAGACCTTCGAGTTGGAAGGCTTGAGTTTGTATGTCCCCCAGACCAAACGGCTCTATGTGCCGATGCAGGTATTTAGGTGGCTGACGGATAGCCCAGTGGAGTTGCCGCCAATTACCCGGAGCCATTCCCACGAAAGGTAACTCCTGGTCCCAGAAGCTCTCCTAAAATGGGATTTCTCCGAGAAAGGCAGTTTACCTTTCCAAATTCCCCTGGAGGGCTCCGGCCCAGAATTTGGTTAGTTCGGCTACCCAGCGCTTTTACCGGCCGTGGGAATCTGGCATAAGGGACTCTCTACATCCCTTGTTAGACCGCCTATAAGCTCGACTTTTGCTATTTTTTCCTAACTGGTTTTGCTATTAGCAGCTACGACGAAACTTCCCTTTGTTCATCCAATTTCCTAACTCTCCAATAGTTACAAGGAGTTAGAGTTTTCTCCTTTCGGGGGAACGCTAAACATGGCAAAAGTCGAGCTTAGCTCGACTTTTGCCATATTCCCTAAGTCCTTTTGCTTCCAGTAGTTAGGACGAGAATTCCTTGTGTTCACACAATGTCCTAAGTCCAATAGTTACAAGGACTTAGAGTTTTCCCCTCCCGGGAGAAGGCCTAAAATGGCAAAAGTCGAGCTTAGTGGCTGTCTGGAAATGCGTTTTTCCAGGGAAAAAAGGGCCGAAGCTGGATTGCCCAGCAGTCGGAAAGTGCCTTATTTCCCGTTTTTTGCTGGAAGAGCTTATTCATCCAAACCGTATCGGGAAACATCTAAGGAACCTCTGCATAATTTAAGATGAATATTTTTATACTATTTTGGCTTGGGGTCCTTTTACCCAACCTATAGAGTTGCTCGCATTGCTAGCAGCCAATCGATAGTAGATCTTCGACTAGGAGAACGAGAGGGCCTAAGAATCAGAAGGTCATGAAGTTCACTATATGTTCAGGATTTTGCAGAGGTTCCCTAAGTTTTGATTTCCAGCCCGCCTCTAAGTCCAAGGATTCGGGAGCCGGACCATTCTGTTTGGGCAGGAGGCCAAAAGGCAAAAATGTGCTGATTTAGGAACCTGCAAGTTTTTTCGCCCAAATGCTGTTTTTATAGCGGGTTTCTAGAAGTTGGCGGGCTTGGGTGGCCCGTTCTGGTTTATGGAGTTGGTTCCATAATTCGACCAGGTTGGCCAGAGCTTCGGCATGTTGCTCGCCGTTGGCTGAATAAAGCACGTCCACATGGAGGAAGGCCAAAAGAGCTTCTTTAATCCGGCCGGCTTTTCGCTCGATGGTGCCCAAAGTGTTGTAGGCGCGAGCATGGAGTTCTTGGTGTTCTGGGTCGGCGACGGCAAGGAGATCTTCGACGATTTTTCGGGCTTCTGGGATTTTGCCTTTTTCGGCTAGACATCGGGCTTTGCCCAATTGAGCTTCTTGGCGATACAGCTCGGCTTGGGGGCCGGAGGCAGAGATGGCAAGTACCTTATCGAAGGCTTTTTCTGCATCGTCGATACGGTTTTGTGCCAGGGCAAGCCGACCTAGTGCCACCCCGGCCCGGATTTGATAATCCGGCCAAGGAGTTTGGGCCACCGGTTTATAATAGGCTTCCGCTTCTTTATATTTGCCGGCAGCCACCAACAGATGGCCAATCAATTCGGAAGCTTCCAAATAATGATAACTGCCTGAATAATTTTGAACGAAGTTGACCAGGGCCTTTCCAGCTTCTTGGAGATCGGCGGATCCGGCCAAAGCCAATTTGGCCATACAATAGCCTTTATAAAACTCCACCTCCTGTTTCAGTATTGGCCGATCGAGATCTTCTGGAGGAATCTTCTTAGGATCGTTCAGGATATCGAGGGCGTCTTGATATCGGCCTACAGCGGCATAACTGCGTACCGTATTCAGCGCCGCGGGTTCCCCTTGAAAGACGATGCTTTGAATTTCGTTCACTGGGATCTTTTGCTCCTGTCCTGCGAAATCCACAACCACTTCTAACGGAGTCATCCTTTTTATAGTGGCCTGCAGCGGGGGGAAGCCAATCCGACGAATTGTATCTTGGGCTAAGATGGGCGTACTTAGGATGACCAAGCATCCGACTAAAAGCACACGGGCGGGTAGCTGATCCGTTCGGCGCATCGGAACTTCTCCTTTTCGAAGGAAGGATCGAATTTCGGTAACTTTTCCCCCAAATGGAAAAATTATACGCATCGTCCTTGGAACGAACACGTTTCTGTAAACGAAGTAGGTTTCTATTGTTAGTATTTTAGTAACAGTTCACCGGAGCGAAGAAACCTGCCGCTGCCCACCGCACCAAAGGCATAGCATTGCCCAAGGCAAAGCCGACGGCGATGGCAAAGCGGACAACTCCACCGTTCATTTTCCCCTCACCCTACCCCCTCTTCCACCAAGAGAAAGAGGCAAAGAATAAGCCTGCTTTCTTCGGCTGAAGTGTTTCTATTTTTGAAAGCCCTCCATAATCCTGAACATATAAGGAACTTTATGAACTTTTAATTTGGTAGGCTTTAGCTGCTCGCCTCCAAACACCTACTCTATGTAGGCGCCTAGCAGGTTAGCAACCCCTGTATTGGCTTAGAAGCGGAAGAAACCCAAATGGTAAAAAAATATTTCCTTCGAATGATGCAGAGGTTCCTTTGGTAACACTTCAACCGAGCCTGAAAACCATCTTCTGCTTTCCATTCCAAGAGACTGGCCCGCTGACCAACTGGCCGGGTGAAGGAGACAAAAACCTAGTGGGGCCTCGTGCCCTTCACCCTACTCCTTGGACGGCATGAGGAAAGTGGAGAAAAATTAGGCCCACTTCACTCAGCTGAACTGTTCCCAATATTCTTGGATTGCCGTTTGCGAGGCTATGTAAATCTTAAAGCTTATTGGATGCCACGATCGTTTTTTTTCTGTTGGTCGGCCGAAGTATTCCCCGCAAAGGAAAATTCGCCCGGAAAACCCCGTTTTAGGCAAAGGTGTCCTATCGGGAAGCTGTAGGCGTCGAGGCGGGGGATTTCGGCTTCGAAAGGCCGGTGGGTGTTTTCCCCTGCGTTTGTTGGATCCGTTTTAACAGATCATTATATTTGGCGAACCATTCGGGTCCACCCAATTCCGGCATCAGGCGATAGACGATCATAATATCTTCTTCGGCTTGTTTGAGCGCATCGGTACGTCGCTGGCCGGAGAGGGTTTTCGCATATTCGAATCGGCACAAAGCCAGGTTATAACGGGCTTCGTGGAAATAATTGGACAAGCGTTGTTTATCGGCTTGTCGTTCTGGGCTTTCCATGCGAGGATCCATCATGAAGCGTTGGACGGTGCGGGCCAACCGGCCCCAGCCCCAAATAGGCAACTGGAATTCTTGTCCATCTTTTCTGGCTTTCAGTCCTCCTTGAATGGCATAGAGATAATACTTCGGCTCTTCGGCGCCCCAGGCTTGGCAGATATAGGCGCCTTCTAGTTGGCCGTCGATCATCATCGGTTTGTCTTGCAGCAAGAGAGTTATCCATTTGAGGGCTTCTTTATATTGGCCGAGGCGGCGGTGGGCCCTGGCCAACCGAAGCAGGATACCGCCTCGAATCGTTTCCTGTTTATTCTTTTCTTCACGTAGGGGGAGGATCTTTTCTTCTTCTTGGGTTTTGGCTGTTTGATCTTGGATCTGTTTGAGTTTTTCTTCCAGGGGTTGGAGTTGTTGATTGATTTGATCTAATTTTTCATCGACCTGTTGAAGTAGTTTTACGAAGGCGGCGACGGCTTTTTCGTAATAAGGTTTGACCTCAGGAGGACAACTCCGCATACCTCCTGGATCGAGCCCTGCTCCGAGACTTTGGAAGGTTTCTGCGACCCAATATAACGAGTTGAACGTATTATCCGGTCGTTGGGCAATCCGGTCCAGGAAAAGTTCGAAGCCTTCCAGTACCTGTTTGGCTTCCTCGTCTTTGCGCTCTTGGCGGAGGCGATTCAGATGGCGTTCCAATTCCATGCCGAGGCTGATATACAGTTGTGTGAGTTTTCCGGAACCTTCTGGGTCAGCGGCCATGACTTTTTCCAAGGTATTCATGACCTGCTCGGCCTTTTCCAGTTGGCGTTGGGCCACGTAAGCACGCAGAGCGGCTTTATAGGTTTCTGCCCGGAAGGTGCCTCGTTCGGTAACCGGGTGATTCGCCTGCACCAGAGTCAGCGGCCCAATCTGGGCATCCGTTAGTCGTTCTAGAGCCTTGTTGGCCTGGCCGGTTTCGATATACAGTTGAGCTAAGGAAAGGCCGGCGCTGGCCAACGTATAATCGATCGGCGTCCGATCGCTGAGTTGTTTGCGAAGTCCTTCGATTCCTTGTTCTAGATATTGTTGAGCCTGTTGACGCATTTGATCCAGTTCCTGCTGAGGGGGGCGTTCGTTTTCCGGAAGTCGCGCCCCTCGCACATATGCCGACCACAATGCCTGGCCAATGAGCACTTCGGCTTCGGGACGTTTGCCAGAGCCGGCCGGAAGCCGGTTCAAGTATTCCAGAGCTTTTTTCGGGTCTTGATCAGCCACCGCACTGCGCAGCAACATCACGATGGCTTCTTCTGCTTCAGGAGCATCTTTCCAGCGGCCGGCGATATATTCGGCCAAATCGGTCATGCGAGCCGTTTCAAAGCTGCGATCGGCGTCTTTAGGAAGATCGGAACGCAGTTTTAGCCAGCAGGCCAGGGCAATTTTGGCTCCTGGTCGGGCTCCGCCGCTGGTGGGATATTTTCGAGCCAGGAATTCTCCCAAAATGGCAGCTTCATATAGATTGTCCGACAGGTAATTCAAATACGCCAGGTAATAGCGCAGCATGTTCAATTCGTCGAGGATTTCTTTTCGGCGCTCTGGGGCTAGGCCGGTGGCCAATCGGAGAGCCTGAACAAAGTACATCTTGGCCTCCTCCCGGGCGCTTTGCATCCGTTGCTCCAATTCTTGTTTTTTCTTTGGATCTAGACTGCCCTGACCCGCCGATAGCCGCAGTTCTAGTTCCGCTGCTTGCAACTCATCCAGAGCCGCTCGGCCGTAATCCCTCGCCTCCTCATAGCTGCCAAGTAGCAGGGGGCCTTGACCCAGCTGTCGGAGTCGGACTCGGGCTGCCATCTGATGGGGCCCCTCATAGCGGGCCACAAACCGATAATACTCCCGAACGGTATTAAAAATCTTGGGATCTTTTTTTTCTTTTTGTTGGTTAAGCAGTTCTTCGCCCGCTTGGGCCCCGTAAAACCGAATACTTAAGCCTTCTGGAGAGGATTCTTCATCTGGCCGGGCCGTTCCCAGCCATTCCTCCACCTTCTTCCAAATTTCTTGGTAATTCTTCGTCTCGTGAAGTATCTCCAACTCCAGTGCTAAGGCTTTATTCTTAATGTCTCGGAACGGTTTGGGATCATCGGGTTGAGCGGCCAACTCCTGGCAGATGCCTTGTGCCCTTTTCAGATCACCCATTTCTTTGTAACAGCGGGCTTGCCAATACCAGGCATACAACCCTGCTAGCCAATCCTTGAATTGTCTCTGGATGGTGCCGAAACTTTCCGCCGCCTCAGTCATCTTCTTTTTAAATTGCTCGCTCTTTTTATCGTAGGTCAGGGCCAGTTCATAATCGACTTGCGCCAGGTTGATACGGGCCATCGCCATACTGCGTACCACCTCTTCAAATTCCTGGCGTTTCTTTTCAGGCCATTTCGGATCCACCACCTTACCATACTCTGCCCGTTTATTCGTGTAATATCGTTCCAGATCTAAAAAAACTTGGTAAGCCTCCTCTAAATGGGTCTGAGCTTCTTTGATGAGTTTGTTTTTTTCCTCGGCTGCTGTGGTGGGTTTGTTGGCCTGGTCTCGTTTGATCTTGGCTCGTTCAACCAGAATATTGCCCAAATGCAATCTCGCATCCGGGGCTAAAGGATGAACAGGATGATCCTTTAAAAATTGGTCAAACTCCTTCCGAGCTTGATCCAAATATTCCACACGGTATTTCATATCTTGGGTGGCCAAGGCAGCCATGAGGTTCGTTTTGGCCGCTTCGTAGAACCAAGTTTTTTGCAGCTCTTCGGGACAAAATCGGCTTGCCCGAAGCCACTCCAGATAATCTAACGCCGTATCAAAGTATCCCCGTTCTCGAAGGCCGTCCAGCATCTTGTGGGCCTGCTCCTGGAACTTTTCGTGAACCTTGGGTTTGCCGGCCGGCTGAGCCGCAGGGCTACCAACAGCCAACCCCCAACCAACTAGCCATCCCATCACTATCCTTCCCACCCATCTGGTCTGTGCCATGGTCGTTTCCCTCTCTGTCAAATCGACCCAATCTGCTTCGGGCTGTCAACCACCACAATCTCCCGGCTGTTTAATTACTCGGCCTCTGGGCTGTTTAGTTACTCCGCAGCTAGGTTGAAATTGGAAATTTTACGATTTCCCAACGGATTTTCGGTTAGATCGCTTCGGGCTCTGTGGAAAGCGTTTCCGCTCGGGGGGCTCAACCCCCAAAACCGAAGCAAAACCTACCAGCATGGACAAAACCTCCTCAGGACCGCGGACAACCTTTCAACAGAGCCATCGCTTCTCCTAATTAACGCTCCTGGAAAACAGTAAGTTTGAGGATGCTAAGGATTTTTCTGGCAGAATTTTCTGGCACAAATTGTTTTGGAACACCCTTTCGCTCCACTTTTGCTAATTCCCCTAACTTGCTTCGCTTCGATAGGTAAATCTCCTTTTTTCTTAAGTCCGATAGTTACACAAAAACATTCTCCTTCCAGAGGAAGGGCAAAAAGGCTAAAAGCCGAGCTGAGAAGAAAGCCTTCTCACAATCCCATGGCAACCCCTGCTTTTCATTCTTACTTATATCATTCTTATGCTGAGATCTCCTATCCCCAACCCATTAAGTAGCACGCCAGAACCATTTAAATTTTTTTCCTTTGGTGACGGGTTTTTTATTCCTTACCTCCTCGATATGGAGTGCTAGTCGTGATGGTAGCCCCTAGCTATTTTTGGCAAATCTAGCTGCACCTCCAAACGTTACCCTCACAAGAGGGGTCAGTTTTCAGGGCTTCTTTTTAACCCCGACTTTTGCCATTCTTCCTTCACTTAGTTTGCCTCCGGGAGGTAGGGCAACTCTTCCTTTTTGGCTTTTGTTCACACAATTTCTTAACCCCAGTAACTACTCAGAGCTTTCCCCTTTCGGCAGGGAGCCAAAAATGGCAAAAGTCCAACTAAGAGTCTGTCTGGAATGAGATTTTGGCGTTACACGCAGTGTTTTCCGGCAGAGAGGCATATCCGTTAAAACTCGGTAAAATAGGGAGTTCGGGAAGTTGGGAGTCGTCAGGTTAAAGCTTTGCTTCCGAGTGGAAACCTACTTTTCGGGACAGTCTCTAAGTTCGAGTTTTTTCCTAATTGTTTTTGTTTCCAACGGTTACGACAAACTCTCCTTTCGTCTCTCAGAATTTCCTAACTCCAATAATTCCAGAAGGTTACAGTTTTCCCCTTGCGGCAGGAATATAAGAATGGCAAAACTCGAACTAAGAAAGAAATTAAAGAAATGAAAAAATACGTACCAACAACCTCAGCCGAATGAAACACCACAGTTATACTCCCTGCCAAAGCAGGGTACCAGTTTCTCAAAACATTAGGCAAAACCTGGCATTTCCGCTTTTCCCGGTACGGCCAAAGGGATGGGCCCTTGTTGGTCCGTTCTGGACCAAGATAAACTCTGCTGGCGCTCGGGCGGAAAGAGATGGGTAGCAATTCAACCGACCGGCAAAACGACAATTGCTTCCGCTTCCGAGCCACTGACCGACCATCTTCCGGTGAAGCTGGTCAGAGAAACTGGTCCGAGGCAAATGTGGCCCTCAGCGTGGCATCGCCCGGGAAACCTCAGGTACTGGGAATATCCAAACCGCGCATGCCCCCACACGGGGATTGCTTTCGGTGATACCGCCGCTTTTGGTCCGAGGCAACGATGGATCCGTTCGGCCAAAGGCTCCAAAATTATGTAATATATCGAAGAACTCCACCTTTTCAATCCCCGGGGTGCGGCTGACATTCGGTGTGGGTCGATTAGGCAAAATAGATACTGGAACCTCTGCAGAATCTGGAACATGAAGTGAACTTTATGAACTTTTGATTCTATAGCCGTTCGGTTCTTCTACCCGAACAACTACTATCTATCGGATGCTACCACTGCTTGCACCACTAGATATTGGGCTAGAAGGGAGATAAGACAAGAATAGGTATAAAAATATTCTCTTTAAATTATGCAGAAGTTCCATACTAAAGGCCAAACACGCCTAACTTTTGGAAAACCACCTTTACACGGAACCTCTCCATTCTAATTCCGGATCGGCAGAGCCAAACTCCTCCCAGAGACTTTTAGCCTCTGGATCTGGAATGCGCTGTTTCTTGTTTCTGCAGATAGCAGACAGAGGCAATGGCATGGACCAGGCCAGTACCCGTCTTCGTCCATCCCACCTAAACGGCCCACAGGAACCTCTGGAAAATCCCGGAAGATATAGTGGAGGAACCTCTGCAAAATCCTGAACATATAGTGAGCTTTATAGACTTTTGAGTCTATAGCCGTTCGGTTCTTCTATCCGAACACCTACTATCTATTGGGTCCTAGCAATGCTCGAGCTCTATATGTTGTGTTAGAGGAAGGGCTTCCAAAATGGCATCAAAATATCCCACTTGAATTATGCAGACGTTCCTGGACTTTGTAACTTCACTTTTGCCATTTCGGGCCTTTTGCCGAAAGAAGAAAGCTCTAACTCCTTGGAATTATTGGACTTAGGAAATTGGGTGAACAAAAGGGAGTTTCATCGTAACTGCTGAGGGCAAATGCAGTTAGGAAAAATGGCAAAAGTCCAGAAGCAGAGGTTCCCACAAAAAAAACAGCCCGCTTCACTCCTTGTGCTTGGCACCTTATTCAGTGCCTTTGCCCATGCGCCAGGCTAAGAAAGATTCCAACACCATCAGGCCCAATGCTAAATGGAGGAGGAGTTGCGTCAACCGTTGGGGGGGAGCCCCTGCTTCCGGAGGCGGGCTGATGGAGTCTAATTGGGTATGATATTCAAACCTTACTTCTGGTCCCCACATCTGGCGGAGTTGGGACTCCGAAAGTTTCGTTAGATCGCTTTCTCTTGGGTCTGGATTGACCGCAAATGCCTCTTGCCGACCCACTGGAGGGCCATATTCGGCTACATAAAATCCGCTCCAGAACGTCTCCGAATAGTTCCAGGACAAGGTGCCAGCTTCCCATCGTGGACGAAGTTCCACAGGTTGTCCCTGCGGTGGCGTCAGGCGGAGGGTGGCTACCGCTTCTGCCCCGGAGACCACCGCCCCCAGCGTCTGCCCCACCGGCACCTCGGCTTGGCGTGTCTGACCAGAAATCGCATAGGTGGCCATCTCCTGCACCAAGGGCACATAACTAGGCCATAGGGGCATAGCGGTCCAACTGCTATCGGCCGAGGTCGCCACCAGGATCACTCGTCCTTGCCCGATCGGCTCTTCGATAATCAGTGGATCTCCGTTGCCCAGGGCCAACACCACCTGGGCTTGGCTCTGCGCAACTCGCTCCAGCCGAACGTATTGAAAAATGGGAGTATTCAGCAGACCGGCCCGTTCCTGCCCCCGAAACGCCCATAAAATCGGATGTCGATATTCCAGCGGATCCAGTCGTCCTGGGGATTGGGAAACAATTGGTCCCAGTCGCGCAGGCAGAATTCGTTCTTCTGGTTTTTCCCCACCCGCTAGAAGCCGATTATATGCCTCCGCCTGAACCCGATCGCCCAAAAAGAAAACCACCCCGCCGCCCATGTTCAGATAGTTGCGCAGCAACCGTACTTCCGATCGGGTCCATTGCCCCACATTGCACAGGAAAATGCAATCGTAGGTCGAAAGGTCTTGTTCTGTCAGAGCGCTTTCTGGAACAATTTCTGGTTCCAATGGCAAGGTAGCGGTGGATCGATCTGCCGGTTGCAAGGCCAAGGCCAGGAAGTCCGCCGCCCCAGCAAATCCCTCCGCCCAACCGCCCGAAGGCCTCCCATCCACGCATAAGACCCGGAACATCGGTTTTACGTTTCGCACCGCAAACCGTCGGTTGTCCTCCGGAAGGGCGTCCCCAGTGGTACGCACTTCTAATAGGTATTGGCCGGGCGACTCTGCGATCGTATCCAGCAGCACACTAACCGGCTGATCGGCAGGAAGATCCACGGTTATCCTTTTGGCTAGTTGGCCGTTCACCCAGAGTTCCACTGGTTGGGCTGGTCGATTCTGCCCGAAACTTTTTAGCACGGCTTCTAGCTGCAGTTTCTGTCCAACGGCGGTATAGGGGTCTAGAAGGCGTAGTTCCGAAATCGCCACATTGGAGGCCTCGGTTTGTCCCAGGTCGATCAGCACCAACCGGGCCTTTTGAGCCAGTCGAGCCAGTCGCTGTTCAAAGGCCTGTCTTGTTTCGGCCTGGGCAAACTCCGGACGCCAGCCCACCCGACACAGATCCGTCAGAAAATAGACTTCCGCTCTGTCCAACCGGGGTAGCTCCTGGCTTCCCATCTCCAGTACCCGTTCTAGGCACACCAAGGTTGCCGCCAGATCCACACTGGTATGCCGAAGCCGAAGTTCCTCCACCTCCCGTAGGATTTCGGCCTGGTCAAATACTGGCGAGCCGACAATCACCTGAGGCGGATCGGCCATCAGGATCAAGCTAAAACCGTCCCCGGCTCCAGAACGGTTGATGAGTTGGGCGGCCACCTGCTTAGCCTCCTCCCATCGACTTTGTTCCTGCCGCTTATATCCCATAGACAAGGAACCATCTAGCACCAAAATCCGGTGTACCCGCTGCCCGGTAAGTTGGGCCAACACCTGCGGCGTCCGGAACGGTTCTGCCAACGCTAAAACCACGGCGACAATTAAGCCCGTGCGTACTACCAGCAACGTCCATTCTTCCAACCGCACACGACGTTGGGTTTCCCGCAAAGCTGCCAGTAGATACTGCATGGCCGCCCAAGGGGTTCGCCGGTATCGCCGTCGGCTCCATAAGTGAATCAACCACGGTGCAATGGCGGAGATCAGCCAACCTAACATGATGCATTCTCCGGTTCCCTACCAACCTCCATGGATGTCGAACCATCAGGTCTGCTGTTCGCTGCCTCGAAAACACCCTATTTGTACTCTGTACCTTTTGGTACTTTGTACTTTCTGAAAAGTGTCCCTTTATGTGGGGCCACTTGCTGTGGAACCAGCTTGGCTTCGGTGCTGTCAGCCAGGCCCTTGCGGCTCGCTGTTATACACAAGTTAGAGTTCAGTCGCTCGGACATCACTTTAGGCAAAGTAGGAAAACTCGTTGAACAACATAGAATGGATCAAATAGAAAATATAGGCAAACCATTTTCTGAAAC
>JANXAQ010000343.1 GCA_025062105.1 Thermoguttaceae bacterium
GGCTCGGATTCGGCAGAACATGGCTCAGTTGGATCGCACCAGCGATCTGTATAAGCGGTATGTGCAGAAGTTAACCGAGCAGGAGGATCAGACCGACAAGATCCGAGCCGAGATCAAAGCCCTGACCGAGCAGATCAACGCTGCCAAAAAGAAACTGGACGATTACCTCATGAGCCTGGAAGTAAAGTAGGAATATATGAAAAAATGAACACATAATAACTTTATGAACTTGTGATTCTCTGGCCGTACCGGTTTCCTAACCGAAGACCTACCATCTGTTGGCTGCTAGCACTCCAGCTGCCCGAGATATTGAGTTAGGGGGTAAGGCCGAAATCCCTTAAATCAAGGGGAGCTTCGAAGCCCAGGGCGGGTGAGGTCTGGTGGTGGCCAGGTATCCTGGGTTTGTTTGAGGGCTTATGGAGTGGAGTGGTTCGACTTTTGCCTTTGTGCTTCCCGAGGAGGGGACACGGTCTAACTGCTTGCACCTCTTGGCGGTTAGAAAATTGGTTGGATAAAAGGATGTTTCGCCGTGATCCATAGAGCTAAAACAAGTTAGGAAAAATGGCAAAAGTCGAAATTACACCAGGGCCAAAGACTCCTTTAGTTGGAGGGCATTGGCTTCCAACTGAAGGAGTCTTTTTTTCATCTGAAGGCCGCCTGGAGCAGTAAACCCGCCCAGTTTTTTACCAGATCCTACCACCCGATGGCAGGGAATAAGGATCGGTATGGGGTTCCGAGCCAAGCATTGTCCCACTGCTCTGGCTGCGCCGGGTGAGCCTACTAATTGGGCCAACTGGCCATAGGTGATAGTGCTTCCAAAGGGAATTTGCCGACAAAAAGCATACACCTTAGCCTGAAATGGACTGGTAGGCCCTGGATCGAGCGGTATATCGTTAAACTCCACCGGTTTTCCCTGGGCATAGGATCGAAGCCGCTCCATTAGCACCCTTTCATTTTGGGGGAGGACACAAGTGGCTTCCCGGTACCAATCGGTTTGGTCGCCTATCAAACAATTTTCACTTTTTATAGGTATTGGTATGGATCTCTGGAGGGGGGAACCAAGAATGTTGCTCAGGCCTAGCCCGGCCCCAACAGGGTCCTCATGTCCGAATGTTAATCCCCGCACCTTTTGCCCCCGCCAGACCACCGCCATCCACCCTAATTGGCTGGGAAATATCAAAAAATGCAGGGGGATTTCTTCAGGTCCCATAGTATCTTCCTCCCCTTAAAAACAAGAGACGGATCCTTTGCATAATTCAAGGGAGATATTTTTATACCATTTTGGCTGTCCTCCCCCTGAGACAACATATAGAGCTGCTAACATTGCAAGCAGCCAATAGTAGCTGTCCAGGTAGGACGACCGAACGGCTAGAGAATCAGATGTTTACAATGTTGACTACATGTTCAGGATTTCGCAGAGGTTCCAGATCTACTAATGAAGCAATTCTTTCTCCCCGCGGCTATGCGTATTCTTGAAAAGCCCCTGCCATGGGGAACATTTTAGCCGAGTCAAGAAACCCGCCCCTGCTCTAGGCTGGTAGGCCGACTGAGCTGAAGCCGGCGGCTAAAAGGCCTGTTGCCCCTCTAGTTTCCCTCTCAGCCGACCCGTTGAATTGGAACCACCCGAATGGAAAACATAGGAACCTCTGGAAAACCCGGAACATGCGGTGAACTTCATATCCTTTGGTTCGGGAGAGATTGACCCTCCATTTAAACAACCACTATATGCACTATATGAAGGTTGCTAGCAAGCTAGCAACCCTACGGATTGGGATAGAGACCTCGTTGTTATACAGAAGTTGGCGTTGGAGTGCTTAGAGATCAGTTAGTTTAGCAAAATCTCGAAAGCTTATTGAAGAACACAAAATGGATAAAATAGGTAATATAGATAAAATAGTTCCTGAAACCAAACACTCCTGATCTTCCTAATGATCTTTCCCTAATTGTGTAATTTCTCCAAAGTAATGGTTGGCTTCTTTTGAAAAGTTCGTTATCCAAATAGGTGGTACAATCAATTTTCTACCGTTGGGGATGGCAAATCCATCCCAAAAGACTGTATAACACCGGCAGCTTTCTGTGGCGTCTCCATTTTTGGTAGAGGCTCTTAGCTCGACTTTTTTCATTTTTCCTAAGTTTTTCCCAAGGGGTTAGGACTGCCCCCCCTTTTGGTCCCACAATTTTTCTTATAATTTCAGGAGTTAGAACTTTCCCATTTCGGCTGAACATCAAAATTGGCAAAACTCAATCTAAGGCTGGCGAGGTCTATGAGCCGGGCTTTAGGGAGTTTTGGCTCCCTCAATCGGCTTGGGCTTTCCCGAGGAGCACTGCTGCTGCAGGGCAGAAGGGGAAGAGCCCCAACCTTGCCGATTTACTAGACTGTGGCATGGTATTCTTTAGCATGGGTAGAGGGCCAATGCTCCAGGGGAGATTGTCGAACGCCAAAGCTGGGGTAAAATAGAAATATTGTAACCGGGTAGCAGTGGGAGTTGTCTGCCTTTCCTGCTGCCTGCGAGAAGCCGCAAGCGATCCAGGCAGCGGTGAGGGGCATAAGTCCTGATTGTTTTACCTCCTTCCAGCGATCCACACCTTTTGGAGAATCGTGAAGAGGAAAAACACAGGCAACTCCTTTCGGCCGAGCATTTACTTACCCAATTCCTGCGGGGCGTAGCGCAGCCTGGCTTAGCGCATCTGCTTTGGGAGCAGAGGGTCGGGAGTTCAAATCTCCCCGCCCCGACTGAGTAAGATCTTGGGGGGGTGAAAGATTCTCGGAAGAGGTAAGATCATCTAAAAGCCGGTCTATTCGACTCCAAAGCCTGCCAAAGGCTTATTTTACTCCTCCGAATAGCATTTGCGCATGTTTTGGAGCCCACTCACCTGCGGGACTTTTGCTATTTTGGGCCTCGCCCTGGGAATGCCTAATCCTGTGTGAGTGGGCGACTTAACGTTAGGATAATTTCTCACCTGGGGAGCTTCTGCTCTACGTACCGAAAGCAAAAACAGGTGGGAAAAAAGCGAAAGCATCAGTCAGATCACCATTGCCCTTATAAAAGGAGCAGTTTGGGGATTCTAGGAAAGCGGGAGCGGGCATCAGGTTTCCTCATGGAAAAGCCTTTGAGATCGACTTTTGCCGTTTTCACCTTCTGTGGAAAGGAGAAAGCTCTAACTCTTTGGAACTATTGGACTTAGGAAATTG
>JANXAQ010000064.1 GCA_025062105.1 Thermoguttaceae bacterium
TGGAGCGGGAACCTGCGCAGAAAGAAACCCACCTCCGGACCTCAGCTTTGCGCTACCTAAGCTCGACTTTTGCCATTTTTCCTAACTGCTTTTGCTTCCAAGAGTTCCGCCGAAACATCCTTTTGTTCACCGAATTTCCTAAGTCCAATAGTTACAAGAACTTAGAACTTTCCTCTTCTAGGACGAGGTTAAAAATGGCAAAAGTCGAGGTAAGGTTTCCTTCATTAATGCCCCAGAATCCCCAAAAGCCCTGTTTTTAAGGCGTCGGAAGGCTAGGAGCCGGTCGGCCAAAACCCATGGGAAACCAGCCAAATCCCCTTTTTAGGACAGCCTCTAAGCTCGACTTTTGCTATTTTTCCTAACTCCTTGTGTTTCCAGGAGTTAGGGCGAAGGCGGCGTTTGTTCATACAATTTGCTAACTCCAATATTCATAAGGAGTTAGAGCATTCCTCTTCCGGGCTGAAGCCAAAAATGGCAAAAGTCGAGCTAAGCTCAATTCCCATTTTTTTCCTAACTTCTTTTGCCTCCCCTCGCTGCGACGAAACCCCCTTTTGTGTACACAATTTCCTAAAGTCCAACAATTCCAATGAGTTAAAGCTTTCCCCCTTCGGCAGGAGGCCCAAAATGGCAAAAGCCGACTTAACTGGGGCTCCAGTAAAGCAGTTGCTATCGTCGAACGGGTTTTCCCTCCTAATGCCCTGGAATTTCTTGAATCCCTAATTTTTAAGAACTCTCGAGGGAACAGGATAGTGAACGAAAATCTATGAAAATCACCAACATAATTTTAGCACAGCTTTGTATGTTGAAAATGGAGGCTGTTCTGGTAAGGAAAATACCCATTGAACAGGGGCAGCAAGTAGCTGCTGCTGTTAGGAGAGCCTCTCAGGCACGGTAGGCTCGCACCTTTTCCATCAGGCGGTTGACGGCATCAGTCCCTGGAGCGCCCCGAACTTTGTAGATGACGCCCCCGGGCAAGCTATGAGCCTTCAGCCGCTCGACAAATGGTTCGAAATCGGCCTGAACCACTAAAGGCACCGTACCAGCCCGCCGCTTTAGCTCCCCAATGATATCGAATGCCTTTGGGTAGCCTCGGTCATCGCCCATAAAAATGGCTCGGAGGCCTCGGAGAGTGCAGACGGCTTCAAGCAGATGTCGGCCATTGGCGTGCAAATGGAGCACGCCACCATCGAAATGGTCGAATATCCGTTGTACCGGCTCTCGGCCCCATCGCTCGAAATACTGAACTGATGTCATATGAAACGGATCAACACTTTCTGAAACTACTCGGCCTGGTGCCCAACCGACCATATTGCTAGCAGTACCGCCAGCCAAAAGCGGTACCTGCTGAAAAAACAGTTCCTGGACCGCTACATTGGTCTGAAATGCCAATTCAATGGCCTGCCGAACCCAATCGGGCCTTTCTAACAAGGCCAAATAGGTATTCGTGGCTCCCACCAGTTCGAAACAAAAATTCAGCCCATCGATCAAGATAAAATGGCTAATAGCAAACTTGCCTGCCGCATGGCGGACAAAAACCTCCAATTGGTGTTGGTAGCGGTGGAACCATGGATGCCCGTAATCCAACCGAAGCCGACTTAATTGGTCCCAATCTCCCAAAAGCGGCGCACACATGGAAGAAATCCAACCGGTTTCCGGATGGGCCAAAAATTGCACCTGCCCGCCAAACAGCCCCCCATATAACCCCTGATCCATTTCACTCAAGTAGGCCGACGGTATGGAGTCGTCCAACAGCCCGGCCCGTTCTGCTAATAGCCGATCCCAAAACGTCGCCCGCTCCTCCGGATCCGGATACTCACAAAAACCGCCTGGATACTTCTGGGCAAATTCTTGCAGGACTGCTGAGGAAATCTCAAACTCGGCAAAAATTTGATCCTCCGCCTGGCCCTGATAAAGCAGCCGTAATCGCTCGATTACCTCGGCCAGATTCGGTTTGTATGCTAACTTTTCCATAAAAATCCCTTTTAAGTAAAGGGCCCACCCGAGCCGGCAGGTTCAAACCGCCGACACTTTCGTTGGCCAAAGGAACCAACCTGTTTGCTGGTTCATTTCTGCCCAAGGAGCAATTCGCCCCCCGGCATTCCCGTCCCAACGGGCCTCCTGGACCTCGGCATAATTCCAAGAGGCTATTTTTATACCAATTTGGTTCGTTTCTGCTTTATTCCAATAGATACGGCTCTACCAGTCCCAGCAGCCAACATGTTCGAGCCCTTCGGCAAAAGCAAGCGACTACCACCCGAAGCAAAAGTTCCTATCGTTCCCTATATCATCACAGTTTTGCTGAAGTTCCAAAAATTTTTCCCCCATGGTGGACAGTCCCGGCGGCTGATTACACCCAAAGAGAACCTGAGAGGTGTTTTTTAGTCTTCTACGAGGCTGTCCTACAATGGGGATTTGGCTGGTTTCCGATGGGTTTTGGCCGACCGGCTCCTATCCTTCAGGCTCCTTAAAAACAGGGATTTTGGGGATTCTAGGGAATTGAGGAAGGAAACATCTTTTCATCTTAGAACATGCTTTTTCCGCCAGCCTCTTAGGGTTTTCCGGTAGCTCCCATCTGCCCTCAAAGCCCAAGAGGTTAAAAACCAAAATTATACAAAAGTTCCTTTACCCGACTTTTATCATTTTTCCTCACTTGTTTTACAACCAGACGCTGCAACGAACCTACCTTTGGTTCACACAATTTCCTACGCCCAACAATTTCAAGGAGTTAGAACTTTCCCATTTCGGCAGAAGACCAAAATTGGCAAAAGTCGCGCTTTAGCCTATGTTGGCTATTTTGCCCATGGTGTGGTTTTCAAGGTTCTTTTAGAATTTAGCCCTTCTGATGGTGCTCCTGCCGAATCTTAACTTGGGGATAACAGCCACCCATTGGAGGGGATCGGCAGGTTTCTTCACTCGGCCGAAATGTTACCTGTTTAATTGGTTGGTCAAGCTCAAGGTTCCCACTTGGCAAGTCAACAAGGCATTTTCTTTTGTCGGGCGGAAATATTTCGTGGTTATAAAATCGACATGCTTGTCGAAAAAGTAACCATTGCCGGGGGACACCGCCCGTTTCCTGCCTCCGAATCGATGGGACTTTTGAGAAAATGAAGAAGAAAATAAAATGGGGATAACTCTTTTTCTTTGGTATAGTTTAAGTTGGGTCACAGTTCCGTCCAATGGAGTGGGGTTTATTTTTCCCTCTCCCCTGGCGGGAGAGGGAGAGGCTGATAGAGGAAACGAAATGGCCAACTGTCCTTTTTTGGCCCTGCAGCGGGCATTACCAGAGGTAATGCCGGCCTCTCCCAGGGAGGGAAGAATCAATTCCTCCCCTCGGCGAAACTATTACCATTTGGCCAACACTTCCGTACCATGGAGTGCTCTAATGGTTCGCCCCCCTTTTAGCTAGCTATCGACAGGGGCAGGGTCAGGAAAGAAAAGATGGCACGGTGGCCTTTTGGACCCTCGGCAGTTGATACTCTGAACTCTACCAGGCCTCCGGCTCAGAAAGGAGAAGGCGTTTTGCCGCTTGACTGAAATGTTACTTTGGCATGAAAAATGCAATAAGAGTCTTGGGTCCTCAGGACATTCAAAAGCTCTGAATGGTTGTGCCACATCAAGGGCATTCAGGCACAATTCCCATTTCCCGGAAGGGCACCCCTATGCTAACCGCTTTAGAAGTGGTGGAGAAATACTTTTTAGATGTTCGGGCGATGATTTTGGAACTGGCGGCGTTTTTAGACCGATATGACCGGGCGAGGGCGCAAGCAGCCGACTCGCCGCCGGAAGACCCCCGGATGGAACTTTTGTATCAGGCCTTGGAAGTTCTGGTTGACCGAAGAGCAACTCCAAATCGAGTAGAACGACTGTTGATGATGTTCTCCGATCCGGCCGAGTAGACGGGGCCTTTACTCCTGGGAGCCCGGCTGCTAGATGAGCACATTCCCTTTTCTTTGAGGGAAAAGCTCGCCGAGACAGCGGGCTGGTAGGCCAAAGCTTCTGGGGGAAACTTCACAGGGCAGCAAGGCGTTGGCACATCTTTTGAACCTCACCCATACCCACCCTGGAGGTCATTAGGAAAAGCCATGAGCTGGCTGTTGGCTTTTTTTTCACTAACTTGGTTTGTCTCTGGCAGTTATGGCGGATCCTCTTTTTGTTCACCCAATTGCCTAAGGCCAATACATCCAAGGAGTTCGAGGTTTCTGCTTTCGCCAAAAGGCCGAAAAGGGCAAAACTCATGCTAAGGTATCGACTTTTACCATTTTCCGGGATGCAGGCTCCTTTCGCTGTGCTAACATTTTGAAAATCGTGGTGTTAAGAAATTTACTGCGCAAAGATTTCTCAAATCCTACCTCAAGGCATTTGCGAAAGGAACCTCTGCGTAATTTAAAGGAGATATTTTTATCTCGACTTTTGCCATTTTAGGCCTTCTCCCGGAAGGGGAAAACTCTAACTGCTTGTAACTATTGGACTTAGGAAATTATGTGAACGAAAGGAAGGCTCGTCGTAACTACAAGAAACAAAAGGACTTAGGGAAAATGGCAAAAGTCGAGTTTTATGCCATTTTGGCTTACTCTCCCTCTAATACAATATCTAGAGAGACTAGCTTACAAGCACCTAATAGATAGTATGCATTTGGATCGAAGTGCCGAACGTCTCAAGAATCAAAAGTTCATAAATTTAACTGCATGTTCAGTATTTTGCAGCGGTTTCGAAAAAATGGCCGAAGTTGATCCAAGGTTCCGTCGTCCGAGGCTGCAAAGTTCTGGTGTCATTATGCCCGGCATTGGAAGGGGAAAACAGTATCCATAAGAAAAAGACCATCTGGGTAGCTCTTTTTGAAGGACTCTCACTATGCGAATCATTCAGCCGCATTATCACGGAATTGCCCGCACTACACAGGATTACCAGCGGATGGCGTATGCGGGGGTGGTAGCTGTGGCCGAACCAGCCTTCTGGGCAGGATTTGACCGGAAATATCCGGAAACTTTTTTAGACTATTTTCGGCAAATCAGTGAGTTTGAACCCACCCGTGCTGCCCAGTACGGCATCCGGCACTTTTGCTGGGTGGCTGTCAATCCGAAAGAAGCGGAAAATCCTGCTCTGAGCCAAGAGGTGCTCCGACATATGCCGGAGTTCTTCCAAAAACCAACGGTGCTAGGCGTGGGCGAAACCGGTCTGCATAAATCCACCCCCAACGAATGCGAAATCTTCGAGGCTCAGATCGAACTGGCAATAAAGTATAACCAGCTTCTGTTGGTCCATACCCCGCATTTGCAGGATAAACTTCGGGGTACCAAACGGATTTTGGAGATCTTGCGACGGATGCCGATTTCACCGGATCGGGTTTGGATCGATCATGTGGAGGAGCATACCATCCGGGCTTGCAAAGATGCGGGCTATTGGGTGGGGTTTACTTTGTATCCAATAACTAAATGTTCACCATCCCGGGCAGTGGATATGATCGAACAGTATGGGATGGACCGAACATTGGTGAATTCGTCGGCCGATTGGGGGCCCAGCGATCCGGCCACCTTGCATGAGTGTATTCTGGAGTTCCGCCGTCGCGGCCATAGCCTCCAAGAAGCGATCGAACTCTTCCATAATAATCCGGCTCGCTTCCTAGGGCAAAATCCAAAATTTGATATCCGCCCCATCCGAATCGAAGAATTGGAGCCTGCCTCAGGAGCAGAACCAGTGGGGATCGGCCGATCCATTAGGGGGACTTAGCTCGACTGTTCCCATTTTTGGAAGTTCTTGGAACCTCTGTAAAATCTTGAACATATAGTGAACTTCAGGAACTTTTAATCCTCTAGCCGTTGGGGCCTTCTATTCGAAATACCTAACTATCTATTGGGTCCGTAGCACTGCTAGCAACACTAGATATTGGGTTAGAGGAAGAATAAGCAAACATGGGACAAAAATATCCCCCTTCTATGATGCAGAGGTTCCTGTTTATTTTCCCGGACATGGGCTTTGAGGAATCTTTGTTCAGAAAAATCTCTACGTCCAATGTAGTTAAAGGGTTAGGATATCCAAGAGGGACGACACCCTAAAAATTGACAAAAGTTGAGCTGTAGCCGCTCAGAGGTTTGGCTGCCCACCTAGGTGAAGGAGTTATGGTTTAAGGGCGGCGGGGAGTTTATCGGCCGTTAGTTGCCGAAGTTCTCGATCTAGTTGAGATGCCCGGATGTCTCGGTGAATGACTTTTCCGTCTGTGCCGATCAGGAACATGGTTGGCAGGGTAAGGATCCCCAACTCGGTAGCCGGTCGGCTTTCCAGTCCTCCTGGTTCATGAATATGCGGCCAATTGAGCCGATGTTCCTGCACGAACTGAATAGCTTCTTCGGGGCTATTATCCAAATTAACGCCCACAATACTAAATCCAGCTTTTCCGTATCGTTCTAGGAGGTCTTTGAGCGTGGGCAGATCGGCTTTACAGGGTTCGCACCAACTGGCCCAGAAATGCACAAGCACAATTCGGCCCCGGTACTGAGCTAGATCGACCTGAGCCTCGGAAAGCCCCTTACCGGCCAGTTCCAGCAATTTTCCGACGGATTGCAACCGGCGAGAAGCGCCGGCAGCTTTTCGGCCGGCATGGGTTTGAGGAAATTTGGTGGCCAAATCACTATACCATTTTAGGGCTTCGGTCTCTTGCCCGGCGAATTCATGGCCCATAGCCAATTGAAGCATTGCCTCCGCGGTGTCCGGGCTGTTCGGATACTGGCCGATGAATTCTTCAAGGGTTTTGAGCCATTGGGCCTGAAGTTTTGCAAAGTCGGCTTTGGGATTTTGGAGGGCCAGGCCATATTCGGCCGTCAGTTGCCGGAACCGTACATAAGCGGCGATATCTATATCCTGGGTTTTTTTGAGTTTTTCGTATAATGTAGCTAATCGTTCCACACCTTTTGGATATTCTCCGGTCTGCACGGCGGCGCCGACGGTATCGGCCAATTGTTTGTACCAAAGGTGTCGATCCTGAGGATTATCGGCTTGCTGCGCGATTTGTTCTAGAAGGTTAGCCCGTTGAGCATGGAGGGAGGCTTTTTCTTCGGGACGTTGGGCTTGGCCGAGCGCCTGGTCAATCTTTTCTAATTCTGCGAGAAGTTTTTGGAATTGTTCACTCGCTCCGCCTGGCGTAGTAGGTCGAACAGCCGGAGCCGTCGCAGGCCGGAAGAAGATGCCACCTGCTACCGCTGCAGCTTGGTCCTCGCCCAGCTGCGGTAGATCAATAATCCGCCAGGCTTGGCCGACTTCGATCAAAGTGCCGATATTTATTTGTACATGCTTCCCCCCACTTTCGGCAATGGCAAGAGCGTTTTCATAAACTCGTAGATCTCTACTGCTGCCCTGAGTACCGGCGGGCACTAAGCCTGGTTGATGCCCCAGAAACTGCACCCACCGAGCAGTTGGATCTAACAGGTTCTGCTGAGCTAGCAGCTTTTCAAATCGCTCTCTCAGCGTGGCAAGCCGCTCAGCTAATGCTCTCTCCTGCACAGGACCAAGACCTAAACTGCGCAGCTCTTCGGGACTCAGAGCCAAACGCAAAAAACGCCCGACATCCCGTTGTGCAATCGCTGCCACCAGTTCGGCAGCCACCTCCTCGGGCGAAATCATTTTCCAGACATCGATTTGGCCATCTTCGTTCAGGTCCAAGCCCCACCGAGTACCAGCTGTATGAAACCATCGATACTGATCCGCTTTCCCATTGTAATTGGCATCAATATCCCGATAGACCTCCAAACCGTCTTTATAATAGGCCCAGATATCCACTAAATTGTCACCATTGGTATCGATAAACCGCCGCAGCAAGGTTCCGTTGGAATCCTGCACAATCCAGCCACTTAGTTTTCCCTCCTTAACAGGACTAATTACACACTTGGCTGCTTCTTCTGGGGTAGGGCGATCATATTCGACCCCCTTTTGCACCGGGACCAAGCGTAAGGCTTGTTCGATCGGCGGAGTGGCTGCTAGCAGGTGGCCAACTGTTCCGATCATCATCCATCCCCCCAGCAAAATCTCTAACCAACATTGGCCGAAACTTTTCACCACCATTTTCTCTACCTCCTTTTTCTCTACCTCCTTAATTCAAAATACACAAAATAGAAAAATTGACCAATTTACAGAAAGATTACTCGGTGAACCAAACGGACCTTCAAGTTTCGACGACAAATACCCCTCTTCCGTTGACCTTCTTCCCGAAAGACTCAGAATCCTTTTCGAGCGTCGCTCCATCCCTTTTTACTCCGTTTTGAAAAAGTTGGAAATACCAAAATGAGCCCTCCACCCCCCGAAAAATCTTCTACTCAAGGAATTCCGACACGCAAGAGTAACTCGTTCTCCGAATGAACCATTTATGAATTTGGAGAAATTGAATAAATTAGGAAAATAAGGTCAATTTTGGCCCATTTTCTGATTTCTCTTTTCTTCAAGTGCTAGCTCTTCTTCAAAACCTGGCTCCGAGGCCCACTGGGCTGATCGGTAGGCATTCAGCCCAAGATCTTCTCCCCAAAAGGCCAAGCAGAGCTAACCACAAATCCCTCTTGGGGGCCGGGGGATGGCGTGATATGATCGTCCGGTTCAGGTGGAAGGAACCGAAACCAGAAATACGGAAGACCATCCAAAGGATTTGGCAAAATGGAGGCAATGGAGGAATTAGGCAAGATTGCGGATGCTTTTCTCCGGACCGCCAAAAAAATCCTTGGCTATTTGGTAGCGGAAAAAATTCACCTAAATAGTGGCAGAGAACCTCCTTCTAATGAGGGGTGCCCTCTCTCAGAAAAACTAGACCACCGGAAAAAACTCTGGGAGTTTCTTACCGACCAAGGGGTGAGTGTGGATCGGCTGGAGCGATTTGCCGTAGGCTGGATCGATAATCCGCAGACAATGTTTCAACGCCTTCTGGAGGAGGGATTTTCTGCTGAGGAGCTCAAGAGGTCCAAATTATTAGCCGATCGACGCTTGGCTGGCCGATTGATCGGCCCTATTCAAACACCTTCTGGAAAGATTATCAGTTTTTGGGCTCGGAGCGTTGGCTCTCCGCAGGAAGGCCCAAAGTATCTCTATTGGCGACCGGATTGGACGGCAAAAGTACCGGCTGTTTGGCTTCCGACCGCGCTACTGCGGGGAGGACGAAAAAAGGGTATTCTGGTAGTGGAAGATATTTGGGATGCTTTTGTGCTTCAGATACATGGGTTTTTGCGCAGCGTGGCCCTTGGCGAATCGGGGCAGTCGATCCTAACCAAACGGTTGGCCCATTTCGCTCGACTGGGCATCCGGTGCCTTACCATAGCTTTGAACCAGACCCAGGATTGGCCTGTCCGATTGGCCTGCCTCCGGGAGGTTTTCCAGCCAGGCAGAGAGCCGTTTCAGCTTTGGGTGCTGCCGCCAGACGAGTTAGGTCTATACTTTTCGCCCGCAGAATTGGTTCAGAAACAAGGACCTAAGGCTTTCCAGAAGTTATTGACCAACAAACGCATTGCCATTGAAAGCTTACGCACGCCTGTACCATCCCAGCAGTCCAGCAGCCCCAGATCTTCTGCACAATCAACACCTTCTAAAGAATTGGTCTCCTCTATAGAAGAGGCGAACATTGCTGAGCAAATACGCCCCACGGGGGGATTTCCGAAACGTTGTCCCCTGCATCAGTGCCTGGAAACCGACTGTTTCTGCTTTGATTAGCTAACCTTCTTCTATCGGCTGGGCTAAACCTGCTACCAATCCTCGTACCTTTTACTAGATAAAAAAACGACCGAGCCTGAGCCGTCTGGCTCAGGCCGGCCGTAAGGAGGGCTTGTTGTTGGTTTGAGTGGGGGGGCGATGCCTGGCTGGCAGGGCCGCTGCCAGAAAACCGAGGCGGTTGGTTCTGGGATGGGGATGGCCAAGGCTTACTAGTAGGTGAAGATCAGATCCACACCGCCAGATAGTTGCTCACGGTCCTGGCCGTCATTAAATGGCCGGGCGCCGGGTATAAAGTTCCCATTGGCCCAGTCATATCGGATTTCGGGTCGGATGGTCAGGTTGGCATGTGGCTTCCAGTTCAGGCCCAGCGTAAGGGCGTACAGATCAGGCGCTGCGCCGGTCCACAGATAGGGGAACCAGCCACTGAATACGCCTCCCGACCAGGCAGGCGAACCGGCAAGCCAAGCCAACCCATCGTCATCGTGGAACCATTCAAACCGGCCGCCTAGGCTCCAGCATTCGTTAATCTTGAAGAACAAGTATTGGTTGATGCCATACCACTGGCCGTTAGGTACCTGCCCCCCGGCATTGGTAACCAAACCAAGGTCATGTTGGAAGACATAGGTCCAGCGTTCGTTAATGGCAAACTTTACCACAAAACTGTTCATGTACAGATCGCCCCAGTCCAGACCCCAGCGTTCGCCGAGGTCACCGCCGCTGACCATCCAGGTAAAAATAATCCGCTGGCCGATGGGCACATCCACACCACCCAGGAACAGGCTTGCCTCTCCCGGATTGTCGAAGGCGGTATCCCAAGCGGTAGTCCAGCCTGCATGAATGTTCAAACCATCCGTAACCTCATAGCTGGCCAACACGCCGGTCAAGGTTTGCGGCTCACCAAACTGATGGCAATAGCTGTGAGAATAGAAGAAGTTTTCCGTAACCGGGACTCGCTCATAGCCGATGGGCGAGAAGAAATGCCCTAGTTTTACCGACAACTTGTTCCAGGCTACCACCGCATAAAGTTGAGGAATCGCTGTACCATACACCCCATCGTCCGAGCTAATCCAGGCATTATCCCACGCGAATCGACTGTTTCGGAATGCGCGGGTATCTGGTCCATCGGCACCAAACAGAATGTCGAAACGAAACCCCCAATCAAAGGCCCGACAAGAGGTATCCGCCGGTTTATCCACGAAGAGCCAGGTTTGATCTACGGTAAAATCGTTCTCTGGCCGATAGGCGATCGGGCCGTTTAATTCCGAACCCCAGGCATTGGCAAAAATACCAGCCGACACCCACCCGCCAATTTTCAGGCCACTATCAAATTCAGGAAACAGAGTCCAGGGATCCGGCAGGCAGCCGTTGCAGCAACGTCGGCTCACACAGCACCGGGGCAGACACATCAACCCGCAGCTTTCTTCAGCTGCTGGTTTTGCAGATGGTGCAGCACCCGGAGCAGGACTAGGAGCAGCCGGCTGTTCGGCATAAGCATACTCGCCGCCGCCGTAACTATAGCCTGCTGGGCGGGTCAAACTCGGTCCCATCGCCCCCCAGGGCTGTTGGGCCAGCGCTGAAGCCGCCAGCCCACTACAAATCAACACAAAGACCCCACCCCACCACAATCCTTGGCATTTCATGGACACAGACCTCCTTTTTGGAAGACAAGGGTTCTTAGCACGACTTCTCTTGGGTAGGTATCGGGTATCCAAACTTAGCGGTCGTATCAAAAACACTCAAAAATCAGATCGCAATAACCCTAGAGGGGAAAAAGAATGATAAAATTTTCGGGTTAGGGAACTTAGAAAGGCTCTCTTGAACCAAAGAAAGAACCCAGGAATCTCCCAGCTCCCCGGCCCCTGGTACCTAACCCCCTCTACCGTAACCAACCGTTTTACGATGCTTGTGTTATTTAAGGGATGTTGTCCCACCTAGCCGGGGCCATGAACATCCGGAAAGAGGTTAAGTTGATGGGGCTCACTACCCAGGGCGGTGAGAAAATAGCAGAAGGATCCTCGGAGATTTCTCCCCTACTAAAACGTGTTGGGCACTCCGCTTTGGCTCTTTTGTCTGCTGGGTGAAAGGCTCTCTCAGCCGGCCAGTGAGAGAATTCCCCTCTGGCTCGGAGGCCAAAACCAGTTTCCATAAGCGGTGGAAATGCCATAGAGGTGGGAGTATTCACGGAGAGAGTTTCTGTGAATTTGGAGAAAATAGTAAAAATAGAGAAAACTTTTGAAATTTCTAGAGTTCTCCAATTGCCCACCCCCTTCTTTATCGTTATTGCCCATTTCCCTTAAGGAAGAGTTCCGAGATTGCCTACACCTCGGGCTGAAATAGCACAGAAACGGAGAAAGTTTAAGCGGATTCTGCTTCCAACAGAGCTTCTACGAAGGTGTCGGCATCAAAAGGAGCCAGGTCTTCGGGCTGTTGGCCCACACCTACAAATTTGACCGGCAGCCCCACTTGTTGTCGAATAGCCACTACCACCCCCCCTTTGGCAGTGCCGTCCAATTTTGCCAATACAATCCCCGTGCAGCGGACAGCATCGGTAAAATGCTTGGCTTGGCTAATGCCGTTTTGTCCAGTAGTTGCATCCAACACCAAGAGCACTTCATGGGGAGCTTGGGGGATCTGTTTTCCAAGCACTCGGTGGATCTTGGCCAGCTCTTGCATCAGGTTATACTGGGTTTGGAGTCGGCCTGCGGTATCCACAATACACACGTCAGCGCCGGTTTGGAGGGCTTGGCTGACGGCCCGATGGGCCACACTGGCCGGGTCGCTTCCAGGCTGGCCAGTTACAATCGGGCAACCTAGTCGCTGGGCCCATATGGTCAGCTGTTCAACTGCTGCTGCCCGGAATGTATCCGCTGCACCCAGAATCACCTTTCGGCCCTGATCCTGAAACATCCGGGCCAGTTTGGCAATCGTGGTGGTTTTACCACAGCCATTGACCCCACAGACCATGATCACGGTGGGACCTTGAGGGGCCAAACGGATGGGTTCTTCCGGCTGGCGGAGCAGTTCTTTAAGTTTCTTTTTGATCTCGGCTAACACTTCTTCCATGGTGACTTTCCGAGACCAGAAACGAGAGCGTACTTCTTCGACGATTTGACGGGCCGCCTGTACTCCCATATCCGTTTTCACTAAAAGGGCAAACAGCTCCTCCAGAAAGCTCTCATCCACTAATCGGCCTTCTGTCTTAAAGATGTCCCGGATGTCGGTCCGCAGAAGCTGAACCGTTTTTTTCAAGCCCTGTTTGATTTTTTCGAACCAACCCATATCCATCTCCTAGGTGGGAAGAGAGTTGTTGGGTTCTGTCTGGGCGGAGGAACGTGGATTTGCCACGCTGTTGTTTTCGGGCTTTAGGGAATCGGTAGATCTCCTGGGATCGGCCGCGGAAATATATTCACGCCGAAGCCGATCTAAAATCCCGTTCACAAAGCTGGGGGATTTGGCGCCTCCGAACCGTCGAGCCAGTTCAATAGCTTCATCCAATACCACCGGATCTGGCGTAGATTCGTAGAGCAATTCATACGCCCCTAGGCGAAGCACATTCCGATCCGTCGGCGCCATCCGCTCTAGGGCCCAATGATGGGCCACCCGAGCTAAGGCCGCATCGATCTCAGTCCGATGCCGACGGACACCCGCCACTAACCGCCGGGCCAAATCCAGCATCTGCTCCTTCCGCCACTGCGAAAATCCCTCGCGTACAAACCGTTGCAATTCCGCTCGAATCAGCTCCACCTGCTCGGCCATCGGATGATCCCGAAATCCCTCCCGCAAGAATTCTTCGAGCTCTTCCTGGGCAAATTGAAGAATGGCCTGGTCGCCAAGTTCCCGACGCACAAACTCCTCCCCCACGGCAGGCGAAACCCCAGGATTAAGATCATCTTGATAAAGCACCTGGAAGGCCACTTCTCTAGCCCGCCGCCGCAGCACCTGCACAGCTAATTCTTCACTAGCACTCCGTTTTGTCATCGTCTTAGCTCGAGGGTGGCTATTTTTCGTAACTTCTTTTTCAACAGGTTAGTTTTTCGAGAGCCTTTTAGTTTTTCGAGAGCCTTTGTTCTGCAAATCTCCGCAACCTTTCAGCCCAGCGAAGAAACCCGCCTTTTGCCCGAAAGCCTCTTCTTCATGCACAAGAAGTTAGAGTTGAGGAGATCAGAGACTTTAGGCAAAATGCGAAAGCTCGTTGAAGAACACAGAATGAAAATAGCTTCCGAACCAAACCCTGCCTGATGCCCAAAAATGCCCTCATGCTCCAAAGTAACCGTTGGCCTCTTTTGAAAAGTTCGGTATCCCCGATGAGGGGCAATCATCCGTCCGATGCGACGGCAAATCCATACCAAATGTGTATATAGGGCCCCCTGTTAGGCTCGATGTTATACACAAGTTAGAGTTCAGGGGTTCGGACATCACTTTAGGAAAATGCCAAAAGTTTGTTAAAGGAATGGATAAAATAGGAAATATAGGCAAAGCAGTTTCTAAAAGCAAACATTTCCTGATCTTCCAAATGAGCTTTCCCTAATGGTCTCTTTTCTCCAAAGTAACGGTTGGCTTCTTTTGGAAGTTTGTTATACCCCTAGGTGGGCAATTGTTGTGGCCCATTGGGATGGGAAATCCATCCCAAAGCTGTCTATAACATGGACCCCTGTTAGGGGGGACCTTCCTCGAAAAACCACTTCTCCATACTAACAATGATGATACACCCTTCTTAATCGGGGCAAAGAGGTTCTGGCTGCTCGATAGAGCTAAAAACCATTTTCTTTAGACAGTCACTAGAGAGTATTCCCTAGTGCGAATTATCGTACCTCGACTTTTACCATTCTTCGGCTTCTTCCGAAAGGAAAAAGTCTAACTCCAGATAATCATTTATTGGAGTGAGGAAATTGTGGCTAGAAAAGGGGCGGCTCGGCGTAACTGTGCTGCAAATAAACCAAGCTAGGGAAAAAGCAAAAGTCGAACTTAGCAGGCTGTTCCGAAAAGTATTTCCCGGCATGTAAGCAGAACTTTGCCCGAGGGCGGCAACACTTCCCAAAACCTCTATTTTACCAAGTTTTGACACCGGGACCGATCAGCTGGAACAACTGGTGGCGGATGAGAACTGTTCAGCCGGAACAACTAGTGGCGGTGGAAAGTCTGAGTGTTAATTCAGGAAAGATAGATAATATAGTCAAATCTGCCTCCTCCCGGAAATCCAACTTTGTGCCGAACCTCCTCTTTACTCCGGATATGGAGATAGAGTCCCAAACCCTTTCGAGAGTGTTATAGCTCCTGGAATCTCAAAAATACGGAGCTTCTTGTATCTGGAAGAGGAGGGATTTATGTTCTCCCTAAATATCTCCTAAACTGACCGCAAAAATCAGCCTCCGAAAACAAGACGGAAAACGCCGAAATCCCTTAGGATAGCCATTCATAGTGCCGGCAGCAGATCGGTAGCAGGTAGCTTCTGTCCGCTCCGAACCTTGGACAACACTCCTTCAGCTAGCAATGCTAAAAGCAAAGGCCTTTTATTGTTTAGTTTCCCAAATCGCTTTGAACAAGCGAACTCTAATACAGTGGCTAGTCCCTCTCTGTACTTTCTGAAAAATTCCCCTTTATGGGGGGTTAAATTGCTCTGGGGCCGGCTTACCTGCAGCGGCTATCAGCCAGACCCTTTGGGTTGCCTAGCAGCCTAACCTATTGGAAGGCCATAGGTTCCCAGGTTCCATTTTGGTAGGCTCTTCGGTCAGGGCTTAGAAGTTGGAAATTCTCTTCGGGAACGGCGGCCCGGTGGGGCTAGCTCCATAGCCTCTTCCCCTGAAGAGTGAGTTTGCAGAAAGGACAGCCCTCTGGGTAATGGTAAAAAATCGACTGTTTCCTTAGTGGACCATGGTAGCAAGCCCAACTTATCCTTTAGGTTCCTCCCTGGGACCCTCTTTTGTTGCTTCAAATGAGTGTGATACCTGCTCGTTTTAGATAATAGGAAACCAAAACGGCTTGATTCCGAAGCTCGTTGCTGAAAATAGTATCCCCAAAAAAGGGAGATATAAGATTCCCTAATGAGTGGAATCAGCACGGGGATTACTCCGATGGCCAGGCGAACTATTATCGTGGGCGATATCCACGGATGCTGGGCGGAGCTGGAAGAACTGCTGGAGAAGGTCGGCCTGGGCGATGGGGACCAACTGATTGCACTGGGCGATATTGTGGATCGGGGACCAGACACCCCGAAGGTGTTAGAGTTTTTCCGCCGCCACCCTGCTGCCCGATCCCTGCTGGGCAACCATGAACGAAAACATCTGAAAGCCTTCCGAGGCGAAACCAAACCGGCCTTGTCTCAACTGATTAGCCGGGAGCAAATTGGCCAGGCCCACTATCCGGATGCCTTAACCTACTTCAGCTCGCTTCCTGAATCCCTGGAACTGCCCGAGGTGATTTTAGTGCACGGCATGTGGGAACCTGGCAAAGGGGTGCAGGAGCAGAAATCCGAAGTGCTCATCGGTACCCTTTCGGGAGAGCAGTACCTGTGGAAGCAATTGCGCCGGCCATGGTATGAGGTGTATGATGGGCCAAAGCCTTTGATCGTCGGCCATCAAAATTACTCCCAGAAGCCGGAACCATTTATCTGGCGCGATCGTGTTTTTGGCCTGGATACCGACTGTTGCCACGGTGGAGCGCTAACGGCACTGATCCTGCCGGAGTTCCGCTTTATCAGCGTACCAAGCCGACATGACTACTGGACCCAAATGGCCCAGCAATACGCTCATTTGGCCGCCGAGGCTATCCGAATAAAAGAGTTGTCCTGGGAAAGGGCGGAGGCCCTTCTAGGACAATGGCAGGATCCGTCTTCGGAAGAGGCGATGGCCCCTCAGGTGGTGGAGGAACTTCGGCAGCTGATCTTCGAAGCGCAGAGGGCGTTGGAGGGCCTCCATAATTATATACTGCAGTTTACAGAGCGAATCCTAGCGGCGCTTCGGCAGCAGGGCGATTTTGATCAATTGCCGCCCCAAGAGCAGGGCCGACGCTTCGCCCACCGAATAGGCAATACGCCACTAGCCAGCTTTCTCCACCTAGCCCGGAAAGGCCCACTCACCCTGGCAGAACTGCGCAACTACTTTAAAAAACCTCAAGCCCTCCTCCAGTTCGTCAAACGCCATCGGATTCCATTGCCCCTCGATCCAACCAACCCAACTTCACCAGACTCGGAAAATAAGAGCCTTTACTAAAATGAAATTCCACAGAAAGCAGTCGAGCCATTTTGCCACTTATAAAGAGGATGCAAGTTCATGTTGTTAAAGGCTCTCAGCGTGAGTTTTGCTATTTTCCCTAACTTAGTCTGCTTCTGGTAGTTACGACGCCCCCCTTTTGTTCATCCAATTTCCTAAGCCGCATAGTTACAAGGTGTTCGAACTTTGCTTTTCCCGCTAGAGCCCAAAATGGCAAAAGTCAATGGGCTTTCCCATCCACTAAGAGTTGTTACTGACTTGTTGAAGCACACATTTTTAAGGCCAGAGTTTCTCAAACAAACGGACCCATGCCCGAAAAGCTGATCCACCTCCCGCCCAAAGGCAGAGTCGTTTTTGTCGGCGATACCCACGGCGATCTGGAAGCGACTCAAACGGTCCTGCAATGGTATCGCCGAGAGGAGACAGTCCTAGTATTTTTGGGCGATTACGTGGATCGTGGCCTTAAAAGTAAGGAGAATCTCGATCTGGTGATTCACCTCTGGGAGACAGATCCTAGGCATGTCATTCCGCTGCAAGGAAACCACGAAGGATATTTTGTGCGGCGCTACAGCCCGGCGTATTTTTGGATGAGCCTGGATGCCCAAGAATTTGAATATTACAAGCAGAAGGTATCGGAGTTTCCTTTGGCTGTGTCGGTGGGCAGCATCCTAGCCTTGCATGGCGCCGTGCCGAATCTGGAAACACTGGCAGACTTCGAAACCATAAGGATCGGCGACTCCCATTGGCTCACCCTGACCTGGGGAGACTTTTCCGAGCAGCAAACCGCAGGTGGTAATAGAAACAGGGTCTATACAAAAGATTATTTCGATCGGATCATGCAAAAACTTGGCAAGTCTCTGTTGATCCGGGGTCATGATCCGGAAGCGAAAGTAGCGATCTACGACGGTCGATGTGTAACGCTTTCTACAACCATCGTATTTGGCCCAAGGAAAATCGCCATTGCCGATTTTACCAAAAGGCCGAAAATCGCCGCTGCTGGTGATTTGGAAATTGTTGACATTGACCAACTGACAGCCATCATCGGAGAGACTAAACGGCCTCTGCGGAAGGAGAGATGAAATTTTATCGAGCCACCCGACATGCCTTTTCCTACGTTCACTGCCCCGTGCCTAGGAGCGGAGAACGGCCCCCGGAAAACCAACCTATGGGAAAAATACAAATGGGAAAATACAAAAGTCTATGAGCGTGTCTGAAAAGGCCTTGACAGGCGGGGAAAGCTGCGGTATTTAAGGCGCCCAGGAAGTCTGGGAAACGGATTTTGCCACCAAAGGAAAACGGAGTTTATCCCCCAAGCAAAAGGCTGCTCCGATGAAACGGGTTTATCCATCCGATCGGATGGATTCTTAATGGTAGACGATCGCCCGGTTGATCGCTCCGGACCGACCGCGGACATTGGTATCTACACATCTTCCCGGACACGCAATAGGTGGGGGGTGATCCGGCTGACAAGCTCCCAACATCTTGTAGAGAAAACTGGTTATATAGATACCAATGGACGGCATTGGTATCTACACAGCTTTTCGGATCCACAATATGTTGGAGTAAACTGTTCGGCAAAGCCACAACATCTTGTAGAGAAAGACGGTTACGTAGATACCAATGGACCGTAGGGGCGGCCGCGTCAAGTTGACATGCAAGCGGTGCTCAACGGCATCTTTTCCATTGTATGGGCTGGTTGTGCGGGCAGATGTTGCCCAAAGGCTATCCGCCCGAACAAAACGAAACACGTAAGCCATCGACAGTTGCGCGGGCAGATGTTGTCTCCGCCCTGGCAAACGGTCTATTATTGACGTTTGAATTACCAAAGGAACCTCTGCATGATTCAAGGGCGATATTTTGATACCATGTTGGATGTCTTTCCTCTAACACAACATATAGAGCTCGAGCATTGCTAGCATCCGATAGATAATAGGTATTCGGATAGGAAAAACCGAACGGCTATAGAAGCAAAAGTCCATAAAGTTCACTACATGTTCAGGATTTTGCAGAGGTTCCGTTTGAATTACCCAAAGGAACCTCTGGATAATTCAAGGGCGATATTTTTATACCATTTTGGTTCACAGTGCCTCTACCCGAATATGTAGGGTGCTAGAATGGCTAGCACCGAATAGATAGTAGTTCTTCGGGTAGGAGGGCTAAAAGGCTATAGAATAAAAATTCATATAGTGCACTACGTATTTTGGATTTTCAGAGGCTGTCTGGAAATGCGTTTTTCTAAGGAAAATCAGCTTGGTAGCGGGATTACCTAGCATCCGGAACGTGCCTATTTTCTCGCCTTTTACTGTATAAGATCTGCTTAAGCCCACCCTTATCGGGAAACGGCCAAGTCTTGATTTGCAGACAGCCTATCAGAGGTTGCTTTGTGCCTGCTTGGTTCAAGTAAATTTCCTCATGCCAATATTTTCAAAGGGTGGCGGATCTCACGGTGGCAGCACCCTTGGAAAATGGCAAAAGCGGAGCTTACATATTAGGATTTCTAACCACTGTCCTGGGGCCTAAAATTTAATAAGAAGACAGGGCCCCTTTTTGCGGGAGCCAGAATCATAACTTTCAAAATAAACGCAGGTTAATAAGATAACCCGGCCAGTTTTTAGACAATATTGAAACCACAGCCTTAGATCACCGGACAAACTTTCTCTGGGGGTGGAGGCTCGGGACCCATCCTTTGGAAAAATGGTTCATTAAAGAAGGCTAGACAATCTGGGAACTTAGAAAATTTAGAAAGTTTTCCTATACCTTTGTCTTTTCCAAATTCAGAGGTACTCCATTTAATCCGTACCACTTCGCATGAAGGAAATGGGGCGGTGTTTTCCCCTCATGTTGTTGATCCTAGAGGGTTAGGGGCCGACGGAAGGGGACAAACTGCAGAGTTTGCCGCCCCGCAGGGGGGAACTTAGCTAACCAGCCTTTGCCACGGGGCAGAGAGATATTACTTCACTTGGCAGAGGGTTACCATCTATAGTGCGGTGGGTTTATGGAACGAGATCCATCTTCTGCAAAGAATAGTTTTGCTGCGTTGCGGGAGCAGGTCGAGCGAACGATTTTGCCTCGAGTCCAGACGCCGGCTCAGTATATTGGCGGGGAGCTGAACGCCGTGGTGAAATCGCCGGAGGGGCTACGAGGCCGGATGTGCCTTGCCTTTCCGGATGCTTATACCATCGGTATGAGTTGTCATGGCTTGCAAGTTCTGTATGCGGCGGTCAATCGGCGGCCGGATTGGGCATGTGAGCGTATTTTTACTCCTGGCCGGGACATGGAAGCCATTCTTCGCCAAGAGGGGATTCCCTTATGGAGTTTGGAAACCTTTAGCCCGCTTTGGCAATTCGATATTGTGGGCTTCTCCCTGCAATATGAACTTTTAGCTACTAACATCTTGACCATTTTGGATTTGGGGGGCATTCCGCTTCGGAGTCAGGAGCGTACGGATCGGGATCCCTTAGTCATTGCGGGAGGTCCCTGTGTGCAGAATCCGGAACCTTGGGTGCCATTTATTGACTTATTTATTCTTGGCGACGGAGAAGAGAGTCTGTTGGAGGTGGCCGACGCGTGGTTAGAAGTCCGTTCCCAAGGGGGAACCCGTCAAGAGAAGCTAGCCCGTCTAGCGGCTCGATTTGCCTGTGTTTATGTTCCTAGCCTGTACCAGGCGGCCTTGGATGCCGATGGCCGACCGTTGCCGCCAGTGCCGTTTCGGCCCGAAGCCCGTCCGGTGATCGAACCGGCCGTACTTTTGGATTTGGAAAGTTTTCCTCTACCGACTCGGCCTGTGGTTCCTCATGTGGCCGCTGTGCAGGACCGGATTACTTTGGAAATTATGCGGGGCTGTCCGTGGCGGTGCCGGTTCTGCCAAAGCAACCCCATGAAACGTCCTGTGCGGTTCCGTAAAGTAGAAACCATCCTTCGGGCCGCCTGGGAATCGTACTGGGCTACCGGCTATAACGAAATTGGTCTTTTGTCCCTTTCGACGAGCGATTATCCATACTTTGATGAGTTGATGGATCGTCTTTCGGCGGAGTTTGGTCCGTTGGGGGTGAGCATTTCGGTACCTAGTCTGCGGATTAATCACCAATGGAGGCTTTTGGCGTTGCAGCTGGGCACGGAACGGCATTCCGGCCTAACGCTAGCGCCAGAGGCTGCCCGGGACGAAATGCGTCGCCGTATTGGTAAACAAGTTACTAATGATGATCTTTTGGAAGGATGCCGACAAGCCTTCCAGCGAGGGTTCCATCGGGTAAAACTTTACTTTATGTGTGGTCTGCCTGGCGAAACTGCCCAGGACCTGACGGCCATAGTGGACCTAGCGGAGGACATTGCCCGAGTGGGCCGCCAGGTCCGCGGCCGACCGGTTACTGTTGTTGCTAACGTCTCCAACTTCATCCCGAAGCCGCATACTCCGTTCCAATGGCTCGGTATGGCAAGCCGGGAGTACCTCCAGCAAGCCCATCGTCTGCTTCGCCGCCGGGTCCGACTGCGCAGCGTAGAGATCAAATGTCATGATCCGGATGCCAGCCTGCTGGAAGGTCTTATTAGCCGAGGCGACCGCCGACTGGGTGACGTCATCCAATGGGCATGGGAACACGGGGCTCGCTTCGACGCCTGGACCGATCAGTTTCAGCCCCAGCTTTGGCAAGAGGCCCTCCGGGCCTGTCGGCTAGATCCTGCGCCGCTTTTGCACCAACCCTATCAGCTGGACCGCCCCTTGCCCTGGGACCATACGACCGTCCGCCAAGGTCGTCAGTACCTCCAGCAGGAATACCTCCAATCCATCGATGTGAACTTGCAACCATAATCACCAGCACTTCGGAATCATTCACCCGAACAAATCTTATCCTCCTCTTCTCTCGGCCATACGTATTTACACGTTTTCTAGAGCCTTGCCGCAGCCAGAAGACCGGACAAACCGGTATATTGGCGTCGCCTCTGCCCGGCAGCGGAAAAGATCGATTCGCAAAACTTGCCAGCTGAAGGGTAAGCTCAGCGAGCATTCAGAGGAACTTCAGCATGATTCAATAGAGATATTTTTATACCTCGAGTTTTGCCATTTTTAACTCCTCCCGGAGGGGAAAAGTTCTAACTTCTTGTAAATATTGGAATTAGGAAATTGAGTGAACAAAAGGCGGTTTCGTCGTAACTCTTGGAAATAAAAGCAGTTAGGAAATTTGGCAAAAGTCGAGTTATACGGAACCCCTGCATAATTCGAAAGGGATATTTCTATACCATTTTGTCTGGTATTTTCTCTAACACAACATATAGGGCTGCTAGCATTGCTAGCACCCAATAGATAATAGTAGATGTCCCGAGAGGAGAATCAACCGGCTAGAGAGTCAAAGGTTCCCAAAGTTCACTATATGTTCAGGATTTTGCAGAGGTTCCTATACCATTTTGGTTCCTTGCCCGTCTGACCCGATACATTGGGCTGTTAGCAATGCTAGACATACTGCAGGTGTTTGGATGGGGGCAGCAAAAACGTAGAAAAGCGAAGGTTCAGAGAAGTTCACTATTTGTTCAGGATTATGCAGAGGTTTCCAGTGGCTAAGGACGTGAAAGAGAAAGAGCAAATGCGCTTATGAGGACAAATGGTTATTTGTTTATTTGATCTTCTCTTGCCAGCGTTTGAGCCACAGGAGCGCTTCTAGCGGCGGCATTTTGTCCAGGTCCAGCCGTCGCAACTCATCCAGGATCGGATGTTCCATTGGCTGGAACAGAGTCAGTTGCACGTAGCCGCCAGGGCGGCTGGGGATTTTAGATCGACTGCCCGAACCCGACCGACGGTGGCTGTCGACAGGAGCAGCATCTTGAGAGGCGGCAGAGAAATGTGGTGTTGTTTGGCTGGGGAAGCCGAGCAATGTTTGCGAGGCAGGCGGTGGTCTATCCGGGGTTTGAGCTTCGGGGCAAGCTTCCAGCCTGTCTTCCGGCGGCAGAGCTTGGGCCGGGAAAACCCCACCCGGACTTTGAGCTTCGGGGCAAGCAATCGGCTCCGTCGGGTGTTGTTCTCCAATTGGGGAAGTTGGTGGGCTAAGAGTGGTCCAGGCGGCCGTTTCGGCGGCCAGACGCTCATCTTCCAGTTGCACCAGGACATCTTTGGCCCGTTCGATGATCGGCCGAGGCACCCCGGCCAATCGGGCCACATGAATGCCGTAGCTTTTATCCGCCGCTCCTGGCAGGATTTTATGGAGGAAGATGACCTCGTCTTGCCATTCTCGGACCGCCACATTCAGGTTCATGACGCCGGGCAGGTGTCGTTCCAGGTCGGTCAATTCATGGTAATGGGTGGCAAAGAGCGTTCGGCACTGGATGCGATCATGTAGGTACTCGGCCACCGCCCAGGCCAGCGAGATGCCGTCGTAGGTGCTAGTACCTCGGCCGATCTCGTCTAGGACAACCAAACTCCTCCGGGTGGCCAAGTGGCAGATGCGGGCTGTTTCGGTCATTTCGACCATGAAGGTGCTTTGGCCTCGGGCTAATTCGTCGCTTGCACCGACGCGTGCAAAAATCCGGTCGGCCACGCCGATGACGGCCTCCTTGGCCGGGATGAAGCTGCCGGTCTGGGCCAAAAGTACCAGGAGGGCGACCTGACGAATATACGTACTTTTACCTGCCATATTGGGTCCGGTTACCAGGGCAATCGTTTTACCTTCGCCCATGCCGACGCCCAGTTCCGTGTCGTTGGGCACAAAGGCCCCTTCTGGTTCCAGGATGTCTAGGACCGGATGACGGCCATCTCGGATCAGAAGGATTGGTTCTTCGACCAATCGAGGTCGGCAGTAGTTGCGCTGGCGTGCAAGTTCTGCCAGAGCGGCCACCACATCCAGTTGGGCCAAAGCGGCGGCAGTCTGCTGCAATCGGGCTCTGGCCGCCGACGCCTCCTCTCGCAACTGACAAAACAGTTCATATTCCAAAGCCCGTGCCTTTTCGTCGGCCGTTAGCACCCGCTCCTCGTACTGCTTGAGTTCCGGCGTAATGAAGCGCTCGGCGTTTTTGAGCGTCTGTTTGCGGATGTAATCCTCAGGGATTTTATCCCGATGGGTGTTGGTTACTTCGATGTAATAGCCGAACACTTTGTTAAACCCCACTTTCAGGGTGGGGATACCCGTCCGCTGGATCTCATGTGCTTGATACTGGGCAATCCATTGTTTACCGCCCTGGGCTAGATCGCGCAGTTCATCCAATTCTGGACAAAAGCCTGTGCGGATGAAACCACCCTCTCGGCTGCTCAATGGACAATCTTCCACCAAGGCAGCGTCCAGTTTGGTCTGTAGCTCCAGGCAAGGGTCAATGCTGGACTGGATCTGTTGCAACAGGCGGCTTGTGCGGCCAGCTAGCTTGAGCTCTAATTCCGGCAGCATCCGGAGCGTCTTGGCCAGGAAGCTCAGGTCCCTTGGGGTTGCCCGGCCGGTGGTGATGCGGGCTAAAAGGCGCTCCAAGTCATAAACCCGTTGGAGCGATTCCCGGAGTGCATTGCGCAGCCGATCGGCCTGGTACAGTTCTTCGACGGCATCCAGACGCTGGTTGATAGCGGCAATATCGGTTAGCGGACTAGAAAGCCACTCAGCCCAGAGCCGAGCCCCCATCGGTGTAACCGTGCGGTCCAACACGGCGGCCAGCGATCCTTCCCGTCGGCCTTCGCGCAAGGTGCGGGTTATCTCCAGGCTTCGGCGGGTCGATTGGTCAATCTCCAGCACACTGCCCCGGCGATAGGGCAGCAGCCGATCCAGGTGCGCTAACGATGTCTTCTGGGTTTCGGTCAGATAGTCCAAGATGGCCCCGGCGGCCCGGATGGCTTGCCGATCTTCCGGGCTGTCGGTAAAACCGAATCCTTCCAGGCTGTGCAGGCCGAAATGTTTTCGCAGGATCTGGCAGGCCGTCTCCCAATTAAACGCCCAGGGCGGCCGACGGGTAAGCATCATCCGGTGCTGATCGGCGCCGGCAGGCAAAGCTTCGCCCTCGGCCAGCAGGCATTCCGACGGCCCAATCCGGGCCAATTGGTCTGCAAGTTCCCCCCTAGGAAATGCAGCCGCCTGGAACCGGCCGGTCGATAGCTCCACCCAAGCCAAACCAGCCGGCTCCCCAGGGCTGATGGCTGCCAAATAGTTGCTCGAGCGGGGGTCCAGCAGGGTCTCTTCGGTAATAGTGCCGGCCGTTACTACCCGGGTGATCTCTCGACGAACCAGCCCCTTGGCCAATTTAGGGTCTTCTACCTGCTCGCAGACAGCCACCCGAAGACCTGCCGAAATAAGCTTGGCCAAGTAATGCTCCAATTGATGATGCGGAAAGCCGGCCATGGGGATGGCGTTTTCGCCTTTTTCCCGGCTAGTAAGGGCCAGGTTCAGTAGGCGGGCGGCCGTTTTGGCGTCCTCATAGAAAAGCTCGTAAAAATCCCCCATCCGAAACAGCAACAAAGCATCCCCACAGGCCCGCTTGGCCTCCTGATATTGCCGCATCATCGGCGTAAGCGACTCGTAGGCTCCATGCATACCCTCCATGCTAGCAGATGGACTCCCCGCCCCTCAAGGGGCCACCTGGAACAGGGTGCAGCTTAAATTCTGGTGGGTTAATTGGGCAACTGTAGTTTCTGAAAAAATCCCCTTTATCGGGATTAACTTGCCTTGACTTCGGCTTGCCTTCATCGGCTACCAGCCCAGACCCTTTGGGTTGCCTAGGAGCCTAACCTGTTGGAAAGCCATAGGCTAAGAGTAGATGTGCCATGTTGGTTAGGGTCTTCGGGCAGGGTGTAGAAGTTGGCCATTCCCTTTGGGAAGGGCGGACCGTTTGGGCTGGCTCCATCACTTATCCCCACAAAGAGCGATTTTGCAGAAAGTACAGTTCTAACCCGACATATAGTGTTGCCAGCATTGCTAGCAGCCAATAGTTAGTAGGTGAGGAGAACAGCAGGCCCTAAGAATCAAAAGCTCATTTAGTTCACTACATGTTCAGTATTTTGCAAAGGTTCCCGCTATCCTTTGCCTTTGCTAAACCATTCCTGGTATGAGCAATCAGTGTGAGGGGAAAGTGCCCGAAAATGTCCACTGCCATGCTAACAAGGACAGCTTATGCATCATCTTGCTCCGGAGCAGAGCCTGGTGTGGGAAGTGGGTCCCTAGGGATTTTACACAATCTCGCAGGAGGGATATGCTTTTCGCAATCTGTGCAAGGCTCTTCGGCCCAATCGGTTCTCTCCGAGCTCTAGTGTCCATAAGTTTTTCAACCCATTTAGAAGCCTCTCTAGACCTGCCCTAGAGACTCGGACACCTTTAAGTTGGAGTTCTTCCAACTTTTTCAGGCCGGTTAAATAACGGAGGCCCGCATCGCTGATCCAGGTGTACGAAAGATCCAACTGTTTCAACCTTTTCAGACCGCCAAGATGGACCAATCCAGCGTCTGTAATTCGGGTTCTCGAAAGGACCAGCCGTTGCAGGTTTTTCAGTCGGGCCAACTCCGCCAGCCCTGCGTCGGTAATCTGACTCCTCCCAAGATCCAGATACCGCAAGTTTCTCAGTTTTCTTAAATAGATTAATCCCCTATCTGTAATTTGGGTGGTGGCCAGGTCCAGGTAGCGCAATTTTCCCAGGCCTGCCAGATGCACTAGACCCGCATCGGTGATCCGAGGGGCTGAAAGTACTAAAAATTCCAAGTCTTTTAAGTCGGCCAAGTATCGTAGGCCTTCGTCGGTAATCTGGGTGCCGGAAAGCCATAGCTCTTGCAAGTTTTGTAGATCTGCCAAGTGCTTTAATCCTGCATCGGTGATAGGGAGTTGGCAAAGGTTCAGCTTTTGCAACGTTTTCCGTCCTGCCAGATGCTCCAGGCCTGCATCAGTGATCTTCCAGGCAAATGGCTCCCCTAGTGTCAGTTCCTGAGGTTCTTGGGTGGCGGCCAAGTAATGTTTTAATCCGACATCCGTTTTTGCGGACTCAGGCAACACCACCCAGTGCAGTTTCAGACCGGCCAATTGGGCAAGGCCGGCATCGGTAATCTGGGTATCAGAAAGGTTCAGCCACTCTAATTGTTTTAGCCCGGCCAAATACTTTAGCCCCCCATCGGTAATTCGGTCTCGCCACAGACAGAGACGTTTTAATTTTTTCAATTCTGCCAAGTAGGCCAGACCCGCATCGGTGATTCGGGTTTCAGAAACGCTTAACTCCTCTAGACTTTTCAGCTTCGCCAGATGCTTTAAGCCTACGTCGGTAAGAGGGGTGGAATAAAGCTCCAGCGATTTCAAATGTTGCAGCCTAGCTAGATACTTTAGGCCCGGCCCTCTGATCCGGGTGCCCGTAAGGTCCAGCTTTTGTAAGGTGTTCAGCCCTGCTAGATGCCTTAGCCCTTCGTCGGTGATTTGCTTCGGAAGAGTAAGCTTCTGGATGTTTTTCAGTCCGGTCAAATAGGCCAGTCCCGTATTGGTAATCTTCCACCAGAATAGGTTCAATTCGGTAGGTTCTTCTACGGCGGCCAGATAGTATTTCAAACCAAGGTTGGTACAGATACTGTGGGGAATTTCTAGAGTTTTTAGGTCCATCTTCGCTAGATGCCTCAGACCAGCAGCAGTAATTTTCGTCCCGGAAAGCCTCAAATATTTCAGGTTTTTCAGCGCTGCTAAATAGCGTAGGCCTTGGTTCGTTACGGGGCAGGATTGCAGCCCCAAAGACTGCAATTTGTCCAAGCCAGTCAAATACCTCAGGCCTTGGTCAGTTATCGGTGTTAAGGAAAGGTCCAAGTCCTTCAAAGCTTTCATCCCTATTAGATACCGCAAGCCCGGACCGGTGATTTTCGTACCAGTGAGAATGAGCCGCTGCAGGTTTTTTAACCCGGCTAAATACGATAGGCCAGCGTCCGTAATTTCCGTGTGAGAAAGGTTCAGAGCCGTTAATTGGGTGAGGTCAGCCAGGTGTTTCAGGGCGGCATCCGTGATTTTAGTAGAGGAAAGCTTCAGATGCTGTAAATTTTTTAGCCCTGCTAAGAAGGCCACACGCCTAGGGGTAATTCGGGTATGGGAAAGGTCCAGATGCTGCAATGTTTTGAGTCTGGCCAAGAGGTTGATCGCGGTATTACCGATCCGCCCCCAGGAAAGGGCCAGTCCTCGCAACTGCGCTAACCCGGCCACGTGCTTTAGGCCTCGATCGGTGATGTTTGTCTCGGAAAGGTCCAGCCATCTCAACTGCTTCAGTCCAGCTAGATGCTCTATGCCCGCATCCGTAATCTGAGTATGCGAAAGGTCCAACCCTCGCAGTTGTTTTAGTCGAGCCACCTGCCTAAGCCCGGCGTCGGTAATCCAAGTGCGGGCAAGCTCCAGGTACTGTAAGTTTTTTAGCCAACCTACATATCCCAGCCCCACATCCGTCAATCGAACACCAACCACCACACGCCACCGGCAGATCGGGCCTAGCCGGAGCACCCGTAAACTGCTCAGGTGGGTCAGTTCTCGAACGGTGGCATTAGTAATTTCGATTTGGCTAAGGTCTAAGGCAAAGGGCCCAGCAGGCGACGGCAGACTCCTCAGCCAACCCTCTTCCCACTCCCGAGCTCGAAAGGCTGGAAGAATTTCAACCTCCTGGGGGGAAGCCCCTGGAAGATTTTGGAGGGCTTCATGTTGGGAGGTAGCAAATCTGCCGACCATCCCTCGGCCGGTATCCCAGGCCAGCCAGCCTACTTCGGCACCTCCTTCCTGCCAGGCCTGCAGAATTGCTTCCGGAAGTGGTTTGGACAACGTATCCCCATCCCTCATCGCAACCGCCTCCCTGAGAAGTTACTTTAGCAGATCTGGCCTCCGAAAAGGCCTACCCATCCTCTCCCCCTGAGCGGCCGGAACTGCCACAGAGAGGGATATTGATCTTGTCGCCCCAGAAAGTTTGCAAAACCTGCCTCTTCTCCGATCTCCAGCCACAAGCACCAAAATTTTCCAGGTTAGGCTCCCACCTACCCAGAGGAACTTTCACATATGCAGGACCTTTCCCAAAGAACCCAAAGGCATTCCCCCCTGTTTGGGTACGGAATCGGGTTCCACCAGATCGTTTCCGTCGCAGGGGTGCGGCTGATTTTTTTGTGGTCAGTTTAGGGGATTTGGGGAACATAGATAATCCCCAGGCCCATCGAACCGGCCCTCCCACAGGCATCTCCAGAAGCAACAAGCTCCGGATTCCAGATTCCATGGGGTATGAGTCTCTGGAAGGAGTTTAGGTCTCTATATCCGGAAGTAAAATGGGTAGGTTCTGGACCAAGGTGGCTTTCCGGGGGGTGAGGCTTGTTTTGCCTTTATTGTCTATCTTGCCCAATTAACCCACAGAATTTCAGCCGCACCCCGTCGCAGGAACTTAGATTCAGAATAGCCCATCTCTGTTTCCTTGCTTAGTATTGCCGGCCGAACGTCCTCCCCTCCGTGGATATTGGGAGGCCGGCGTTCTACCTTCCAGCTATGCTAGGAATTCTTTGGGCCTCCTGAAGCTGAACCGGGTGGGGATACCAGTTTTTGTCCTCCTCTCTTTCCAGGGAAATCGAAAGGGGATAGAGTGCTTGGTTCTCCCAGAGTGTACTTTCTGAAAAATCATTCTCCAGTGGGGAAGGCTATTGACCGAGGCCCATCGGGCCAACCATGCCCTAGTGCCATTTCCCACTCCTTACGACCGAGCCGAGCAGTCCACCAAAAATTGCTTCTCCAACCTATGTCCTTCCACCAAGTGATCCTGCTAGAGATCCCAAAGCACTGGCTGGCAGCCGCTGAAGCCAAGCCGGCCCCAGACCGGTTTAATCCCACTCTCCTACCCCCATAAAGGGGAACTTTTTAGAAAATACAGCCCAGAGGGAACCAGTTAGAAAAAACGCCCCTGCCGCTCACGCAGAGGCGTCAACATGCGGGGCGTCGTCCACACTGTCAGCCCCCCCTTCAGCGTAGGTAGCCCCTATGCCCTACCAAGATTTTTCCGTGATGAGCAGTGGGGGCAAGAGGGGTACTCAGCGAGTAGGTATTAGTACTCTCGGTCTTTGAGGATGCCTGGCTGCGGCACGGGGTATCGGCCGTCTTTGTCGGCTTGAAGTGGTGCGGGGCTATCCATGGTCAGTTTATCCACGTCCGGGGCAAACTCATGCGGGCAGTTGAGCATTTGCTCATAGGTGATGATTTGCCCGGTATGAGCGGCCATTCGACCCATGCTGGTTACCAGACTAGCAATTGCCCCGCGCTCCGCCTCGTTATAGGGCTTATCTTGCCGGATGGCATCGACCAGATCGTCCAGTTCCAATTGATAGGGATTGGGTTCCGGCTGCGGGAACGCCCAGATGAGCTTCTCCTGGGCGAAATCCTGCCCACGGAAGGTCCGCACTCGGCCAGGTGTATGGGCGGAGGTGGAAATAATAGCAGTGCCTTTGGTGCCATGGGCGTAGCTAGCAAACTCTTCATGGCAGCCGGGCATTTGCCGACCATAGTAGAACAGTTTCGTGCCGTCCGGATAGGTATATTCGACGGCGTAGGTGTCGAAGTTTTGATCGACGTTCCCGCCCCGGTAATGGCGGCCGCCGACCGCCTGGGCTTTGATGGGCCAGGCATCCTTCATCCAGGAACATTCGTCGATCTGATGGATGTAAAAGTCGCTATACACGCCGCCACTTGCCCACAGGAAGGCATGGAACCGGCGGACCTGATAGAGCAGTTCCCTTTCATTGGGCGGTTTCGGCCCGGTCATGCCGCCACCAGAGCCCATCCGATAGGCCCGCATGGCGATAATCTCGCCGATTTCGCCATCCCGGATTCGCTTGTATAATTCCTGTCTGCCCCGGCAGTGTCGTACCATTAGGCCTACACCCACTTTAAGGTTCTTTTCCGACGCCTTTTTGGCCAGTTCCAACATTTTGCGCGTGGTGGGGCCGTCGACGGTAACCGGTTTTTCCATAAACACATGGATACCTTTTTCGATGGCATAGGCAAAATGCACCCATCGAAATGCCGGCGGGGTGGCAAAGATGGCCAAATCCCCAGGACGTAAACAATCCATCGCTTTCTTGTAGGCGTCAAAGCCGAGAAACAGCCGATCCTTCGGCACATCCACCTGCTTGTCGAAGTGGTCTTTCAGATGCTTATAACTACTGGCTAGCCGATCTTGGAACACATCGGCCATGGCCACTAGCTTCATGGGTCCACTTTTTACCGAAAGGGCATTAGCCGCTGCCCCAGTCCCTCGACCGCCACAGCCAATCAGCGCCACCTGAATCAGGTTCCGTTCGGCCGCATGAACATGGGGGACCTTTACCCCAGCCAAAGCCGAGCTGGCGGCAATCGCCCCAGCAGCCTGTAAAAACTCCCGACGGGTCGTTGAAATCGTTCTGTTGCTCTGCATCGCTCAGCACTCCTGTAAAAGCAGTGGTTCGAAGATCAGGATGTTTTTTGAAGGTTTGTAGCACGAAAGCTCAGGGAATTAATTCGCCTGTGGCCTCAAGTGGGAAAAGCCGGCTGCAAAGCTTGCCGCCGAAGGAGGACAAAAAGCCCTGCTTAGTTGCCTCCTTCCACCTAACTCTAACCCTCTTGGAACAACGGAAAGAAGGGAAAATATAAGCTCACTCCATTCGGCTGAAATACTAGGAAGGTTTATTGCCCGAAGGCTGAGGGAGACAGTCTGGGCGGCTTCTTTGTAGTTAAGCAGGCTATGTTGCTCAGTGTAACTTAGATCGTGCGTTTGTCAAGTAACAAACCCCAAAAGGGCGGTCAGGGGTGGTGGGCACAAGCCGGCTTCTTTTTTCCACATGATGCCTCCGAAGCCGTCCTGGAATATAGGCTTTTAAGGTTTGCCGACCAGTTCCTCGTTAACCGGTCCTTCGATCGATGGTTCTGTAAAATCTCGCGTTTTGCCATTTTACCCTTCTGCCGAAGGGGAAAACTTCTACCCCCCCGAATTATTAGACTTAGGAAATGATGTGAGCAAAAGAATGGTTTGGCCTAACCACTGGAACCAAACGCAGCTAGGGAAAGGGGCACACATCGCGGAAAATAGCTTTTCCGGAATCCTAGAGGACGCAACTTCTTTTCTAATGCAAATCGCTTTTCGAGGGACTCTCCAGGCAGTCCCACAGGTGTTTAGCCTTCCCAACCGGAGTGGGGATGGCCAAAAGATTCTGCAACTTTCTAGGTCAATTAAGTCTCTGGCAGTGGGAGTCTTGACAATGGTCTTCATGGCCTGCTAAGTTAGGCCAACAGCGCTAAAGGCAGGCGTCCGATAAAGGAGCAGGGGAGTAGAACAGATTTTCCTATGAATCGGACTTTCCTTAGGGGACAAAACCATGCAAGGATCCAAACGAGTTTCTCGGCGGGAGTTTGTGGAGTCGGCTTTCGGGGTTGGAGCGGCTATTAGTGCACCCATGGTGTTGGCCGCTCCCAAAGGCAATGGTCGGAGCTTTAAGATCGGCCTGATCGGGTGCGGCGGCCGAGGCCAGGGCGCTGTGGTCGATGCCTTGGAAGCGGGAAAAATCCTGGGCTTCGATGTGCGGGTAGTGGCAGTAGCCGATTATTTTAAGGACCGAGCAGAGCGGGCAGGTAAACGTTTCGGCGTACCGCCGGAGCGTTGTTTTGGTGGGCCAAAGTCCTACCAGGCCCTGTTAGAGACCGACGTAGAAATTGTGCTTTTGGCCGAAGCGCCGCTATTTCGGCCGGTGCATCTAGAGGCAGCTGTACGGGCAGGTAAACATGCTTTTATCGAAAAGCCGGTAGCTGTCGATCCGCCTGGTTGCCGGCGGGTTATGGCCGCTGGACAGGAAGCCCTGAAAAAAGGGCTGGTCATTACCTCCGGCACCGAAATGCGCCATGACTGGAACTTTCGACTTACCCACCAGGCGGTAGCCGTAGAAAAGGCTCTGGGTAAACTTTATGCAGGGCGGGTCTCCTTCTGCATCGGCTCGATGTTCCACACCAAACCCATTAACCCCAAAACAGCCGACGATCTGGTGCGAACCTGGCAGAACTGGGTGGCTCTGTCGGGGGACCATCTAGTCGAACAACACGTGCATAATATCGACATAGCCAATTGGTTCTGTGGTCGGCCGCCGGTCAGTGCGGTTGGTTTTGGCGGCCGGGCCCGCCGAAACGCTGGCGATATGTACGACTTCTTCAGCGTCGATTACGACTACGGCGACGGCGTGCACATCCACTCCATGTGCCGACAAGTCAATGACTGCTGGAATTGGGTGGGCCATGAATTTGTCTACGAAAGGGGGCGCACCAACGGCAGCGACTATCCCCGACCACAACAATCGCCCATTCCGCCGGACCTGCCGCGAGGCCCCAGCAGCCACCATCAGGAACAAATTGACACGCTTTACTATGTGGCCAAGGGGCAACCACGGAACGAAGCCCAAGCAGTGGCAGAATCCACAGCCGCCGCTATCATGGGACGCATCTCCGCCTACACCGGTAAACAAGTCTTTTGGGACGAGATGATGCTCGATCCGAAGAAGAACCCAGCCGTATATAATCTGACCCTCAAACCCTCTGCCGAAGACTTCGAGCAAGGTACAGTCGAAATTCCCAAAGAAAACGTAGTCGCCCTGCCGGGCGTCCCCGCATAAACGGGTTTATTGCCAGAACGCAGATCGGTACCATTTTCCGTAAAGGGTACCATTTTCCCGAAGGGGTACCTTGGGTTGTTTACCTGTGCGGTACCTTCGTTTGTTTACCCGGAGGGTACATTCCGTTGTCATCCCCGCCCAAGCGGGGATTCAGATCCTCTTATGCGCCAAACTCTAGAGCTTAGTTTTTCCTCCACCGGGAAGAAACGCACATTCTGATGAATTCCTGCTTCCGCGGAAATGACAACTCTGGGCTTTGTTTTGTCACAAAACGACTTTCCCGGTCCATTGGCGGAAATGATCCTGGTTGACAATGCATCCAAGAGGTTTTTCCGGTTTGTCTAAGAATGAAGATGGAAAGCGGGCCAAGGCGGATGACGCCCGCTCTACGGGTCCGACGGGGGATATACCGGCTTGTTGGCGGCAGCCAGAATGGCGGCAGGGGTTTCGGCGTCGGCTTTTGAGTTGGTTTGCCCGGCAGAGACGGGATCTTCCTTGGCGGCGTACAAAAGATCCGTATGCCATCTGGGTAAGTGAAATTATGCTCCAACAGACCCAGACGCCCACGGTGGTTCGGTATTTTGAGCGGTTTTTGGCCGCTTTTCCTACGGTGGAGGCCTTAGCCCAGGCGGACCAAGCGGAGGTTCTCCGCCTCTGGGAGGGTCTGGGGTATTACCGGCGGGCTGTGCTACTGCACCAGGCAGCCCAAAAGATCGTCTCGGATTTTGGCGGCCAATTTCCCAAAACAGTCGAACAGCTCTTGCAACTGCCGGGCATCGGCCGATACACTGCTGGGGCGATCTTGTCGATTGCTTTTGACCAGCGACGGCCGATCTTGGAGGCCAATACCAGCCGCCTGTGGGCCAGACTGTTGGCATATCCAGAACCAGTAGGTTCGGCGTCGGCCCAACGGCTGCTTTGGTATATGGCAGAATGTATCCTACCCCGTCGTCGGGTAGGTCAGTTCAACCAGGCTCTCATGGAACTGGGCAGTACTGTCTGTCTGCCCCGACAACCGCGATGTCGGGAGTGTCCGGTAAGCCGATTCTGTTTGGCCTTCCAAAAGGGCATCCAAGAGAACCTTCCCCGGCAGCGTCCCAAACCGGCCATCGAGTTTTACCAGGAAGCAGCCTTGATCGTTCGGCACAACGATCGGGTGTTTTTGCGACGGATTGCTGAAGGTGAGCGATGGGCCGGCCTTTGGGATTTTCCCCGGTTTACCTTTCCACCCGAACTGGCCGACCAATTGGACCACATGCAGTCCTCTGCCCCCAAGCAGGCTTGGTTGTTTCCGTTGTCATCCGAGCAACCAAGCACTATCTCTCAGGACCGGGCCGATTCACCAACCGGCAACCCTCTTAGCTCTTGCGCCCGCTTGCCCACAGCCTGGCCAGTCCGAAGGAGTAGAAAAACCGCTTCCTCCTCGGCTTTGACGGATACTGTGCCTCCAGTAGTGGAGGATTTTCTGACCAGGCAGATGCGGGCGGACACAGGGATCCTGGTTCGGCCCGTCCGACAGCTAACAACCATCCGGTATGCAGTTACCCGGTATCGGGTTTGCATGCACTGTTATGAGGCGGAGTATGTGGGGCTGGCAGACCAGGCGGAGAAAACAACGAAGCCCTGGGAAGGGGCCCGTTTGGAACGCTCCGGGGATGGTTTAGACCAGGCAGCGCAGTCGGGCGGTGGATTTCAGTGGGTTGGGCTAGATGCGTTGGAGAAATTACCCATGAGCAGCCCGGCTCGCAAGTTGGCCTGTTTTGTCCAGACAAGTTCTGTCAACGCCTTGAAGGGAAAAGCCAGCCAGCGTCGAACGTAACACCCAATATATGTAAATAAATTTACTATTCCCTGATGAGGGATTTCCCATATTCAGGCGGAAAACGGGTAAGGGATCTCTTGCCAAAAGGAGACCCAAACGATGCAAGGCAACTACTGGAGTGTCTGGGTGTGGGCGGTAATTAGCATATGGGTAGGCTCTGGTGGAGTGCTGGCGGCAGAAGAGCCCAAACCGATTGTGCTTTGGCCGGATGGCGCTCCGGGCGCTCTGGGCCAAGAACAGGCAGATATACCGACGCTTGCGCCGTATTTGGCGCCGGCGGACCGGGCCACCGGCGCAGCTATCATCATTTGTCCAGGCGGTGGTTATCATCATGTCTCTCCGGCTCATGGAGAGCCGGTGGCCCGCTGGCTCAATTCCATCGGCGTGGCCGGGTTTGTCCTGAAATATCGCCATTTGAAGTATAAACACCCAGCGCCTTTTCAGGATATTCAGCGGGCTATCCGCTTGGTGCGAGCCAGGGCGGCCGAGTGGCGGCTGGACCCCAAACGTATCGGGGTGATGGGATTTTCGGCGGGTGGGCATTTAGCTTCGATGGCTGCTGTGCACTTCGATCCGGGCAAACCAGATGCGCCGGATCCGATCGAGCGCCTCAGCAGCCGACCAGATCTGCTGATCCTTTCGGTGGCGGTTATTACGATGCGGCCGCCATATGCCCATGCCGGTTCGGTGAAGAACTTACTGGGTGAGAATCCTTCGCCGGAGTTGATTGCTTTTTGTTCCACGGATGAGCATGTTCGTCCGGATACGCCGCCAACCTTTATTGTAAGCTCCTGGAGCGATGAAGGCGTACCGGTAGAAAATAGCCTGCGGTTTGCCCTAGCCCTTCGGCAGGCGAAGGTCCCCTGTGAGATCCACATTTACGAACGAGGGCCGCATAACTTCTTGCTGGCCAAAGGTGAGGTCCGGCGGGTATTGGACAGTTGGTGGGAGCGGTTGGCCGACTGGCTACGCCTGCAAGGCTTTGCCGCCCACACCCCAGCAGGCCCTCCCCCAACCTGGGACTATAGCCAACCGAAAAAATAAAAAATCCAGCCGCCCAGAGAAGGAAGAGCTTTTTGAACAGAAGATTGCTTTAGAGGACCATCTCGCACAAGCGGGAATCCAAAATGGGGAATCTCTGCCAAATGCTGAACATGTAGCGAACTTTATAAACATTAGATTACCTATCTGTTGCTTGTCCTACCTGGACAGCTCCTGTCTATTGGAGACTAGCAATGCTAGCAACCCTATATATTGGTTAAGGGGCGTAAACCAAAATGGTATAAAAATATGTTTTTGAATTATGCAGAGGTTCCCCATTTCAGCCCAGGAAAGCACGTTGCCTCTCCCTCGGGCAGAAGAGGCTGTCCAACGAAGCTCACCCGGCTGCCAAGCGCAAAACACCCTGCTTGGTGATCCCCTTCTGCCGCCTCCTAGCTTTCTAGGAACAGCTGATGAAAATATAGCCCCCTCCCATTGACTAAGCTGTGGCCAAGAAATCCTAACCCTGAGCGAGGGAAAGAGCTTTTTCGATAATAAGCTTGCTTTCGAGTGTGGCAGGTTCGGAAGCTGATATCCCAAACGGTTGCCCTTGCCTGCCATGGCAGGGGGAAGGAAAAGGAGGCATACCTTGTTTCGCCGGGAGGACAAGCGTAGAAAATATAGGCTTCGGTCCGGAAGTGGTGATTACGGGAAGTTATAGTTGGGGTTTTTCGGATCGAAGTCCAGATCGGTAAAGCCATTATTGAGCTTTAGGTTGAGATAGGTATATTCTTCGATTAGTTCGGGTTCGCCGCCCGGCTGTTTGGGCCAGTCGTAGGATTCATAGCGGATCGGCAGATTCAATTCGTCATCGACGAAGATGCGGGCCACATGGAAGAGAAAGTTCCGCCGGGGGACCGGGTGGACGACCTGAATACAAGTGCAGGATCGGTCGTTGATTTTGGCTCCCTCAAAAAACTTGACTTCACATTCACCGTATTGGAGATCTTTTTCGGCCACTTCGATCAGTCGGCGGACTAAGTTGAGGATGCCGACTTCGGTAATCGGATACCGTTGACCTTTCATGGCGACCGGGCCGGTAGGTTTAAGCTTGACCGTGCCAAACATGCTGCGTTGCACCCCGGTGCCATGGGCGATGATCATGTTATCGTTTTGGTTATGGACGTAGATGACCTCTTGGCCGCGGCGATCTTCGGGTCCTAGGAAGTACATATAGACGCTGAAGGGTTGGTGGCGGATTTTAAGGAATATATGTTCATATTCTCCAAGTTTACCGCCTACCCGTTCTCGTTTGACCAAGGTGGCCGAGTAGTCCTTGATCTTTTCGATCTCGGGTAGTCCCTGATAGGCCCAGCGGAGGGCAGGCATCAAAGGATGTTCGTTTGGATTGGAGGTCAACAGGGACGGGGGTTTAGCAGGTGCAGTGGTGGGGCGTTCGGCAAGCCGTTGGGGGGGATCAGCCTGGATCCTATCTCCTCCCCCGGCCCCTTGCAACCAAATAACTCCAGCCACAAATGCCACCAATCCGATCATCATTTGCCAGATTCTCATTCGGGAAACTCCTTTTCTCATGTGCTCTGAAAG
>JANXAQ010000094.1 GCA_025062105.1 Thermoguttaceae bacterium
GCTGGCACTGCTAGCACCCTACATATAGTATAGTAGGTGTCGAAATAGCAGTTGTTAAAGCCTACCGAAGCACAAGTTCATAATGTTCACGATATGAACTTTCGATTCTATAGCCGTGTGGTTTTCTTACCCGAACAAGTACTAGATATAAGGTGTCAGCTATGCTCGTGCCCTATATATTGGGTTAGAGGTACTGGAACCCAAAACGGTAAAAATACCTCCGTTAAATTATGGACTCGACTTTTGCCAATTTCCCTAATTCCTTTTGTTTCCAGCAGTTACGACGAGACCTCCTTTTGGTCACCTAATTTCCTAACTCCAATAGTTACAAGAAGTTAAAACTTTCTCCTTCCGGGACGAAGCCAAAAATGGCAAAAGTCGAGTTATGGAGAGGTTCCAAAATATTTAGAAATTCTGGATTCCCGCTTTCCTGGGAATGGCTCTGCGAAAGTTCTTTTCGGAAAAAGCAGGAATTCCCCTTCATTTGGCTGAACTGTTATACTAAAAAGGCGAATCACAAAAGGAAAGACCTTCCAGGGAGATGAGTTTAACGGATAGGCTTGATTTTTTGTGGTCCGTTTAGGGGGATGGAAAAGACAGCCACTCCCCAGTTTCATCTTATTTCCTCTTTCCTGACATCTCCAGGAACAACAAAAACAACAAAGCCGGATTCCAGATCGCAAGGCTATGGTCCTCTAGGAGGAGTTTAAGGTTCTGTATCCGGAAGTAAAATGGGTAGATTGAGTGCCCAGCTGGATTTGCAAGGGTTAGGCTTGTTTGGCTTATATTTTGCCCAATGGAACCATAAGAATTGCAGCGGCATCTATTTTACCAGTAGCAGAAAGAGAGGTAAAATAGAATCAACCAAATCGGATATGTTTTCCCACCGTTGGGCAAATGGACTGCCAGGTCCCACCGGAAAAGTATGCTCGCCGAGTTGTAGCCTGGAATTGCTATGGTGAATTCCCGCCGTTAGAAGTTTCGGTTCTTGGAAGTGGTGCAGGTGATTTTTAAGGGTTTATAGGCGTTTGAAGGAGGTAGAAAAGATGCGGACGAAGAGTGCATTATGCATTATAAGCGGGATCTTGGTCTTGTTAGGCTTGTGGCGATTCGGGTTAGGCACTTCGGCTAAGGCCCAGCCACAAAATCCGACACAGCAAAACCAGCCGCAATACCTTGGTCCTAGCGAATTAGTGGCGGCCAAAGACGGCAGAACTTTATACGTAGTCTGTGAGGATTCTAAGCAAGTGGCCGTAGTGGATTTGGCCGGCGGCAAATCGACCACCTTTTGGTCTCTGCCGGGCCAGCCAACCGGTTTGTGTTTGAGCCCGGACCAAACCCGGCTTTTTGTTACTTGTGCCAAGCCCCAAGGTGTTGTTTGTGTACTGGAACTGCCCAGTGGAAAACTGTTGCAGGAGATCCCGGTTGGCTACTGGGCGTGTGGACCAAGCATCAGTCCGGACGGAGCCAAACTGTATGTGTGCAACCGATTCCAGAACAGTATTTCGGTGGTGGATGTGGCGGCTGGCAAGGAGGTAGCTCGTATTCCGGCCACCCGGGAGCCGATCGCCTCAGCCATTACGCCCGACGGCAAAACAGTGTTTGTTGCCAATCACCTACCCAATGACCGGGCTGACTCCTACGATGTAGCCGCTGTTGTTACCGTAGTGGATACGGCAACCAACCAAGCCACAAGCATCCGGCTTCTGAACGGGACTACCGGACTGCGGAGTATTTCTATCTCGCCGGACGGTCGTTTTGTATATGTGCCGCATATTTTGGCCCGGTATCAAATGCCCACCACACAACTGGAACGTGGCTGGATGAACACCAATGCGCTGACCATCATCGACGCCCAGGAGAAAAAGCGGGTAAATACCGTACTTTTGGATGATATTGACCTTGGGGCAGCCATTCCCTGGGATGCGGCCTGTACGCCGGATGGACGATGGATTTGTGTAAGCCACTATGGCACCCATGAGCTGACGGTGATCGACGGTCCGGCCATGATGGAAAAACTCAGTAAACTCCCCGATCAACTTCCCTCAGGACCAAACGCCCCTTACGTGGATCGTTCGCTCGGACCGGCATCATTGGTAAAAGACGATGTGCCGAATGACCTATCGTTTCTGGTGGGGCTGAAACGGAGGATTCGCCTGGGCGGCGCTCCGCCCTATCAAGACACCCCGGAAAGTGCGAAAATCAAAGGTCCCCGAGCTGTGGTAGTGGTGGGCAATAAGGCCTATGTGGCCATTTATTTCAGCGATCTACTTTGTGAGGTCGATCTGGCAGAAACTGATGTACATAAGGCCCAGCGGACAATTGTACGATGGCCGCTGGGACCGGAGCCGGTTTGGACCGTAGTGCGCAAAGGCCATATCAATTTCATTGACGCATCGCTTTGCTTTCAGCAGTGGCAAAGCTGCGAAAGCTGCCATCCAGAAGGCCGAGTCGATGGTCTGAATTGGGATCTTTTGAACGACGGTCTTGGTACACCGAAGAATAACAAAAGCATGTTGTTTGCCCATAAAACGCCGCCGTCGATGTGGACGGGCGTTCGACCAACAGCCGAAGATGCGGTTCGCTCCGGAATTCGACATATTCAGTTTGCGGTTCGGCCGGAGGAGGATGCTGCAGCCATTGATGAGTATCTGAAAAGCTTACAACCGGTGCCTAGCCCCTATTTGGTCAACGGACGACTAAGCGAATCGGCCGAGCGGGGCAAAAAGATCTTCTTCGATCCTCAGATCGGCTGTGCCAGTTGCCATCCGGAACCGCTCTATACGGACATGAAAATGCATAACGTTAATTCCCGGGGCCCGTTAGATCGACGAGATGAGTTCGACACCCCTACGCTGATCGAATGCTGGCGAACCGCCCCTTATATGCACGACGGCCGATACGTAACTATGAAAGAAGTGTTCACCCAAGGCAAACATGGCGCCACCGTGGGCAAACTGGAAAACCTCACCCCCCAGCAGATCGATGATCTGGTGGAGTTTATCTTGTCGTTGTAAGCTGCTGGGGGCACTTGACCCCCTCGAATAAATGCAGGTAGCGGCGGATATGCGATGGCCGGATGACACAATAAGGACCATTCTAGGCTAACAGCCTCTCAGCATCAGAAAATCCATTACGGAAATCGCAATGGGGGCCTCTTGCCACCCATCAAGAGGCAGGTAAACGCGTTTGGTTAGAAGCTCTCACTCTGGACTTTTCCCATTTTTCCTAACTGCTGTTGACGTCGGGGGGCCGACGAATCTCTCGTTTGTTCACATAACTGCCTAACTTCCATATAATCCCAAGGAGTTGAAACTCTCCCCTTTCGGCAGGAACCTAAAAAATGGCAAAAGTCAAGCCTAGATGCAGTCCTGGCATTTTGAGTTTTCGCGATGGATTGGGGGTGGACAGGTTCTTCCATCGCCAGTCTTGTAAAAATAGGGAATTTGGGAGATTCGGAAGAATTCCGGGGTAAACTGCTTTTCTAGTGAAAATGCCATTTTAGGACAGCCCCTTAGGCACCAGATGCAGTTGCCAGGTGCGCTGACAGGTAGGATTTAAAAGCCCCGGGCGGCACGAATGTCGTCGAAATCACGCAGATGGTATCGAATGTCTAGGTAGTCGAGCAGTCGGCAGAGACTGCGCAGGGCAACACCCATGCCATCCGGGCCGCTGAAACCACCAAATTGGCCACCCCCTTTTAGATGCGGCTCCAACTCTAAGAACACCCCAGGCACGCCGCGCCGCTTCAGCTTTCGCTCCAGAGGGGGAATCGTCAGGGCAAAATCTCGCAAAATCCGGTCATAGCCGCTATCACCCAAATGGACTGGCACAAAGTGTTTTAAAGCTTCTTCGTCGATATGACCCCCTTTCGTCGCCTGAGGCCGATACCGATAATCCTTCACATGCATCCAACCGATGCCTGGTTTCATGGCCTGATATTGCTCGAAGGTTTCTGCGGGCGTATAGCCCTGACACAGAATATTAGCGGCATCAAACACCAGGACCAAGGCGGGGTGCCGAAGTTGCTTGTAAATGTCGGCTAATAAATACCCGTTTTGGCCTACCAAATTTGCTTCCACTTCCAGGCCGAAGATCAGCTCTTCCTTGTGGCACAGATCGGCAATCTGGCCAAGCTGATCCACCGCCTGAGAAAGATATTGCCGAGGATCGCTCCCCTTGGGTGGATAGAAGGAAAACCCCCGAATCAACCGGGTCTCAAACATATGGGCTACCTGACAGGCATGGCGGACATCCTCGGCCAAATATTTTTTGAAAGGAATAAACACGTTCGTCGTACCGTCGTCGATGTCTTGCAATTTCACTTTGCCGATTGGAGAACCAATCGACGAAACCCGCAGCCCATACTCCTTTTGCCACTGCTGAACTTGCTGAATTTCCTCTTTGCTAAGCTTCATGATGTTTTTGACGCCAGAACCGACGTCAATGAAACGGATGCTGTAATACTGGAGTCCTAAAGCAGCGAAAGCGGCGAACTGTTCGACGGCTGTTTTTCGGTTGGCCGACTCGTCCGCAAAACCCGATAGTAAAACCGTAGGCGCCTCCCTCATGGAAATACCCTCTCCTGCTAGAACAATGAAAATAAAGAGCAAACTAGAAAAGTAAACGGAAATCTATTATTCCCTAATGAATGACTTTTAACCGGCTCCGCCACAGCTAGATCCAAAACCGAAACTTCCTTTAAAGCCCACATCACACGCTAGCAACACTTTGCTATTCTTGCACATTCTCAGAGATTGGGAAGCCAGGGTTAACCAATCCCAATTTTCCGAGCAGCCGACCTAGAACGCATCCGCTCGTTCAGGCGTACCAACTCCGGCGAGGGGAAGGGAGGCTAATTTGAGGCCAGAAGATAACCTACACCAGAAGGTAACCTACAATTTTTTTCCTTCCTGCGCAAGGAAGCCTTCAGAGAAGTAGGCCAATGGTTTTGCAGAATGAGCCTCTGCTTTCACTCCGGCTGATAGCAGCGGGTTTTCCCCAATCAGCTGACCTAGTAGAACGTTCAGACTACGTTTCAGGAATTTTCTTGCTCAGAATCGGAGGAGTGCGAAGCAGCGTCAGAATCCTTGCTCGTAGGAGTTTGGTCGGTGGATTCGGCAGTTTCAGCAGTTTCGGCAAGTAGGGCTTCCGCTCGACGGCGAGCATATTTCATATCACGGCGGCGCTCAATAACCCGCTGGATCGCATGACCTAGCCGATCTGCTGCCCGATCAATGACGGCAAAAAAATCCATATCTTGATCTTCAATCACCACAGTGCCATCCGAGCGCAGTTTGGCTACCATTCGACATTGTTTGTCCAAACCCCCTTTTGGTCCATTCAGGTCGGCCAAGCTCACATCAATCCGTTCCACCTCCCGTTGGAATCGATCCAGTGCAAACGCCAAACGACGATCAATGTGTTCTCGGATCGTTTCGCTCACCTTGAAATTCTTGGCCGAAACGAACACCTGCATGTCTACTCCTTTCTGGTTTCTGGTAAAAAGAAGGCCGACTCGAAAAACCTTATCAATTATAGCCTAAGGTCAAACATCCGCCTCTAATCCCCCTAAAATGGGGTGCGGCTGAAATTCTGTGGTTCAATTCGGTAACATAGACTCCCTTAGCTCGACTTTTACCATTTTCCCTAACTGGTTTTAGTGCCAGCAGTTACAACGAAACTCTCCTTTGTTCACCCAATTTCCTAAGTCCAATAGTTCCCTCGACTTTTGCCATTTTTGGCCTTCCCCTGGAAGATGCATGCTCTAACTCCTTGCAACTATTGGAGTTAGGAAATTGAGTGGACAAAAGCTGCTTTAGTCCTAACCCTTGGAAACAAAAGGAGTTAGGGAAAATGGCAAAAGTCGACGTTACAAGGACTTAGAACAGTCCTCTGCTAGGCAGAAGCCAAAATGGGCAAAAGTCGAGCTTAGAGGTTGTCCGAAAAGGAGGTACCCAGTCTTCCTTTTCCAACGGCCAGTGAAGGTTCTGGTACCCAAGGTCCTCAAATCCTGGGCTGTAGCGCCTCCTGGTGGGGGAAACAACGTGGCAGCCAAGGGTGCCAAAATCTCTTTTCAGACAGCCTCTTAGGCAAACCACGGTACTTTCTGAAAAATTACTTCTTTAGGGCAGATTCTTTTACGCCAGACCCATAGAGGCACTCATTCTTGCAGACTATTTCCAACTATTTCCAATTTCTAACTCGACTTTTACCAATTTCTAGAGGGGCAATCCTTCTGGATGTCCTAACCCTTTGAAAATATTGGAGTTAGGGAAATTGGTCAACAAGGAATCCTCCGTGCCTAACCCGAAGTTACAAAAATGGCAAAAATCGTGCTTCTAAGCTCGACTTTTGCCATTTTAGGCCTCCCCCCTAGAAGAGGAATGTTCTAACCCCTTGAAACTATTGGATTTAGGTAATTGGGTGAACAAAAGACATCTTCGTCCTCTCCTGGAAACAAAGGGAGTTAGGAAAATTGCCAAAAGTCAGCTTAGAGGCTGTCTGAAAAAGCATTTTCTATGATGGAAGGAGGTTCCTCACTCAATTCCCCAGAATCCCCAAAATCCCTGTTTTTTTAAGGAGTCTGAAGGATAGGAGCCGGTCGGCCAAACCCCATTTGGAACCCCTCAAATGCCCATTTTTGGACAGTCTCTAATCTTGACTTTTGCCATTTTTGGCTTCAGGCCGGAAGAGGAATGCTCTATCTCCTTATGAATATTTTGGAGTTAGGAAATTGGATGAAAAAAGCCTCTTTGCCCTAACTCCCGGAAACACAAGGAGTTAGGAAAAATGGCAAAAGTCGAGCTAAAAGCCTTTAACAAAATGGAATTGCGGAAACCCACGGGCCTGGCTCCCGCTTACCAAGAGGAAGAAAACCTCATTTATCAGAGGCTTTAAGCCCTGGTTAAAGCCCTTCCAAAATCTCTCCTCTAACCTATGGCCCTCCAACAGGTTAGGCTCCTGGAAGCTCAAAGGCCTAGTTGGCAGCCGATCAAGCCAATCCGCTGCCGGAGCAAGACAGTCCCCCTAAAAAGGCAACTTTCAGAAAACACTAAAAAACAAGCCTCTGCCGCAAATCCAACTTTGGCCAGCTCCTACCCATTGTACTTTTTACTCCGGATACGCGGACCTAAACTCTTCTGCAAAAGTCAAGCCTCTGGCTCTAGAATACGAGTTTTTTGCTCATGGAGCCGCCAGACAGAGGCAGTTGGACGAAACTGGGAACTATTCTCCGATCCTCTTCCTACACCCACCACAAAAAATCAGCCCACTACCCAATTCCTTTGGAAGCAAGAGGGAGTTTTTGCTACACTGCCAGAGAACGGACACACTTGGGCTGGAGGAAAAAAATCCTCCTTCGGGGATTCACCTTGTTGCCTTTCCGAGTTGTCGTTAGGATAATCAAAAGGGGTAGTTTGAAAAATCCCCCCTTCTACGAGAGTTTGTAGTGGAAGGTGGAGCTGGATAATATTGTGAAAATAGAAAAAACAGATAAACTGAGAAAGATTTTAAAAAGGGTTCTTAATTCAACGGTTCCCCAGTTCCGGAGGTAGCCCTCTTTGGAGGGTCACCTTTGAAAATATTTGGGTTCGGAAAATTGCTGGCCAAAAAAGCCTCAAAGCCTAACCTTTTGAAATAAAAGCAAATGACAAAGTGCAGCTCAGCAGAGTTCTGATAAGCAGGTTTTGAAGCTTTACCCGTGAGGAAACCTTTGGAGCAGAAGAAGGAGACGACGATGGGTTGCAAACCATTGGGTCGGCTGTGGCAGGATGTGGTAGTGGGAGTGTTGATAGGACTACTGGCAACATCGGCATGCGCCGATCCGGTAGGGCCGACCAGTGAAGACCGGCAGGTTACTTTAGCGGTGGTGCGACTCTTGCAGCGAGATCATTTGTCCCGCCGACCGTTGGACGATGAAATCGCCCAACGATGCCTGAAAAAGTACCTGAAAATGCTGGACCCGATGAAACTCTACTTTTATCAATCGGATGTGGACAGTTTTTGGCGGCGAGTGGGCGAATTGGACGAGGCGTTTCAACGTGGAGACACCAGTTTCGGTTTTGAGGTCTTTAAGGTCTTTTTGCAGCGAGTGGATGAGCGGATCAAATGGGTAGATGAACTTTTAAATATGGATCATGATTTTTCGGTGGACGAGGAGTTGTTTGTGGATCGGGACTCGGCCTCGTATCCGGCGAACGCTCAAGATGCACGGGAACTCTGGAGGAAGCGGATCAAATACGATCTGCTGACGCTGAAGGTGGATAAAATCGAGGGGCAACAGGCCCGGGAGAAACTGGCCCGTCGCTACCATAGTTTCGCCAAACGGATGCACCAGACAGATAACGAAGAGGTGCTGGAGATGTATCTGTCGGCGATGACGCAGGCCTTTGATCCGCACACGGAATACCAGTCGCCGCGGACGAAAGAGAATTTTGAAATCTTGATGAAGTTGGAGTTGGAGGGGATTGGGGCTTCGTTGCAGTATGAGGATGGATATACAAAAGTTCATAAAATCATCCCTGGCGGTGCCGCCGACAAAGACGGCAGGCTCAAAGTGGGCGATCGCATCGTCGGCGTCGGCCAAGGCACTGACGGCGAAATCGTGGATGTGGTGGACATGAAATTGTCGGATGTTGTGGCACTTATCCGCGGGAAAAAAGGTACCGTCGTCCGTTTGGAAGTCATCAGCGGAGAGACCGGTGAACGGAAAATTATTACCCTCACCCGAGCTAAAATCGAACTGAAAGATAGTGAAGCACAAGGTGAAATTTTCACCATGGGCAAAAAACCGGATGGCTCCCCCTATAAAATCGGTGTCATCGATCTGCCCAGCTTCTATATGGATATGGCCGGCGCCCGGATGGGATTGCCTATGTTTAAAAGCACTACCCGAGATGTCCGCCGCATCTTGGAAGACTTCAATGCCAAGGGAGTGGACGCCCTCGTGTTAGACTTACGCCGCAACGGCGGTGGAGCCCTGACTGAAGCAATCAACCTAACCGGCCTGTTCATCGACGAAGGCCCCGTGGTCCAAGTAAAGGATCCGGAAGGTCGAGTCCAGCCTTATCTGGATTCCGATCCAGAAATGCTTTGGAAAGGCCCCTTAGTGGTGCTGGTGAGCAAGTTTTCGGCCAGTGCCAGTGAAATCCTGGCCGGGGCTATTCAGGACTATCGCCGCGGTCTGGTCGTGGGCGATCAAGCCACCCATGGCAAAGGAACCGTTCAGACTCTATTAGACATTGGCCGAGAGGTCTTCCGGATTCCTAATGCTAAAAACTTGGGAGCCTTGAAAGTTACCGTGCAGCAGTTCTATCGGCCTTCGGGGGATAGTACCCAGAATCGAGGGGTATTGGCCGACATCCAGTGGCCTTCTCTGAGTAGCCACTTAGATATTGCTGAGGCAGACTTGGATTATGCCTTGCCTTTTGATCGGGTGGATCCGGTCCCACATAAAACTTATGATTTGGTCAATCCGGACTGGATTCGGCAACTAGCCGCCCGATCCGCGGCACGATGCGAAGCCTCTGCCGACTTCCAGAAGGTGGCTAAAACCATCGACCGGTATAAACAACAAAAGGCTCGAAAGACTGTTACCTTAAATGAGCAAAAGTTTCTGGCGGAACGGGCAGAACTTAACGTAGAGGAAGAAGAAAAGAAAAAGATTGAAGAAAACTTGGAACCTAAATCCGGGGGTATTCAACGGGACTTTTATCTTAACGAGGCCTTGGCCATCACCCTAGATTACCTAGAATTGCTCCGCTCAAAGCCCCCCATTGCGACCCCACAACAAGGGGCTCGTCATATCCCCTCAGGGAGTAAATCGCCCTAGTCCACTCTTCTTCTGGCCCACTGGGGGGGTTATCTGACTGCCCGAAGCAGCACTCTGAAAGACCTCGGCGAAACGCTCTGGTGTTCTGAAATAGGAGTCCGGTATAATTTGGGCAATTTTTCGTACAGTTAGGATTGACCGAACAGAGACAACGAATGGCCAGGGGCTTCTAATCCAATTAGTTGGTGCCAAACCCATCTATGGCACTACATATAGCGTTTATTAAAGGTTGGCCCTTTTCCACCGCCCAACCCAATGGACTCCATGGCCCTGTTCAGTAGAGCATAGGGATTATGCCCGGACACGGACGTCCGAAAATTTGCCAGTGGGGTGTTGGTTGGTTAGGGAGTTGTTTAATTGCCACTCTTTTGGGGGGTTCTATACCCCCATCTTTTCTTCCAGCCCAAGAGGCTTCCACACCAAATCCTACCCCTGAAGAACCTTTAAAAATCTGTGTGCGAATCGCCTGGGGTGGAGGCCCAGAACAGCTTTGGACCGGACGAATTTGGGTCCACCCAGGTACTCTTACCGATCCGCAACCGTTGGGCTTGGAAGCTGACGAACCTGGCACATTTTGGATTGAACAAGGGCAGTTGTATTTGGCCTGCCGAACGCCTCGGAGCTTTGATGGGGTGGATGTGTGGGTAGAAGGGGGGAAGGAGGCGAAGCTAGGGATAGAGTTGAAACCTGCCGGTGTTACCTCAAATACCTCTCCACCAGAGGGTAAGACATTCCATGTAGCGCTATCCCGGCTGCTTAGTGAAGACTTTTCTGCGGAATTAGATACGGAAGGTACTCTGTTGTTGGTCAGGCGGCGGCCGGGCGATAGCCTCCGAATAACCCTGCCTGGAGATATAGCCGTTTTTTCACCTGGGCAAAATCTTCCGGTCCAGATTCAGCTCTACCAATTACCGATCTCCCCGGACACTGCTCTGGTGCTAGAGGTCCAATTAAGCCATCGGGAGACGTCGGAGCTGGTATGGAGTGTTCGGAAAGAGATTACGGCGAGTCAAAAAGAGCCGATCTCTCTGGACGTTCCCTTGGGGCAGCAGGAGGGGGTATATGAATTGGCGGTCCGGCTCAGTGGGGCAGGAGGTTCCCCCTGGACCTTGCCTTTGCGGGCCTCTTTAGGGTGGAAACCGTTGATTGCCGAAAGGCGGATTCAGTTAGTGGCTATTAGTACACATAAACCCGAACCTGCGGAACAAACGGAAGGTTTTTCGGTGGTGGCCGAGATTGACCCAGCGAATCCGAGATGGTTTGAGCGGTTCGCTAAATTACCCATTTTGCCTGGATTACCTAAATTGTGGCGTGGACCATTAGGAAACGGTCGTCAAGATGCTTGGCCTCACCCGTTGGGTACCTTGTGCCGACTCCTCCCCAACCCCAGCCCTGGGGACCCCAGTTGGGAAGCCTATAGTCTGCCGATCGATCGGCCTGGAAAACCGCACCTTTTGGAAATCCGCTATCCGAGCGATCGAGCCCAAACCTTCAGCATCCGAATTGTGGAACCCAATAGTGCCGGGGTGGTTTCTCCTATAGGACCCGAAGGAGGCGTCCATCGCAGTCAGGAGCTGCTTTCCGATGCGGGGCCTCCCCGATGGTTAGAACATCGGATGCTCTTTTGGCCCCAGACACGAACCCCCATGGTCCTAATTACCAATTGCCGAACTGATGCACCGGCCTTATACGGACGGATTCGTGTGTTGGCCGGGCCGGACCATTTGCCTGCTATGCCAGGTGCTGGGAGCGGAAGATTAGGCCGAAAGTACTATGCCTATCTCCATCGGCCGTTGTTTCCCAGAAGCTTTGGAGCACCCGAAGCGGCCGATTCCCCACCGGAGCGTGGCTTGGAGGATTGGAAGACCTTTTATGTCGGTGCAACCCGGTTGATCGAAACCCTCCGGTATGGGGGATATGATGGCTTGGTCTTGCCAGTCTTAGCCGATGGAAGTTCTCTGTACCCAAGCCGACTGCTCCAATCTTCCCCTCGGTATGATACGGGTCTGTTGCTGGAATCAGCTCCGGATCCGGTACGCAAAGACGTTTTGGAGATGCTTTTTCGATTGTTCGACCGAGAGGGGTTGAGCTTGGTGCCGATGGTGGAGTTTGTTTCTCCCTTGCCAGGGCTAGAGGCCCGCTGTCGGAAGGAAGATCCGGCTGCCACCGGAATCCGATGGATTGGCCCGGAAGGCAAACCCTGGCTCGAATTATATCCATCCCAGGCAGGCCGGGCTCCCTATTACAATATGCTCAACGAACACGTGCAACAGGCTATGTTGGAGGTGATACAGGAACTGGTGAGTCGATATGGCCATCACCGGGCGATGGCAGGTTTAGCGATTCAGCTTTCTGGCTGGGGATACGCCCAATTGCTGGGACCACAGTGGGGATTGGATGATCAGACCATTGCCCGATTCCAGCAGGAGACCCAGATCCAGTTGCCTATCCGAGGGGCCAACCGGTTTGAGGAACGAGCCAAATTGCTTACTGGCCCCCATCGGCAAAAATGGCTCCAATGGCGGGCCGCTCAACTGTCAAAGTTTTATCAGAAGGTGGATCGGCTTCTGAAAAACGTTCGGCCAGAAGGGCGATTGTATCTTTTAGGCGGAGATCTTTTAGCAGGACCCTATTGGGAGGCAGAACTTCGGCCGGTCTTGGGACGACGCACTTCTGCGGCAGAACTCCTGCTGGAAGTGGGCCTGGATCTGCAGCACTACCAACATCCAGAAGGTCCCCTATTGATCCGGCCAGAACCCTATACAACTGGAGGGCTTCAAGGTCGGCAGGTATTGTATCTGGAATGGGCTCAGCTTGCCGAGGCCGAACAAGCTTTTACCACCATGGGACAGCCTGGAAATCTTTTCGTACAGCATCCGGAAAAAATGTTCCTGCCTTCGTTTGACCAACGCAGCCCATTTCGTTCGCCGCATTTAACCCTTTGGGTGCAACCGACGCCTAGTGATCGACAAAACCGACGCCGATTTGTGCAAAGTCTGGCAAGTATGGATAGCCAACTGATGCTGGACGGTGGCTGGTTTTTCCCCTTAGGTGGACTGGAAAGCCTGCAGGATTTCATCCGCAGTTATCGGCGTTTGCCTTCGGTGCGATTCCAGCAACTATCCGAAGCTGCTCTAGAGCAAGGCGGTTCCCTTCAACCATGTGTGATTCGGTATGCTCATCACGAAAATGATACATATATTTATGTAGTGAACCCCACTCCGCTTTCGGTGTTAGTGCGGATGAAATTAGACGGTCGGCCCAAAAGTCGGCTGGAAGAACTTAGTGGCAGCAGGGCGATACCCCCGCTTCTGGTCAGTTCGGACGGCTCGATCTGGACTGTGGAGTTAGCAGCGTATGACTTTCTGGCAGTTCGGGTGGCCGAAAGCAAACTTCGCCCTGTCCATGCGGAGACCCGTGTCCCAGCAACGGCGGTTTCCAAGTTGGAGGAACACATTCGTAGCTTGAGCAGTCGAGCTGCTCTGTTGCGAAACCCTCCGGCATGGAAGACCTTGGCCAATGCCGGTTTTGAGCAACCTCCGGCAGAAGAAGGAACAGTGCCCTATTGGCTGACTACTCGGAGCCCGCAAACCAGCATTCGCGTAGAAAGCCGAGGGGCGCATCAAGGGGATCGATGTGTTCGTATATATAGCGAAGGGCCAATTGCCTGTCTCGTCAGTCGACCATTTCCAGCTCCACCAACAGGCCGGTTTTCGATGATGGTTTGGCTTCGGATGGGTGAGGGCCCACGCCAGCCGCCACTGCGACTGGCCGTCGAATGGGAGCAAAACGGGCGACAATACCGCTATGCCTCCGTGGGCGCTTCGGAGGAGGGTAGCCCTGCCGTGTCTCTAAGTACCCAGTGGGTCCCTTACATATTCCAAGTGTATGATCTGCCTTTGGATGGACAAACGCCCATGCGAGTCCGATTTGACTTGATGGGTGCAGGCGAAGTTTGGATTGATAATGTACAAATTTCAGGCCTTGCTTTTAGTCGAGAAGAATTAATCGAACTTTCAAAACTGCTGACCGTCGCTAGCGCCAAACTAGACCGAGGCCAATTGGGCGATTGCCTCCGAATCCTAGAAGGGTACTGGCCCCGTTTTTTGCAAACCTATGTAGGAACGGATGCAGAAACGCTTAGTCGCTTTGCCCCATTGGACTCAGTGCCTGCTTTGGGGGATTCTGACCGATCTTCCCATGTATTGGATCGTCTCAAACATTTCCTCCCCCGCCCGCTACGATTCTAGGCCGGTGTGGCTCTGTTGACATGGTGTCCGCCCGCTGGGGAGATTTTGCCATGCTGCTCGGTTTGGCTTCGGTTTTGCGGGTTTAGGTCTCCGACCAAAAACGGTTTCAACAGTGCCACTCGGTGGCTTAAAGCTTCTTCTTTCGAAACAGTGAATCGCTTTGTGGAAGCTGAGGGATTTTGGGCCAAATGCTTCTCTGGTGGTAGCTTCTGATGCTGAGATTACCACCGAAGCTCGATGTTGGCCATTTTCGACCTCTGGACAAAGACCAAGTTCTACTCTTGGAATTATTGGGGGTAGGAAACTGTATGCACAAGGGGGCGCCGTAACTGTTGAATACACATACAGTTATGGAAATGCCAAAAGTCAAGCAAAGAACCGCTACCAAAATACAACTCTAGATGCTTCTCAGGTGTTCTTTGCCCCCATGGAGGATGGAAAGAGAACTCATTTTGGTAGATGCGCTAAAGTGTTCCTGCCGGCAGATGGCGGAATTTTTGGGACTTTCTCGTACACAGGGCTGCTTTCATCTTCGAAGATCGCTGTAGAAGGTGCCTTACCGTAATATGAACAAATAGCCATGTTAAAAGAAAGCCCACTTTTGCTGGGATGCAGCTGAAATTTTGTGGGTTAACTGGGCCACATTTGTGGGTTAACTAGACAACATAGGGAATATAGACGAAATAGGCTTCGGACCCTTGGAAAACAGCTTTGCACAGCATCTACCTATAAACCAAACCCTTTTCTTCCTTTTTCCATCCGCCATATATTTGCTTCCGACCTATAGGGACCTAAACTCTTTCGCCTGACTCCTAACCCCTACCCTACGAAACCCCTTGGCCTGTTGGGGAATCTCCCAGGGTGGATGCTTCAATGGGGCAGAGGGCGATCTATCTTCACCAAATTCCCTAAACTGACCTGAAAAATCCCCCGCATCCTTTTGCTGGAATTCCCTTGTCATTCCGGGATAAGAAAAGGAAAATAAAAAGTTTTGTACTTCAAAATCCTAGGAGAAAATAGGTGAGGAAGTTTTTGTGGTGGGTTCGGTATTGGTGGCTAGGCCCGTGTGGCGGATTGGAAGTGCTGCGGGTGGCTTGGCCGCTGATGGTCTCCATGGGTTCGGGAGCGGTGATGCATTTTTGCGACCGGATTTTTTTGTCCTGGTATGCACCGCAGGCCATGGCAGCGGCCTTGCCCGCCGGCGTCCTTCATTTCACCCTCCTTTGTTTGCCGTTTGGAATCGCTATTTATGTCAATCCTTTTGTCGCCCAATACGAGGGAGCAGGTCGATTTGACCGGATTGGCCGCGTCGTCTGGCAAGGGGTCTGGATCGGGTTGGTTACAGGCCCATTGTTTTTGGTTACTATCCCGCTGGCGCCGTATTGGTTTACGGCGATGGGCCATAGTGCAGAGTTAGCTCGCTTGGAAACCCTCTATTATCAAATCCTCACCTATGGTGCTAGCGCCTCAATTTGTGGGGGGGCGATGTCCGCCTTTTTCACCGGCCGACGGAAAACCCGAGTGGTGATGTGGGTGGATAGTTCGGCAGCAGCCTTAAACGTACTGTTGGACTATGCCTGGATTTTCGGTCATTGGGGCTTTCCTGCCTGGGGGATTGAAGGAGCGGCCTGGGCAACGGTGGTTTCCCAATGGTATCGGGTGGTGGTCTATTTGGGGCTGATCTTCCAGCCTGGGATTAGGGAAAAATACGGTATCGTGTCGGGCCTGCGGGTGGATGTCCAGTTGCTCCGCCGGCTTTTGTATTATGGCACCCCTAATGGGTTGCAATTGTTGGCCGAGGTGGCCGCCTTTACTCTGATGCTGCTTTTGATCGGTCGTTTGGGCGACGAGGCGATGGCAGCCACCACAGCCGCCTTTAATGTGAACAGTTTTGCCTTTGTGCCGACCCTGGGACTGGGCATTGGTCTGACGGCGATGGTCGGCCGCGAACTGGGCCGAAATCGCCCTGATCGGGCTACGAAAGCTGCCTGGTCGGCCATGGTGCTTGCCTGGCTTTACATGGGCAGTATAGCCATCTGGTATGTGGTGATGCCGGATTTTTTCCTGTTGGGTTATGGAGCAGGGATGAGTCCAGAAAGTTTTCAATCTCTGCGTCAGACCACTACCATTCTGCTACGGTTTGTAGCCGCCTACTGCCTGTTCGACGCCATGAATGTCGTTTTTGCCGCCGCGCTGAAAGGGGCGGGCGATACCCGCTATATTTTCCTGGCCAATCTGAGTCTGTCTGCGCCGCCGGTCGTAATGATCTGGCTGGGCGTTCACTATTTCAATCTCGGACTTTGGGGTTGTTGGGTCATATTGACCGCCTGGGTCTATGCATTGGGACTAGCGTTTTTGGTCCGATTCCTCCAAGGCCGGTGGCGCCAGATGCGCCTCATTGAACCATCGCCGGAAGAATTGCCCTGAATCGTAAAAGCCTAGAAGACCGTAGACTTTCCGGCTGTGGCTGAAATCCTGTGAAACAATTGCGCAGGATAGATAATATAGGTAAAACAAGCCCAACCCTGCAAAGCCAGCTTTGCACCGAACCTACCCTTCTACTTCCGGATCATCGATAGCTACACTCCTTCTAGACAGCTATAGGTACCTAAAATCTGAAACACGGAGTTTCTTATTCCGGCAGATGCCAATTGGATGGCGAATTCGATGGGCGTAGGGATGATCTATGTTCCCTGAATCCTCTAGAATGAACATAAACAATCAGCCCTACCTGGCTCTGCCTACGCCCGGAAGTCTACAGCAGCAGTCCGGCAGGGTCCAAAGTCCTGCCCTCCCCGGCCCAAAAACTTTTCCAGATCGTTGGGGGACGTTTGTCCGATGAGCCATGAATATTATATGCAATTGGCCCTCGACGAAGCTCGGCGGGCCTTAGCCGAGAATGAAGTACCAGTCGGAGCGGTCATTGTGCGGGCTGGTCAGGTGGTGGCCCAAGCGCACAATCAACGCGAACAATTGCAAGACCCAACTGCTCATGCAGAGATGATCGCTATTACTCAGGCGGCCGCTGCCTGTCGATCCTGGCGTCTGGAAGATTGTACCCTGTATGTTACATTGGAACCCTGCCCCATGTGTGCCGGAGCAATCATCCAGGCCCGGATTCCGGTGGTAGTTTATGGAGCGGCCGATCCAAAAGCCGGCGCCGTTGCCTCGCTATATCGCTTGTTGGAAGACGAACGGCTCAACCACCGGTGCTTGGTCTTTGCCGGAGTCTTAGCCCCTCAATGCGCCCAACTGCTCCGAGAGTTCTTCCAGCAGCAACGAAATCTGGGGAAAAAGTAACAGCCCATCATAAACCGGATAATATATTTGTCGCTAAAGACTACCTTTCTAGTCGATGGTGATGATTGTTGTGCTCCGTTTTGCTCGACTTTTGCGATTTTTGCTTCCTGCCGAAAATGAGAAAACGCCAAGTCCCCCTCATCATTGTCATTATTGAACTTAGCTCGACTTTTGCCATTTTCCCTAACGCCTTTTGGTTCCAGTAGTTACGATGAGACTCCCTTTTGTTCACACAATGTGCTAAGTCCAACAGTGGCAAGGACTTAGAGTTTCCCCCTTCCGGGAAAAGGCCTAACATGGCAAAAGTCGAACTTAGAAGCTGTCGGGAAAGCATTTTGCCGGGGGAAAGCAGTACAGAACCTGGATTCCCTAGAATCCCGAAACTGCCCTTTTGCCCCCGCTTTTGTTGGAGGAACCAGTTAATCTTAACCCTATGGGGAAACATCCCTGTCTTGATTTCCGGACAGCCGCTTAGGAATAAAAGGAGTGTTCCTCCTAGCTCCTAGAGGCAAATCAAGTTTAATCTCCGGGCCCGTCGAACTGCTTGTTGTTAGCATCTTTAGGAAACCAGGGTGCCATAATCCAGCTTCCAGCGGCTAGGCCTCTCTGGAAGGAGTTTAGTCCTATGAGGTGTTAGCTCGACTTTTGCCAATTCACTCTCATTTATTTCAGGGAACCTCTGCATAATTAAAAGTGGATGTTTTTATGCCATTTTGGCTTGTGCTCCCCTAACACAACATATAGAGGTGTGAGCATTGTTAGCACCAAATATATAGTAGTTGTCCGGGTAAGACAACCGACTGACTAGAGAGTCAAAAGTTAACAAAGTTCACTATATGTTCAGGATTTTGCAGAGATTCCTTCGGGAAGTTAGGTTTTTAGGGTTGTTTATCCCGCAAATTCCCTAACTCCAATATTTTCAAGAAGTGAGAACATCCAAAAAGAGCTCCGTCCTCGAAAATAGCAAAAGTCGAGGTTAGCCGACTTTTGCCATTTTTTCAAACTGCTTTTGCTTCCAGGAGTTACGACGAAAGCCCCTTTTGTTCACCCAATTTCCTAACTCCAATAGTTACAAGAAGTTAGAACTTTTCTCCTCCGGAAAGAAGCAACATTGACAAAAGTCGAGGTTAGGGCTCTATCAGAAAAACAGCTAGGGGTTGTGCAAAGCGGGAATTCCAGCGGTTAGGCTTGTTTTGCCGGTAGTTATTGTGCCTAATCGATCCACAGCATGTCAGACGCACCCAACGGCTTGAAATGGCTACGGAATTCCTCTACTTTTTTAATAAAATCCGGCATACCCGTGGAGTTGGACAACTCAAGTAGCTAATAGCCGCTAACAAAATGAGCTTTTATCCCTCTTTATGAGCGGTAACGTGTCTGTCTTGCTTTCGGGAGTTTCATTTTGTTAGAGTCTGTCTGAAAAGAGCTTTTGGCTTACTTGGCTGCCAAGTTGTTTCGATTACCAGGAGGAGCTACAGCCCAGGATTTGGGGCACCTTGGCTACCCAGTGCCTTCACCGGCCGTTGGAAAAGGAAGACTGGGTACCTCCTTTTTAGACAACCTCTTAGAGGCTGGCTCTGTTGAAACCCTTTCCGGTCGGAGCCCTAAACCCACCTAAACTGAAGGAAAACCGACCAGTATGGGCAAAATCTCCCCAGACCGCGGACAACCTTTCAACAGAGCCTTAGAGGCTCTAAGTAGCGGATGATGTCCCGTAGGGGGTGTGTCATTGGTACTTGGGCTCTAAAACTCGGATTCCGCCATTTTTTCTAACCTTGTTTTGTTGCAGGATTTACACTCGACTTTTGCCATTTTTCCTAACTGCTTTTGCTTCTAAGAGTTACGCCGAAACGTCCTTTTGTTCACTGAATTTCCTAAGTCCAATAGTTCCAAGAAGTGAGAACTTTTCCCCTCCGGGAGGAAGCTAAAAATGGCAAAAGTCGAGTTACAAAGATACTTCTTTTTGCTCACGCTTTTGTTTACGGAAGTTCCTAACTCTAATAATTCCCAAGAGTTAGAGATTTTCCCTGTGGGCGCAACGTCCAAGATGGTTAAAGCCAGGTGAAAGATCTCCGGCAAGACACCACCAAACAGTAGAGAGGGTTTACCATGAAACCTAGGGAATCTAACCAGCTTTCTCGGAGGCAGTGGTTGGGGCAAGCGGGGTTAGGAGTAACAGCCGCAGCGGCCGGAGTAGTGGGGGCAGTAGCTTCGAGCCGGGCTTTCCCTGCCGATGGCTTCGAAACTAGCCAATCCACCGTTCCGAAGCCATGCGATCCGGAAACAACCAGGCCTGCTGGAGAAAGAGGCTCTGGACGGCAGAAGCCCTTTCAATTTGCCCTGAATACCAGTACGATTATGGGGCAGAAGCTCTCGGTACCTGAGCAGATCGAGGTGGCGGCTAAGGCAGGCTATGACGGCATTGAACCCTGGATTCGGGATTTAGCCGCTTTTCAGGAATCCGGCGGTAAATTGGCCGATCTGCGAAAACGCCTAGAAGACCATGGCTTGGTCGTGGTGGGAGCTATTGGTTTTGCCCCATGGATTGTGGATGACCCGGCGGCTCGGGCCAAAGGGCTAGAACAAATGCGTCGGGAAATGGACTGGGTGGCTCAGTTGGGTGGTCGATGGATTGCCGCACCACCGTCTGGGGCCACACAAAAAGCAATTCCCCTGCCCGCCATTGCCGAGCGGTATCGGAAACTGCTGGAGCTAGGCCAGCAGGTGGGGGTCATACCTCAATTGGAGGTTTGGGGCGCTTCCCAAACATTGGGCCGATTGTCTGAGGCGGTTTATGTGGCCATTGAAACCGGCCATCCTCAGGCCGGTCTGCTCTTGGACGTCTATCAACTGTACAAAGGCGGATCTAGTTTTGAAGGGCTGCGTTTGGTTGCCGGCTCTGTCATGTCCAACTTACACATGAACGACTACCCGGCCGATCCCCCACGGGAAACCATAGGCGACAGCCACCGGGTCTATCCAGGCGATGGGGTAGCTCCGCTGAACCGAATCCTACAGATTCTGTATGAGACCGGTTTCCGGGGCTACCTTTCCCTGGAGCTTTTCAACCGGGACTATTGGAAGCAGGAGGCTCTGCAGGTAGCCCGTACTGGTCTAGAAAAAATGCAAGCCGCCGTGCAGAAAGCACTGAGGAACCTGTTTGCCCAATGAAGGAGGTGCTTCCCGGTTGCGACGAAGTCTTTCGGTTGGCATTCCCGTCCAGGCAGGAATGGGGGGCCTTTCTGCTCGGCCTCTTGTCCCCTTTCCTGCACAGGGGCTCTTCGGTTTCCCTCTACCGAGCCTCCCTGTGGGTTGACCGTTCGGTTAGGAAGGGACGGAACCTCCTGCATGCCAGCTTGTGGAGAGATGAGAAGGGACGTTTTCTGCTCTTGCTGCACGGGGTGCTGGGAGTCATTTTAGGAAGGCGTGTCGGAGGGCGGCCAGAGTGCGGAGGGCTGGTTTGGGTTGTCGGCGCAGATCGAACAGGCCGGCATGGGGATAATCATGCGGCAGATAATCTCGCAGATGATTCCAGAGGATTCCCTGGATATAGGGTTTAGCCAGGAGCAGAGGGACTAATCGGCTGATCCAGAGTTGTTGGCTTCGTGGGCTGGTGCCGGGGGGTGGTCGGCGGTTGCCGTAGTGGGCCAGCGGGTCTGGCTGGTCGCTGCTGGCAGCGCAAAAGGAAATATACAGCGGGGCGCCCAGCATGGCCCAGTGATCTAGCTGTCGGCTGATTTCCAGCAGATCCCGGTAGAACGTGCCGCCAGGCTGATAGCCCAAGTTCATTTCCAGCAGGAGGCCGTGCAGCCCCAGGTCAGCTCGAAGTAAGGTGTCGGCCACATGCAACGGAGGAAAATCCATTTCTCGCTGAGCCAGATATTCAGCCCACGGCTGATCAAACCCGACCACCACCGGCGTCTGAGGATCAGCTGAACGGATCCATTGGATCACCTGAGCCGTCAACCGAATCCTTTCCTCTTCCGACAAGGAAAGATGGGCGGGAACGTTGATTCGACTGGCAGCGATCCATAATTGGACTTGCCCGCGGTAGCGCCGGACTGCTGCCTGCACAAACTCTTGAGCAAAGGCGCCAAAGGCCTCTGCATCATCTTCACACAGATACGTCCAGTCGGGCAAACTGCGCCGGTTTAATTGCAGCAGAGGACCGGTTATAGTGAAAAGTTGATTCTTTCGGCACCAGCCGATCAACTCGTCGGCCACCTCCCACTGATATGTTCCTTCTCTTGCTTCCACATCATGCCAAACTATCGGCACACAGGCAGCGGAAATCGCAGGTAGTAGATGTCCTCCGGTACCTTCATCTAAAAACGCATTGTCTAGTTCTACCCCAACCCAGGTCGGTAATTTGGAACCGCCTCGCCGTCGGACTGCCAAGACTTGTTCCGCATAACAAGATGCTAACCGGTCAGCGGCTTCGACGGCCAAACGCAACGCCTGCTCAGCAGCCCGGGTGGACTGTTCGCTACCTGGAGGTTCCAATACCGCTTCGGCCAATTGACGGGTAGCCTCTGAAATCAACCGCCGTAATTCCTCCGGCGCTACCAATCCCACTACTTCCCATTCGCCCAATTGGTTTCGCACTTGGGCTAGTTTGCCGCGGGCCAATTCCAGAGGCAAATGATACGGCTCCTCTCGCTCCATCAGGGTGGCTGTGCTCAGCATCAGCACCCCTACTCCTTCCACAGGCCAAGGGATGTAAAGATTGGCCGAGTCGGACACATGCCGCTCGATTACTAGCTCCCCCTGGTTCCATTCCACCCGACAGGGCCAAGGTATGCGATCTATCCCGGCCAGATATGCCTGCTGGGCCATTTCGGACGTGATGCGATCCGGCGGCCAAACAAGCACTCGCATCCGTCCCATACCGCCCAGCCCTCCTAGGCAGCCCAGCTCAAACCTCGTAACAGTTCAGCCGAAGGAAGTCTTTTCTCCTCCCCTCCGGGGGAAGAAAGGGTATTTATCGAGTGGCTTTCTGCGCCAAAATGTTGTGCCCTTCCGGACCACTTTCCACCACCGTATTGTGGCTCCAAAAAATGTGTACATACCGATGTACTCTGGAGAGGAAGCCAACCAAAGCTGACGGACTCCAGAGGGCAAACAAGCCCGGCTTGTTTCTGCAGTTCCGCTGCCTCCTCACCCTATAAAAGCAGCAGGATGCGGTCACACACATAGGCCCTTTCCATTCGGTTGAACTGTTAGCAAACATCTTCTGCGCCTTGTCTGTTTGGGAGTGTACCGCATGCGGTGTCTTCCTGCAAGCCCTGGACCGCCTCTGTCTCTTTGACTGCTGCCGGACTTGGAGCCTAGTTTGGCTTCCGTCTGGATTTCTCTGGTTAGAGCCCCCCTCGATTTTTCTTCCGATTTTGGTATAAACAATTTCGAATGGCTGGATACGGTTTTCTTGGTACCGGAGCATATATTCAATGCAACCTGTGATGTTACAGAGTGAGTTACCCGGTTTGCCGGTGCGCCGGGGGAAAGTGCGGGATATCTATGATCTTGGAGACCGGCTTCTGCTGATCGGCACGGATCGGATCAGTGCCTTTGATTGGGT
>JANXAQ010000152.1 GCA_025062105.1 Thermoguttaceae bacterium
TTGAGAGAAGCCCCGCTAAAGTGGGCCATCCCTCCTAATGGCCTACTAAAGTGGGGTAGCTCTCTTTTAGAAAATTTTCCGAAAAATTTTTTCTCCATGCTTGACAGCGCCGGGGGGTGATTATACTGCAAAGGAATGTGGAGGTATGTTTTAGTCCTCTTGGGCTTTGCCGGCGTCTGCCTGCCCTCAATGCCCAAGAGTTTAAAAACCAGAATTATGCAGAGGTTCCACTATTATATTGCCCATTTTATTGGACGAGACTTTCAGAGCAGTTGCCATTGTGGATAATAGCGACCCGCCGCTCCCGACTAGACAGCCTCGGCTTACTTCTTTGGAAGCTGCTGGGAGAAGGGGAAAGGGAGGACCACTTCTCGCACGGAGCTGAAGTCCACTTCCCCCAGTTCGTAGGTTTCACCCGTAGGCAGACGAAGGCCGAGCCGATAGGATTTGGCTGGTAGGTCTGGAATAGTACAGGGGGTACGATAAGGTGTTTTATCTGGTGCCAGGATAGGTTCTCCGTCCAAAAGGATTTCGGCTTCCCAGGGGCCGGCCACGAAATTAACCGAGACCGTTTGAGGTGTCGCTTCGGAAGGGGGAGTTTGGCTTCGAGGCCAAAAGGCTACCAGCAGCAGGAGGCCTAAAGCCACCACGGGGATAACTACTGCCGACCATCTGCCCGGGGCAGTATTCTTACCGAAAAGATCTGAGGACTGAGAAGAAAGAATTTGTTCCTCCGGACAAGAGACAGGCATGGGCGAAGGCACCGTGGGGCTAGACGTGCTGGGAGCCAAACAGCGGAGACGATCTTCGAGAGTTTGGAGCATTAGGATCGCATTAGCGAAACGTTTGAACCGATCGGGGCTACAAGCCTGAAGGGCGATTTGGTTTAGGAGGGCCAAAGTAGGATATTGCCCGATGCGGCTTCCAAAGGGGCCTAGCCAAGGAAACTGGGTGGCCTCAAGCCCAGTGATCATTTGATAGATGACTTTTCCAGCAGCATAAACATCTGCCGTTTCATCGAGGACTCCCTCTGGAGGAATGTACCCGGCGGTTCCTACCAGCGAGATGTCTTTCCCCACAGGTTTGAGGAAACCGAAGTCGGCTAGCTTAAGTACTCCCCCCACGAAGACACAATTCGAGGGTTTTACATCCCGGTGTACGATGCCCAAGCGATGGAGTTCTGACAAACCTTGAAGAAGCTGTTGGGCATAACGCACACAGTCTTCGGGGCGCAGTATCTGTTTAGCTAACCGATTGGCCAAACTGGCAGGTCGATAAAGCTGAGGATTGGAAGGAAATGTTCCAGAAAGATCGTCGGCCAGTTCCATCACATAATAAAGATACTCTGAGGTTACGGCGGCCTGATAAATAGTTATCAAATGAGGATGGCTATGTCCAATACGCTGCTGGAGTGCTCGAAGGGCTTTGAGTTCTCGCTGGGCCTGATCGTCCTCGCTAGAAGGTTCGGCAGCGCGGGGGATGATTTTGATAGCACAGTAGCGGCCTAACGGCCGGTCCTGAGCCAACCAAACTTGGCAAGTTGGCCTCTGAGCGATCAAACTCAGAAGCTGATAATTAGGAATCTCGGGAGGCGAAGAAGCCATGGGTCAGAAATTCCGCGAAAAGCTAGTAGCCGATTAACCCCGACTTTTAGCAATTTTCGGGGGACCCCCTCCTTTGGATCTCAACTTTTGCCATCTTCCTAAGTTCTTTTGGCCTCGAAAGTTAGCAAGCACCTTTCATTTGTACATGTAATTTCCTAAGCCTAATGCGAGAAAGAGTTAGAGCCTGGTCCCTGCGGTACATGGTCCCAAATGGCAAAAGTCGAGATTCAAAGATTCAAAAAGATTCAAATTGTGTAACAATTTCAGCCGAGTGAACAAAACTGTCGCTGCCCTGTGTGGCAGTGGATGTCATTGCCTTCGGTAATCCCAGCCCGGCTGCGAGGGCCTTCAACTAGAGAGCAGAAGGAAGAAAGCGGGGGGCATGAGAGGTCCTTGGACTATTTGAAGCAGATTATCCGCCCTCTGCCAACTGGCTTCTGCCCTCGCTGGTTTGCCTCTGACCCTACCGTCTCCCGCCAGGGAAAAGGCGAAACATTAGAGCCACTCCATTCGGCTGAAGTGTTATCCTCGACTTTTGGCGTTTTCCCTAACTGCTTTTGTTTCCAGCAGTTACAACGAAACCTCCTTTTGTTCACATAATTTCCTAAATCCAACAGTTACAAGCAGTTAGCGATTTCCCCTTCCAGGGCCAGACCCAAAGGGGCAAAAGTCGCGTAATCCAGTTGTCTGGACATGGATTTTTCAGCGTGCAAGCAGTTCTACCGGCTTGATTTCTTATTTATTTTTTTATTAATCAGCCTAATGGCGCACTATGTCCTTGCTGCCAAGCAGCAGTGCGGTTTTGCTAGGGTCTATCTAGTTTGGCCGCCCCCCCTTCGCGAGCGTTGGTATCTACACATCTTTTCGGCCCCCATATATTGGGGGAAACTGGTCGCCAAGGCCACGATACCTTGTCGGAGAAAGCCGTGTATAGATACCAATGCAGCTAGGCCTTTGTCGATGTATTCGACCTGAAAGGACTGCTGGCCGAGAAAGCCGTTATGTAGATACCAATGCTTCGCGGGGATGCCCTCATAGGCATTGCTTCGGCGAAACTAGAGAGTTTCTTCATTTGGCTGAAGTTTTCCTTTATTATTGGAACCTCTGCAAAATCCTGAACATATAGTGAACTTTGTGAACCTTTGACTCTCTAGCCGGTTGATTCTCCTATCGGGACATCTATTATCTATTGGGTGCTTGCAATGCTAGCAGCCCTATATGTTGTGTTAGAGAAAAGAGCAGACAAAATGGTATACAGATATCCCTTTCGAATTATGCAGAGGTTCCTATTTATTATTACTTCAACTTTTGCTAATTTTCTGAGGTCCTTGCAGACGCAATTTCCCACCCCAATGTCCACAAAGAGTTATAGCGTTGCGCATTCGGTAGAGGGTTAAAAGTGGCAGCAAAAGTGAAGTTGATACAATCTCTAACAAAATGGGGGTTTGGCTAAGCATTTCGATTTCCCAGGGGCGCCATTTTTATGGTAGGGATTTCATTTTGGGAGAACTTCTTAAGCAGTTTTAAGAAGCCTGGTTCCCCAAAACCCACGCGAAACCGGCCCAAAGCCAGTTTTCCCACAACCTTTAATGCAGAGAGGCTGGAGGCCGGCCAGTGGAAGAATATGCCGCCTGACGCCGAATCCATTCAATGTACTCATCGGGAGGTCCATGATCCCGATAGGCTATGGCAAGTTCCTTAAACCGCTTTTTCACCCTCTCATTTTTCTTGTAAAGTTTTTTATATTCATTCTCCTGATTGTTTGACTTTTTTCCTGCGTGTGGATTTTGTTCTAAATGAAATAAAACTCGGTAAGTCTCGGCAGCGGTATATTGTTGTATTTCCATCAGCTCAAAAATCTGCACATCCTGAGGTGGGAATTCCTTCCCCACCCGATCCATAAGAAACATTACCATAGCGATGGTTTCTTCCTGATGGGCGTTAGGACTCCTCGGGCGTTGTAGGTTTTCTGGAAGCAGATGGGGTTGAGCGGGAATTTCTCGAGAGCGTCGGCTTTTAAAAAGGCGCGAAAGGTTTTTCGCTACTCCTGCCAAAAAATCTCCAAGCCGACCTTGTCGCCCCCAGCGTACCTTTCCCAACAGAATCCTTACTCCGACTTCCTGGGGCAATTCGTGAGCCTCGTCTCGTGAGAGCCCTAGTTTCTTAGCCACTGCCAAAAGCCGCGGGGCATACCGGCGATAATACTCCTGCCAAGCCTCGGGATCCCCCTGCCCGAGATGAATCCACAGAGTACCGGAACTCAACTCACTTGCACCCATCCGCCCCCACCTTTCGGCACAAACACCTTCTTACCCTTGGAGACTCTCACGAAGAGAAAACTGCTGGAGGTTTGCCACTCAGAAGAAGTAAGCAGTTCTGCCGTCTCCCCGTCCAACGGATAGGACATTTTTTTATTATGTCAATCGACCCCCACTTTTGGCTGGCATTGAGAATAAACAACATGCCCTAACCGCTTATGAAAAACAGTTATCTCAACCTCTCCCCCCATGAAAGTTACCTCCCAGAGGGGTTACCACTCATAGGGGCATTCAATCCAGAAACTTAGGGGACAAGCTCTCCGGCCATCCAAAGGAAAATGCCAAAAATTGAAAAATTTCAAGGGAAATTTTCTCCTCTCGCGCAAGAAATTTTTGGAGAAAGCCAAGGGGCCCCTCGGCGCCAAGATTCCCCCACTGGTTGCTCTGGCGTAACAAGAGGACGTTTCTTTCTAGGGGGAAAATCTGTGGTATTTGACTGAGAATTCGGGCGGTACAAATACCCGAAGCCGGTGGGGAGGACGCGGATCCATTCCACTCCGGTTAGAACCAAAAGGTGTGCCAGGCGTGCTAAAGGGTTTTATGTCGCGCCACAAGCCTCCTGGGCAGTCCGGAGGCCTAACTGCTAGCATCAAGGAGACGAAGTGATGTACTGGTTGATTGCCTGTTGTTGTCTGGCCTGGGCAGAAGAACCCAAAGTAGCTGAGCAACCTGCCGAACAACCTAAGGTGCAGGTCTCTTCGGAGCCGAATACCTGGCTGTTTGTCAAGACTGAACCAGCCGGGGCTGAAGTGTTCCTGAACAGTAAACCAGTGGGCAAAACCAATCTGCTTTTAGAAGTGCAGCCGGGCACGTATCAGATCCGACTCCAATTGGCCGGCTATGCCGTCGAGGAGATGTCTGTGGAATGCCCGGCAGGCAAAGTAACCCGGCTGGAGAAGAGTTTACGGGCCTTGCCTCGTTCGCCCCAGCCTTCGCCGCCGCCACCTCCGCCCTCATCTCCCGTACCTCGGGCGCCCGAAACCCCCCGCAGCGAAGTGGAACGCCTGGTGGCTGAGGCGGTAACTCTCTATGAAAAAGGCGAAACCGGAGCCGCCCAAGAACTTTTGTCCAAAGCCCGGCAAGTGGCAGACAGAGTTGCAGAAGAATCTCTGCGAGATTGGCTTTTCGGCGAAGTGGCTAAAGGATACGCCCAGATCATGGATCACGCCGGTGCAATCGAGACCACGCTGTCGATCCGACGAGGCGCCCGCTATTGCCGAGTCGCTTACGAGGTAGTGGCTCTGCTGGCCCAACAAGATCCAGAGATCGCCCAAGGAGTGTACGATACACTATTTCCCAAATTAGGTTCCCCGGCATGGGGCCGGGTTCCTAACACAGTTCGGGATGATATTAACTACCATTTCGACCGAGTGCCAGAAAGCGCATTGGCTCGGAAGGCGATAGAGCAGGCCCGCCGAGCGCATCAGGAGGGGCAGTTGCCGCTGCGTCCCAGCCGGACGCCTAAGGCCCAGCCGGCGCCTTCGGCGCCAGCGCCTCCGGCGCCGGGGGCAATTCCACCGGTCCCACCTCCCGGTGGGTCTTCCTCCCCGAGCCCTTCAGATTCTTCTTCCCAGCGCAGTTCAGACCGACAAGCGGAATTTGTGTCTCTTTTTGACGGCCAGGAATTGCGTGGTTGGCGGGCCATCGGCCAAGGCCGATGGGATGTAGAAGGAGGGGCCATTGTAGGGCGATTGGATCGGCCACGACCCATTGGCGGTTTCTTGCTCTACGAAAAAAAGACATTCAGCGATTTTATCCTTCGGCTGAAATTGAAGATTCCGTCGGGCAATAGTGGCATTATGATCCGAAGCTCCGAAGGCGGCTGGGCCGGCTTGGTAGGCTTGCAAATCGACCTGGACGCCAGCGACCGGTCTATCACGGGAAGCTTTTTTGAAGTATATGCGGATTCCAATCGGAGAGGGCGGCAAGTCAACCTCAGTTCCTTAGATCCCGATCTTCATCGCCAAGTCCGTAGCGAATGGACCGATATGACCATCCGAGCCGAAGGCCGAACAATCACGGTAACCGTAGCGGGCCAGCAGACTGCTCAATGGCGGAATTATGCCGGTCCAGGGGAAGGCTTGATTGCCTTGCAAGTCTGGGGTGAAACGGAAGTAATGTTCAAAGACATTGA
>JANXAQ010000065.1 GCA_025062105.1 Thermoguttaceae bacterium
GTAGTCCGGTGGGACGATGCCGTACAGTCCCAGTTGGACCTTTCGCCCCCGGCCTACACCTGGGAGGCCGAGCCGCCGGCCAAACCGCTTCCCGATGGCAGCTACCCGTGCGCAACGCCCGGCGTAACCAAAGCCTGGTAACCGTCAGCTCTAGCAAGTGAAAATCAGTATCACTTCAGCCCAATGGCGAAACTGCCTCTGTCCAGGAGTGGGAGAGGCCGGCTGAGCCGAAGGCAATGCCGGCTGCGGGAGCCTTGTACACCCAAGAGAGAAGGCCGAAGGCGGTGGGGAGAATACGTTTGAATTGGGGAACTGTGCGTCTGCCTTCTGCCCTAGCTCCTCCGCCCTCGGTGGGTGTCTCCCTCACCCTGATCCCTTGTAGGGAACACTGTTTGTTAGAGGGCGGGTATTTTGTTCTAGGAGGTTTGGCCGCAATCTACCAAGATTATCGTACATGCCAGGATGCTCTTAGTACCGAGGCAGAGGGGTAGAAATAAGCCCACTGCACAGGGCGGGAGTAGTCCTGCAAACCGATTCGAGCGGCTTCGGAACATATGCCGGGTTGGAAATATCTCCGCCGCCGACTAGTCGAGCAAGGAGAGCTGGACCATTTTCCGGCGGATTGTAAAGATTTGTTGGCAGTTGGTCAAATGGATCGTTCTGATGGCTGTGGTGGGAGTAGCCATCGGGGTGGGGTATTTCTATCGGCAGGTGGATCAAAAATTACGTAGCGAAGTGCTTCGGGTTTTTGCCAAGCAGTATCCCCATCTGAAAATTAGCCTTCGATCTGCGGAGTTGGTCCGGGAGGCCCAGCGAGAGGGGATTTTGCTACGGGGGCTTCAGTTAGCCGAACCGGTCGGCGGGGATTGGCTGCCTCTGCTGGAATGCGAAGAACTGTTTTTAAACTGTCCGACGAACTGGTCTGATCTGCTTCAAGGGAACATCCCGATCCATCGGCTGCAGTTCTATCGGCCCACGTTGTATCTGCGGCGCAGTCCGGAGGGAACCTGGAACTATTCGAACCTTCAACCCCAGGCCTCCTTGTCAGACCAGCACCCGGAGCTTGGGGTCGAACAGGGGACGGTAATTCTGGTGCTCGATACGAGCAAGCCGACTTCCCATATTATCTTTCGAGACGTGCGCATGGTGCTTGGTGCACCGGGTTTGGATAGCGGGTTACAGGGCGAGGGGGAAAGGCCGTCTGATGTACCATCGTCTGATGTACCAGGCAGGGCGCAGCAACTGCGGTTGAGTTTGACGGGTCAAAGCCTGCAAGAGCTAACGATGGAAGGTTGGCTGGATTTGGCTTCTGGGGACTATGCCCTTTGGGCAAAGGTGGTTGGTTGGGAGCTGACGCCTGACTGGCAAGCGCTTTTGCCAAACCAGCAGATTCCCCAGTGGCTCAGTGGGAGGAGCTTTCAGGGGCAAGTCGATGCCAGTTTCCGCCTGGTGCATCGTGCCTCCCTGCAAGAGCTCATCCAATGGGAGCTGGCAGGCCGATTAACCAATGGCCGATTGCAAGACCCCCGGCTGCCGTATCCGCTCACGGACATCTGGGCGGTGTTTCGGGCGGATCCGGATGGGCTACGGGTCGAGCAATTGTTTGCCCGGCATGGGGCCGCCACCTTGCGTCTCAGTTATCGGCAAAACGGTTATCAACTCAACTGCCCTTTCCACTTAGAAGCAGAAATCCGGCATTTGGAACTCCGACGAGAATGGCTGGAACTGGTGGGCATTAGACCGTCGCTGGTTCGGCATTGGGATCTATATCGGCCTTCGGGGCAGGCGAACCTAGATGTGGTGCTCGATTACGACGGCCAACACTGGTTCCCGGAAGTTACTGTCGAATGCCTGGACGTTTCTTTCCTATATGCAAAGTTTCCTTATCGGTTGGATCATGCTCAAGGCCGACTCGAGCTACGCAACGACACCCTCTGGCTGCAACTGACCGCATTCAGCGAAAATCAACCGGTCCGGATTACTGGTGAGATCTTGCATCCGCTGAACCAACCGACCGGCTGGGTGGAAATTCAGGCCCAAGGTCTGCCCATCGATCAAAAGTTTTTCGATGCTCTCCAAGAACCTACCCGGCGATTTCTTGCTCCCCTGCATCCTCAAGGGAGCCTAGATGTGGCGTATCGGTGGCATCGGGAACGGCTGGACCAGCAGGGGTCTCGGCAAATCCGTTTACAGCTTCAGCGAGGTGCCATCTGCTATGACCGGTTTCCATACCCTATCCGAAACCTGCGAGGAACCTTCGAATGCACCGATGGTCGATGGGAATTGTGGGGGCTTACTGGTAGTAACGGTTCGGCTCAAATCCGTGGTTATGGACATTTAATTCCTATAGCAACCCCATCCTCACAACCTCTCGCACAGACTCCGGAAAACAATCCCGAAAACCACTTCAGCCAATTGCTGGCTGGGCGCCTATTTTCTCAACCGCTGGTTTGCACTGAGTCAGCCGGTCTGTTTCCAAGCATGTTCCGGCCCGCGGAACAGCTCCTCCCCCCAATGGAACTATATCTGAATCTGGTAGCCGAGAAGGTGCCTTTAGATGAAGAACTCCGGGAGGCCCTGCCGCCAGCGGCCCAACGCCTGTGGAATCAACTGCGACCTACTGGTCAGGTAGATCTGTCGGCACTGGAAATCCGGTATCGCACTGGCCAACCAGCCGCTGAGGTGCGTTTTACTGCTCAGCCGATCCCCGACCGATCCAGCATTGAACCGGTAGCTTTCCCATATCGGCTGGAAAAACTCCAAGGCAAGCTGTTTTTCGCCCACAATCAAGTCTTCTGGCAGGGATTTCGGGGGGAACATGGTTCGGTGCGAATTGGTGCTGAGCTGTTCGGACGACTCCAGCCCGACGGAGCCTGGCAATTGGAAATGGAAAACCTGTTTGTGGATCGGCTGCCGTTAGATCGGGAATTGACCAAAGCCCTGCCCGAACCACTTAAAAAAGCCTTTGCGGTGCTCAATCCAGAAGGCAGTTTGGCGTTGCGAGGCCGCTGGCAACTGGCCCAATCCGCCGAACCAGCCAGTAGGCTCTCCTGCCAATGGAATCTGGAATTGACTATGATCGGCGGCCGCCTGCAACCGGGTATCCTCCTAGAAAATATTCACGGCGCTATGCAGCTGGCCGGCCACTGGCACGCACAGGACTATGCCCTCTGGGGCCAGATGGATCTGGATAGCTTCTTGTATCAAGGTTGCCAATTCGTCCGAGTTCGAGGCCCTTTTTGGATCGACAGCCAATATGTGCTTTTTGGGCCAGACGCCCAGACACGGCAGCAAACTCACTTAGCAGAACAGACCGGCAAACCTGCCGACTCTGTCGCCGGAGCAGCTGCCCGACTCATTACCGGAGAACTCTTTGGCGGCCAAGCCACCGGCCAAGGCTGGATTCGCTTAGGTTCCCAACCCGAATTCGCCCTCCGAGCCACTCTCTCTGAAGCCAACCTGGCACAAATCGCCCAGGAACATCTGCCAGGCATCCAAGACCTGCAGGGCAAACTCTCCGGCTGGCTGTATCTGCATGGTTACGGTAAAAATATCCATACTTTCACCGGTCGAGGCGCTCTCCACCTTCGTGAGGCCGACATCTACGAATTGCCTTTGATGATCGCCCTGCTAAAAGTGCTCAACCTACGCCGACCGGATACCAATGCCTTCAGCGACTGCGACCTGCAATTTCGAATTGCCGGTCCCCATATCTATCTTGATCGAATTGCCTTTCAAGGCGATGCCATCAGTCTGCACGGGGCTGGCGAAACCAATTTCCATGGTGACTTAAACCTAACTTTGTCCCCTATTTTGGGCCGGGAAGATCGAAAGCCTCCCCTGCTCAAACAATTGCTCGGCGGAGCTGGCCAGGAGTTTATGGTCATTCGCGTAACCGGCTCCTTGCACGAACCAAAAACCGAAAAACAAGTCTTTCCCACCCTCAATCAGGCGGTACAGAATCTTACCGGTTCTCAGATCGGTCCGGGGGCAGCTGCCTCTGGCACCCGACTAGCCAACCCCCTCCACCGCTTGCCGCCAAAACCTCTTGGCAGGCCTTGGTCCTCCATCGGCCAACCACCCCTCCCATCCCAGGGCCAACTTTCCCAACCACCTTAACCGATTGGCCAGTATGCTACTTTTAATAAGGAGACACCTACTTCTAAAAACCGATCTTAACCCTGATAGGAGACCTCCGAAGCCTATGTTTTTACCCTTGCAGCAGAAGGCCCCCAAAGAAAACTCGGCTATAGAGGATACCCCTCGATTACCTACAAACCCAGTAATACTTCAGCTGAGTGGAGTTAACCGTGTCGGGATCTACCCTGGGATAAAAATGGGCAATGTAGAAAAAAAAGCTGGGGAATTTGGGAAACATGGTGAATTTTGGAGGTTTCTCTAGTTTCGTCAGTTTCTCCTTTTCTCCAATTTATGGGTACCTCATTTGGGTGAATAGTTAGGAAACCCATTGCCAGGAAGCCAAACGCCATGCCTATTGCGTCTGTTCCCCGATAAAGGAGAACGACCATGCAAGTAGGAGCTTTAGGCCCCATTGCAGCCGGAGCGGCTGGTGCTCCGTTGGCGCAAACCAAAGGCACGGAATTAGACCGGACCCATCAAGAGTCAGCGGCCCATCAACGTCGCATCCGAACCGAACAGCAAGCTGCTGATGCGGCCGGTATCGGTCAAACCGATGGCCAAGAGCACCAAACCGATGAGCGGGATGCGGATGGTCGGCTTCCTTGGCAGATGCCCAATCGGCCACTGCCAAATCCTCCGCCCCCATCCCCGCCCTGCCGGCCGGAAGATCCCAATGGTGCTACCGGCACTCAACTAGACTTGCTGGGATAGGCCCCTATTTAGCCAATTGGAGACCTCTCAGCAGGCATCCCTGGGTAAGCAATCTTCTAACAGAATCTGTTCCGTTTCCGCTCCGCTACTTATCACCTGCTGAAAGAGGTTCTCCCGTTAAGCAGTCTTCTACCGGGAATCTGTAACGTTTCCGCCGATGGAAGGAACTGCCCCTGCTGCCCAAAGCTCACTGTTATCCACAGCTTTTGGATGGATTGATGCTCACAACGTTACTTTTGCCATTTTTTAACTTCTTTTGTTTCAAGGACTTAGGCATTGAGGATTCTTTCTCCCGCAATGTTCCTACCCCAATATTCTCAAAGGGTTAGGACATCCAAAGGAGCCGCCTCCCTAGAAATGGGCAAAAGTGGAGGCTCACAACGGCAACAGATTATAGCCCCACCTAAAGCGGACTTTTCCATAGAAGCCCACTGTTACTTTGGGAATCTCTGTCCAATACTGAACATATAGTGATATTTAGGAACTTTTGATCCTCTACTCGTTCGGTTGTCTTACCCAGACAGCGACTATCTGTTGGATACTGGCAATGCTGATACCCCTATATGTTGTGTTAGAGGGAGTACAAGCCAAAATGGTATAAAAACCTCTCTTTTGAATTATGCAGAGCTTCCTTTAGCTCGACTTTTGCCATTTTTGGCCCCTGCTGAAAGGGCAAATCTGTAACTCCTTGGAATTGGATTTAGGAAATCGGGTGAACAAAAGAAGTGTTCGCCGCAACTTTTGGAGACAAACCAAGTTAGGGAAAATGGCAAACGTCGAGTTTAGAGAAATTAAAGAAACCCCTGGCTAATTCTAGACATATAGTGACCTATATGAATTTTTGATTAAATAGGCCTTCACCGTTTTTGTATAAACATTGACATATTAGAGAAGTGCTGCACTCCTAGCCCCCGCTATGTATTGACTCAACCCGGAAAGAACCAAAATGGTATAAAAATATCTCCTTAAAATTATGT
>JANXAQ010000193.1 GCA_025062105.1 Thermoguttaceae bacterium
GTTTCCGATGACGGGGCGGCAGCGGGTGGCGGCGGCCATGCGCCATGAGCCGGTGGATCGAGTGCCGGTCATGTGTCAGTTGGCCATCGGCCATTATCTTCTGAATACCGAGATTCGCCCGGTGGAGCTTTGGTTTACTAGCGAAGGGTTTGCCCGGGCCTTGGTTACCCTGCAACGGCGCTACCGGTTCGACGGCATTTTGATAAATCTCCTGGGGACCGACCCGGATTGGATGCGATGGGTGGCTCGGATCGAAACCCACCCGGACGGCAGCCAAACCGTCTATTGGAAAAATGGCGACATTGCCCGGTGCCCAGCCGACGATAATGTGCAACATTTTCCTGCTGGCGGCCGGCGCCGTCCCACCATCCAAGAAGTGGACCCCGACCTCATCTACTACGATGATCCCCACGGGCCGGGCGGCCTAAAATATCCTTTCTACTTCGGCATGGAACCGTACCGGCCCGACAAAAACAACTATTGGCCCGACTATATCTGGCGCACGGTGGATTTGGTCCTAGCGGAGACGGCCGGACAGGTTTCAGTCCATGCGGAGGTCTTCTCGCCGTTTACGCAACTGATGGAGCTGTTCGGCTATGAGCAGGCGCTAATGTATCTTTTGGACGAGCCGGACCGCTGCCATGCCATTTTGGCGGCCTATGCGGAGGGCACAGCCGACTTGGCCCGGCGATTTGCCCGGCGCGGAGTGGATGCCATTTTGATTTCGTCGGCCTTTGCCGGCGGCGGGTTCATTTCGCCCCGGCAATATGCGGAGTTTGTGCTTCCGTATGAGGCGAAGGTAGCTGAGGCCGTCCACCAGGAGGGCCTGCCGGTCTATGTACACACCTGCGGTCGGATCGGCGATCGGCTGGAACTGATGGCCCAGGCCGGTATCGACGGCATCGACACGCTGGACCCGCCGCCGCTGGGCAATGTAGATCTGGAGGACGCCAAACGGCGAGTTGGCGATCGGCTGTTTTTCAAGGGCAATATCGACCCGGTGAACACCCTCTTGAAAAAGAGCCGGGAGGAAGTCAAGGCCGACGCCCTATACCGGCTTCGGGTCGGCAGCCCAGGCAGCGGCTATATCTTAAGTAGCGCTTGCTCTGTTTCGCCCCGTGTGCCACCGGAAAACCTCACCGTGCTGGTCGAAGCCAGCGAACAGTTCGCCCGCCAGACTCATTGATGGCGCTTATGGCGGTTTTTGGGAGCAGACGTTTTTTCTGAGCTAGAGGGGGGGTTGGCCGAAGGAGGTTTAGAAACGATCTTTGCTTCGGCCAGGGCCATTTGGCCTTCTGAGGTCAGCACATCGGCTCGGATCCGGAACACTCCGGGCAATTCCGGTAGATCAAACTGGCAGTGCACGCCACCCTCCGATCCGATCACAAAGAACGGATGCCAATACAGCAGCGGAACTTGCTGGGTTTTTGGGAGCGGCTGGGCGCCCGATTTTGGCAATTGTGGAGTCTGCGAGCCTCGGCCCGCTCGATACGCATATTCTCGGACCACAAACCGAGAACCTGACGGCGTGGAAAAGATCTCAGAACTTTCCGTTGGAGGTTCGGCAGATGCTACTTCCGTCCGGTGCTCGGCAGAGTGAGGCGGGGCCGGTGGCGGCAGGTTGGCGGAGGATGCCGATGTCGGAGGCAACTGGGCGGTTGGCACTCCAGAGCGGCCCTGATCGGAACGGAGCGGTTCTTTTGCCGGTCGGGAATCCGCAGGGGAAACTGCTTGGTCTTGGTTCAAGAATTTCGGGGGTTTGGAGTCGTCAAGTGGGTGGTCCAGTTGGTCGGCAATAGAAAGCAATTGACGCACGCTCATTGCAGGCAGGCCGAACGGTTGCACCAAGCCGGCCTCTAGATGCACCGGCGAAAGCATGCAGAAGCTCGACTCGGACCAACCAGCATCGGCCGACCGTGCCGGAACAGAAGAGCTGAAAGGGGGATTGATTTGTTGTTCGTTTGGTCGGCCTGTGCTAGCTTCACCGCTATCCTGGGAGGTCTGCGAATCGGTGGAAGTGGGATATTCGGCAAAAGGCAGTCCATAAGGACTTCGGGGACGGAGGAATTCTGGATGGGCTAAAACCAATCCGATGCCCACACAGATCGTGGCGCCCAGTAAGGCCGGAATCCACATCCTGACGCCTCCTGCTACTTGTAACAAGGAGGCGAAAATCACAAATAAAACCAAACCTGCTCCGCCCAACAGGCTGCACAAGGTGATCGCGTTAAGCGTTTCTGGCCGAGCTTGCTGAAACAATGTTTTCGCTTCTTGATAACTGGCCAGAATTTCACGCAAATTATCTAAAACCAGCGGTGGGGCATCCTCCAGACTGGTTCTGAAGGGCGTCGGTGGGTTGCGACCGGACACCTGCCGGGGGTTACTGGCCAATTGCCGGTCCCATTCTTCGGCAACCGCCGTCCTTACTCGGCCTGCCCAGGTGCCCAAAAGCAGGTCCAGAGTCTGATGGCTTTCGGGGCGATCGGCCAGAAACAGCTCGGCTTGTTGAAGATCTTCGGGGATTTCCCATAACTGGTCCAACCACCAGAATGGGCTTATGGGTGCTAATGCGGGCATGGTACCCAAGGAGGTTTCTTCCACCACAGACAGACCGGCAATGGCAGAAATCGGTGTGCCTTGCTCGCCTTTGATGCTCAGGCGAAGGGGGACGGTGTTGCCCGGCTCCCAAACCTGCTTCGGGAGGCCTAGTTCTATCTGCAGGTTCGGAACGGGAAGCCGATACAAAAGCCGTTCCGCCAACAGGACCGGCGGGCTTTGGCTATAATCGTAAACTCTCAGCTGCAACAAGCCCCATAGGCCCTGGGGCAGCGGAATCTGGACAGGAGTTTCGGTCGCCTGGCCTTCTTGGCTGATCTGGGGCACCACCCATTGCCTGGCCACCTGCACGCCCCGGCACACCACCACGGCCATTAACGGCAATGGGGTTTTGACGCTGGGGGTAGTAAGCAACTGTACCTGTAAAGGCTGGTTCGCTGGCACGACACCTAGCCCGGTTTTAATGATCAGCTTGGTTTCTTTTCCCATCGGCGGAAGATCTACCGTAGTAGCGACTCCCTCTGGCTGAAGGATCTGAAATCGGTATTGTTGGTCTTTTTGCGGGACGAATTGCAAGACCCCTCGGCCTAGATGGGTGGTCTGAGCTTGGGCTACCGCACGACCTTGGGTATCCAGCAGCTGGCCGCGTACTTCTACCGGCCGGCCTTGATCATCCCGCACCGAAAAATAGACACGATTTTCCACCTCCGGGACCAGCAGACCCGCTTCGGGATAAAACTGGCACAGCAGCTTCGGCCCCTCCAGGGGGATCTGCTTCCATGTGATCAGCGGGGATGGGCTAGCAGGCAGTTTCACGTACAACCAGGCATCATGGCCACTGAAGCGTTCTGGAAGCCGAAACGTGGTTGCACATTGGCCCTGGCCGTCGGTACGCAAAGAGTCTCGATAGAAGGTAGTGCCGTCTAGTTCTGCTCGGACTTCGACGGGCGTGTGGCGGAGGGGTTGCCCCTTGTGCTGGACATGGATCTGGGCGGTAACGGGTTGGCCTGGCCGGTAAGGAGCCTTCTGAAATTTCACGATCAGTTGAAACTGAGGCGGGACCGAGGGAAGAATCCAGAAGGGTTTTCGGACCTCGGTAAACCGTCGCTGAGCGTTGCGGGCCACCAGCACGTAAAGCCCACTTGGCATATCCGGAGGAATCCGGAACTCGCCACAGCCGATCCCCTGCCAAGTGCGGCCTTCCTGATACAACCCAGGCACCGGACGACCTTCAGCGTCCCGCACTTCAAACTCTACCCACATCTCCTCTTGGCAGCGGCGGCCAAACCGAGGTACCGATATGGAACGAAAAAGGAGCTTCTCTCCTGCCCGATAATATAGCCGATCTAACCCTAAAAACGTTTGATACTCTAACGGAGCCACTTCCAAACGGCGTTGGTGGCTGTGGTGGCTGCTAGCTGCTTCCGCGCGGACTTGCAGATGAACCCACTGAGGCAAGTCCATGTCCGCTGGGAGCACCACCCGGACCTGCCCTTGAGGATCGGTGGTCTCTTTTTGGCTGAAGAAGCGTTTTTGGTCCGGCCCGAAAAGCGCAAATTCCACTTGGGCTTCCACGGGTTGGCCATCGACTCGGCTTGTAAAAACCAGAAAGTGGTTTTCCACACCTCGCCCTAGCACTGAAGGCCCATGAACCATCACTCGAAGATGGTGTCCAGTCAGAGCCAACAAATAATGTCGATGGACCAATGCCCCCCACAAGGCTACCACCAACAATAAAGCCGTGCTTACATACACCACCCACACAGCCCACCGGGCGGCTTGTGTGGCCGAAAGGGGTTTGACAGAAGGTCTCTGTCGACTCGCTGCTCGGCCGGTACGAATCGCTTCACTCAACACCGGAGGATAAGCAGTAGACTGAGGCGGGAGCGTTTCGCCACCCGCTGCTGAATCTCTACTAGGCAATGGCAGCTGGTCCATCCGCACCCGTGCCGCCTCTGCCAGCAAAGCCGCCCTCTGCTGCACCTGCGCCCACAACTCGGCCCATTGAGGATCGGAAGCAATCCGACGCTGCAGCTCCGCGGCTTCTTCCGGACAGAGAAGCCCATAATACAGCTCCCAAAGACGAGCTTCCTGGTCCGGTTCCACTGCCGGTCCTCCTGGCTACCAAAATCGAAACTCCCAAACCCATGCTCTTGGGCCGCTTGGCCCTTTGAGAAGATAGCTAAATATTCTCTTCACGAACAGGCCCCCCTGAAAGTTGGAATTTTAAAATTCCCCCGATAGATTTTAGGGTGAGTCGGTTTTCCATCCACTGGCCTGTAAAATAGAATGTTTCGCGTTTCTACAGGAACCTCTACATAATTGAAAGAAGATATTTTTCATTTTGCCTTACTCTCCTCCCAACCTCATTTATAGAACTTGCTCGCATTGCTTGCACCCAACAAATAGTGGTGTTCAGCTAGGAAACCGGCCCGACCGGAGAATCAAGAGTTCATGAATTTCAGTATATGGGCAGAATTTTTCAGAGGTTCCTAGACAATTCAGGAAGGCAGTGTTTTTTGAGCGTTAAATACCTCTTTGGGACAGCCTCTGGCTCTGTTGAAACCCTTTCCGGTCGGAGGCCTAAACCCACCAAAACGGAAACCAAACCGACCAATATGGGCAAAACCTCCCCAGACTGCGGGCAATCTTTCAACAGAGCCACAGCCTCTAAGAAAGAAATCGAATCTGTTGAACACTTTTCCGGTCAGACATCCCAACGTACCAAAAGTAGCATGAAGCCGAGCAGTATGGCAAAACCTTTCTCACGGGGCGAAGAACCTTTCCACAAGACCAACCAAATACAACTCGTCTCTTGGTCTTTGGCCTTTATAGTAGAAGATACTAGCCTGAATGGCTGTGAGCAGACAAGCATCAAGACTATTTCATCGGCAAGAAGGGGATGGAAGCTGAGGTATCTTCTTTCTGTGGGTGTTCCAGGGCAGAGGGTAGGGTAGAAGCGATTCCTATCGACACTTCTACTGTTTCCGAAGCCGTTGGGGATTCTGTCGCGATCCCTCCGGAAGAGGAACAGAAAGGCCCAGGCATAGAAGTAGCTCGGGCACGAGCGGCCTCCTGCAGTTTGATCAATGCCCGATGCATCTGGGCTTTAACTACTCCCAGTGGACTGTGCAACATATCGGCGATCTGCTCATACGTCATTTGGCCGTTTTGTCGGAGAAGAAACACTTCCTGTTCTTCCGGGGGTAGTTCCATGAGGACTCGACGCCAAAAGGCTAGCTCGGGATTAGCGGTTTCTTCCAGTTCCATCGACTCCCGGGCCGGAGGAAGTTCGTGCTCAGGGTTATCTAGATTCCAAAGCCTCCATCGACGTCGCCAGGCCGTAGCCCGGCGTTGTCGGGCAGTTTCTAAAGCTGCTTGGAATATCCAGAGCTTTCGATCCGTAAGATGAGAAAGTTGCTCACGCCGTTGCCAACAGTATAAAAATGTTTCTTTGAACGCTTTTTTCGCTTCATGCAGACTACCTAAAAGAATATATAATGTGCCTAAAAGTTCATCTTGCCAACGGCCAAATACTTCCTCCAACGGGGAAGAGGCTCCCTTCTGGTCTCCCACGAGTAAGCTGTGCCTTCCGTTGGCCTGCCACATCCTATCCGCTTGCACAATACCCATTCGACCCCCTCCTTGTTTGATATGCACTCTAAGGCAAGCCGGAGCTTTTTAACTCCATAGGCCACCGCCAGTTAAGCTGCCAGAGAAATCAAATTTTGTAATTTATCTTATGCCGGCACTATGGACAAGTGGCTGTCCCCAAAGGTGGGGCTAATTTTTGTGCTCCGTTTTGATGGCATCGGAAAGATCGCTACTGGCCACTTCCATCCCATCGCCTTTGGCTGGCCCGTCCAGGAACAAGAATCGCTGGATTCAAGTGGAGAGGCTATGGCTGTCTGGGCGGAGGTTGTGTCTGCATGTCCAGAAATAAATTGGATGGATATTCTGTGCAAAGCTGGATCTGCAAGAGTTGGACTTGTGTGGGCTATAGGCAGCTTTGCAAAATCCTTAAACAGACGGTGAAGTTCATGAACTTTCGATTCGATAGCCGTTTGGTTTTTAGCCGAAGATCTACTATCTATTGGGTGCTAGCAATCCTAGCGCCCCTAGATATTGGGTTGGAGGAGGCATAAGCTAACATGGTATCAAAATATCCTTGCAACCTCTGCAACATCCTGAACATGTAGTGAACTTTATCGACTTTTGATTCTATAGCCGTTCGGTTCTTCTATCCGAAGACCTACTATCTATTGGGTGCTAGCAATGCTCGAGCTCTATATGTTGTGTTAGAGGAAAGAGTTCCAAAATGGTATCAAAATATCGCCCTTGAATTCTGCAAAGGTTCCCCCTTCTTATGCAGAGGTTCCTAATTTTTTGAAAAGGAATCGCTGCATAATTCAAAGCAGATACTCTGCCAATATTTTGCTCCCCTCATTGCTCCCACAATATAGGACCTATACTACTGCTGGCAACCTGCATATAGGGGTTGGTTGATTAGGGCGGGGCACTTCCTGCCGACTTAAAGGTTCCTAAAGTTCACTGCATGCTCAGGATTTTGCAAAGGTTCCAGAGGATTTTGCACAGATTCCTGGCAAATATAGGAGGGATGTTTTCGGAAAAGGAGCCTTTTGATCTTCCAGGCGATTTTGCCCAAATGGTGTCGTTCCTCCAAAGCAACGCTTGACTTGTTTTGAAAGTTTTGTGTTCTAACCTATTCGGGGTAATTATTTTTCCCCATTATGATGGGGAAAATATCCCGAAGGATGGCTACATAGCCCTCCCCAGCCGGGCTCGCTGTTATACACACTTTTAGGAGGTATTTCTCATCCTAAGGGCAGCAAATGATTGCCCCAAACAGGGGAATTACGAACCTTTCTAAAGAAGCTAATTGTTCCTTTGGAGAAATTGCAGCATTTTAGGAAAGAGCCACTTCCAAGAGCAAAAAGTGCTTGGGTTCAAAGAACGTCTTAGCTAGATTGCCTATTTTATCTATTCAGCGTTGTTCAACGAGATTTTGGGATTTGCTTAAAGTAAAGGTTGAACGCTTCAACCCCAACTTGTA
>JANXAQ010000212.1 GCA_025062105.1 Thermoguttaceae bacterium
CGGCGTCTGCGTGCCTGCCCAGCCCGCTGAGAAAACCACCTTCTCAAACACGCTCTCAGGGGGATGGCAGGAGGTTGGTTCAACAGATGGAGGACCTCTTGAAGCCATTTTTGCCAGATATCCCGAGCCAAGCTGCCAAACCAAAAAAGGCAATCAATCTAAGGCACTCAATCTACAGTTGCAGGAACAGGTTGGGCTGCACGATTGGAAAAGCTTTTGCTCCGCCGTGCTCAGGAAGTTGCTGGGGATACTGCTTTTATCCCCCCCACAAGGGAGAAATCTGCAAGCGTATAGGAAAATGTAAACCTCTGCATAATTCCGGGGAGATATTTTTATACCATCTTGGTTTACGCTACCGCTAACCCTATAGAGGTTGCTAGCATGGCTAGCATCCGATAGATCGTTGATGCTTGGGTGGGAGAAACAAAGGGGCATAAGATCAATAGTTCATTAAATTCACTATATCTTCAGGATTCTGCAGAGGTTCTCATGATCATCATAAGCGGCCGATAGCAATAACCTGTACCCAGGTAGCAGTTCAACAAAATGAAAAACCGATATGGTCATGCCTCCTCCAGTAGCAACCGGTTTACCAAATGCTAGGAGACAAAATGTGGATTCTCGCTTCTGCGCAAATGACTCGGTAGTGTCTGTATCCAACGCCCTCTGCTTGGCTGAAATGGTACAACAACCTTCTTGGGGTATAGAGATACACCGGAAGGTAGAGTCCAAGGGAAGTTCGGCCAGTGGCTGGGACTCAAAGGCTTCAGGGAGTACAATATAAAAAGTCTGGCTGGGAACATACTCAAAGGGCCAGACTCGGAACCCTTCCCCGCGGCTTACGTCACCTAACTGAAAGGGTCCGTTTGCCAGAATGGGCTAGTTCTCGACTTTTGCCAATTTTTAGGAGGCAGCCTTCTTTGGGTGTCCTAACCATTTGAAAACATTGAAGTTAAGAAATTTGATCAACCAACATCCTCAAATCCTTAACACCTTGAAGTAACTCGACTTTTGCCATTTTAGGCCTTCTCCCGGAAGGGGAAAACTCTAAGTCCTTGTAACTATTGGACTTAGAAAATTGCATGAACAAAAGGAAGTCTCGTCGTAACTACTGGAGACAAAAGGAGTTAGGAAAAATGGCAAAAGTCGAGGAAGTAAAAGCAGTTACGAAAAATGGCAAATAGGAACTGAGATTGGCGTATCTGTTTGCATTAGTTAGAGGGTACTTCGGCGGAAGGAAGAAATAGGAAAATGAAGCGGTAGGAAAAGGCACTCAGCAACCTCCTCAACCGAAACCCCCACTGTCTATGGGAGTTCTAAAGGTATGACCGAAGGGCTGGACAGGCCATCGGCACAAGACCTCCAGGCGGGGAAAATCCCTGCAGATTCAGAGATCGGGCAAACAAGACCGACAGCCCCCCCAAAACGGTTGTCGGCTCCTTCTTTTACCTACGGCCCTGGAGCGCAGCCCTTAGCCGGGTATACGATTAAACGAGGTATTGGGCAGGGTGGGTTTGGAGAGGTGTATTACGCCTGGAGCGAAGCAGGCAAGGAAGTGGCTTTAAAACTTATCCGCCGGCATCAGGAAATCGAACTGCGGGGACTCCGCCAGTGTTTGAATCTAAAGCATCCGCATCTGGTGAGCCTATATGACATTCGGCTGGACAACCAGCAGAATTACTGGGTGATCATGGAGTATGTAGCTGGCCCTTCGCTTCAAGAGCGGATTGCCTGCTGGCCAAACGGTCTGCCGCTAGCGGAAATCTTTTCGTGGATGGAAGGTATTTGTGCGGGGGTAGAATATTTACATGATCATGGGATTGTGCATCGGGACCTGAAGCCGGCCAATATCTTTTGCGAGGAGGGCATCGTCAAGATTGGGGACTATGGGTTATCGAAGTGGCTGATCTCGGGGCAAGGCAGTTGCCAGACGGAGAATGTCGGGACGGTGCATTATATGGCGCCGGAGGTGGCTAGTGGGCGGTACGGCAAAGAAATAGACATTTATGCATTAGGAGTGATTTTATACGAAATGCTCACGGGTTGCCCCCCCTTCGAAGGCCAAACGGCTGCCGAGGTGCTGATGAAACATCTGACGGCTCAGCCTGATTTACAAAAAGTGCCCGAAGCGTTTCGAGCGGTGGTGGCCCAGGCGTTAGAAAAAGACCCTGCCCGCCGGTTTGCCAGCGCTGGTCAGATGTGGGAAGCTTTAGGCAAGCTGCGAACCACACTACCAGAGAGCCAGACAGCCTCTCCGGCGGCTTCTAGCCAGCAATGGCCATCTCAGGGGAGCCAAAATTTCCCACGGGTTGCCTTGCAGGCTTGGGCAAGCCAGCCGAAATCCACACTTCCGGAGCTTCCCGGAACCATGGAGCGGCCAAGGCACCCAAGATTCGTCCAAATCCTGCGGGCGGCAGCGGGAAAAGGATCGGCTCTATGGAAAGCAGAAGGGCGAAAGATCCTGGGGCAATTTGTGGTGGTAGGGTTGGGCACATGGGTGTTGTTGGCTACTGGGCCTCTGTTGGGGCCTCTGGCGATATTAGCCCTGCTGGCGTATGGGCTGTATGAATTCAGAGGGAAGATACCGTTACTGGCTGGGGGAGAGCCATCGGGAACCAATTCAGGAGGTAATCTTATGTCCATTCCATCGGAGACGAAAAGCTATTCCCCTTCCGGCAAGCCTTTGCTGCCGGTTAACCCCTATGAAGAGGCCGCGCGGGGTTTACGTGCCAAACCCTTGTTGCAGCGGCTGACCGAACTGATCGGTTCCCTGCTGGTAGGAGCAATTGTCAGCCTGCTCATGTGTGGGATTATTACCATTTTGTATAGTTACCGCCACAAGGATCAAAGTCTTGCTGGGGAACAGATCGCATGGCTAGCGCTGATAAGTACTGCTGGAGCTTGGACCGTACTGATCGTATCCAAATTCTGGGAAGGCAAGAAGGGGGAATCTCTTGTGCGACGTCTTGTATTATTAGTACTGGGATTGGGCTTGGGGGCTTTAGGTTATGTGCTTTCGGAATGGCTTTGGCTGGATTGGGAAAGTTTGGAAAACTTTCCGCGTGCGCCGCGGTCTTCGCTGCTTGGCCAATTTTACGGGAGAGGCGGGGAGCCGTTGCTAATGGCCTTTTTGTCCAATTTTGCCTTCCTCATGGCCTTGATCCGCTGGGATCGGCAGGCCGATCCGCTGCGATTTGCCCGGCTGAACCTTTGGACAGTGCTTGTTAGTGTATTGGCGGCGGCGCTGGTGGCTTGGGTGCTTCGGTTTCCTCAGCCCTGGCTGCCGATGTGTGCGGGTCTAATGAGCTTGGCCGTGCAATTAGCCGCCCCTTGGGCCCATCCCCGACGGCAATATCTCCGCTAACCCAGTCTTGCCACCTTCTGCTAGTCCCTCAAAGGAACTCCAAACGATGAGCCGAATTGGTCCACCGCCTTTCCGAAAACTGTGCGGAAAAGCATTTGCCTGGTTGCAGACAGAGTCCTGCTGGGAGCTCCAAAAATCCCTAAATCACCTCTGGGCCCCAGTTTTCCGGGCAGAACCAAGCCGCCCGAAAATCCGTCGGGAACCTCGAAAATCTCATTCTGCGGCCTCATGTCAGGCTCCGGCTGGTAAACGCAAGGACTGGCAACCATCGGTGCAGTGCCAGTGTTGGGATCGGCCTTTTGGATTGCCTACCCGTATTAGAGGAAATATTTTCATGCTATGGGGATTTGGTTTGCTTTGGGGGATTGTGGTGCAATGGCCCGATCTTCCTCTACACAAACACATAGAAACCTTCGGCGCCGAATCTCACCGTTGTGCTGCCTCAGATCCGGCAAGATTTCCACCAGGAACATTTCAGCCGGAGCGAGAAGCTTACCAGTCTGCCCTCCGAAGGCAGGCAGGCAGTACGTTCCACCGGCACAGGGAATCAGGATCGCTGTTTTCCTGGAAGTGCCGCCGGAGGGCGTCTGACGAAGAAAAAGGCCATCTTCAGCCGGAAGACGCGGTCCCAAACTTCCATGGGCCACAACCTCCAGGTAAAGTAGGTCTCCGTGCATCTTCTGATGATTTGGAAAATTCCCGAATCCAGACGCCGGAGCAGACTTATCCTTCGGAGACCCAGTCGCAGTGGCTGATCGATCTTCTGCGACAAGAATTTCAGCGGTGGTTGACCACTCGGTCCGAGGCTTTGTTTAACCAACTTCAGGCCGAGTTTGGCCAATGGTTGGCTCTGCGCAAAGCACAGCAAAGTAGCGAACCTAACGAATCGAATCGGCCGGCATGGGTAGATGCCCCGCCCGGGGTCATTGACGGTGAGTATTGGCAAACTGTGCAAGCGGGCCCAGCTGCCAGCTTAGAAGAATGCCAAGAAGAACTTCGCACAGAAATCCAAAAAGCTATCGCTTCCTATGCCGAGAAGCGCTTCGCTAGTACCCTGCCCCACAGAATCTCCTGGAATCTCCAACCCCTTTTGCCAAACATCTTAGCCGAGCAATGGCAACAGACCCGACTGATAGATTTTGGTCCTAGCATCGGCCGCAAACCGATGATCTGGCTGTATGCCCGCCTCCGGTTTAACCGACAGGTGCGGGATGAAATCTATAGCCAATATCGCCAGGCGCTTATCCAGAACCGACTTCGCACGCTGGCCGGGATCGGTGCCGGAGTTCTGTTACTGCTAGGGATCAGTTACGGAGTGCTCCATTGGCAATGCAACCGCCTTTATTCTCAGAAAAGCTTTTAATCGATCGAATTCGAGCGGGCCAACCGGAAGCCTGGGAAGAGTTGATTGCCCGGTACGAAGGCCGACTCTACGCATATATCATCCGACGGGTCAAAGAGCCCCAGACCGCTGAAGATATTGTGCAAGAGACGTTCCTCGGCTTTTTGACCAGCCTGCCCAACTATGATGCAAAACGTTCTCTAGAAAATTGGCTCTTCTCAATCGCTGCCCATAAACTGACAGATCATCTGCGTCGGCATGCGCAGCGGTCTCCCGCGGGTGTCCGAGTGGGTTGGCCGGATAGTACCGGCTGGGAACCTTTGGCACCTACCCGCCCTCCGAGTTCCCTGGCCCGTAGCGCCGAACGCCATCATTGGGAAGAAACCGCATTGGTTACTGCCTTACGCGAAGTCATCCAACATTGGCAACAGCAAGGGCACTGGGAAAAGATCACCTGTCTGGAACTACTTATTCTGCGGGGCTGGCCTAATAAACAAGTTGCCCAATTGATGAATCTTTCCGAGCAGACCGTGGCCAATTACAAGTTTGAGTTTCGAGCCAAACTCCAAGCTGCCCTCCGAAAACAATCTCTACCCGAAGATCTCTTCCCAGAACTGTCCCAAGACTCTGCCTGTTGATTGCCGGGCCACTGCTAAGACGGTACCTCCTGCCGCCCTCCAAGTCCGATCCCGAAAGATTAGCAATCTCTAGACCCGAATACTGGGCCGTTTGCCCCGATAGAAGCCCCAAAAAGGGATCAAAAGATCATTTACCCGAATGAGAGGTGTCCCTCCTCTAGAAAAACCAGAATCCTACTTTTGGGAAAGATAAACAAGAAGTCTCTAAAGATCCTGGAGATATGGTGAACTTTATGACTTTTCGATTCTTATAAAATGTTCAGTTTTCCTGCCTGAATACCACTATTTATTGGCTGCTAGCAATGCTAGCAACCCTATAGGTTGGGTTCAAGGAAGAACAAGCCCAATGGTTAAAAAATATCTCTCCTGAATTATCCAGAGTTTTCCCAACCAGGAAGTCCCCCCAGCGGAACTACGCCAGGTCCGGTGTGGGGTTTTTTCGAAGGAAAAGGGGTTAACCCCTATCTAGCCCCGGATATAGTCCTTCATAAAGCGATTTTCCACGGCCAACAGATCATGCTGAGCTTTAACTACGTCGCCAATGGAAACTAGCCCCACCAATCTGCCCTCGGAAAGGATCGGTAGATGTCGGATGCGTTTTTCTGTCATCAGACGCATCGCCTCTTCGATCGGGTCCTCCGGCGAACCAGTGAAAAGCTGGCGGGTCATATGATCCGAAACCCGTAAGGCCGACAGCGCTCCCACACCCGACGCACACGTGCGCAAAATATCGCGTTCTGTAATGATGCCCAATACTTGACCGTCTTGTTCGCCGGTGCTCGTAACGACCAAGGCTCCAATCCCATGATGGATCAACCGATATAAGACATCCTGCAGGGTGGCGTCAGGCCGGATGGTATAGACCATACCGCCTTTGCGTTGAAGGATGGTCTGCAGAAGCATGGCCTTACTCCTTGGAAACAAACTGCCGAGAGTGCTTTTGACAGCTATCGTAGCAAATAAAATCGCTTTTCTCTATACCAGGAACCGTTCCTTGTGGGTTCAATGCTGGGCTTTTTGAAGAAAAAGGGGCTTCCAGAGTAACGTTTGGGGAACTTCCGAGGGGATTGGTGGTTTTTGGAAATACCAATTAACTGCAACGGGAGGCATGGGTTGGGAGCGATTGAATGTTTAGTAAGTCTATAAAAATAGTAAATATCCAGGGTTTGATGGTGTCTTTTCTTTCGGGGAGCCAGAGGGGAGTAGGGAAAGCCAGGCTGAAGCCACCTATTTAGCCTATATTGCCCAAGCGCTCTATTTTCTCTGTAAAGTAAACTTTCTGAAAGGGAATGGTTAAAGCTTCCTGAGTTTTTCTGCCGATAAGGGGGCGGCCTAGAAATCTGGGCGGTGGTGTTTGTCCGATTTGCCCCGCAGAGGGGGCGGGCTCCTATGAGCACCAATGCGAATAATATCCGAAAAGCCGCTGTTTTGCTCATGAGTCTGCCGCAAGATTTGGCGGCGATGCTCCTGTCCAAACTGGATCCTAAACAGATAGAAGCCGTTAGTATTGAAATTGCTAAAACCGGTGTCTTTTCTGGCGAAGAGCAGGAATCGGTTATCCAAGAATTTGCTAAGGCGAACCCCACGGCCCTGACCGGCAAACGGGGCGGCCTAGAGGTGGCCCAGAGCTTGCTGGAACAAGCTCTGGGCAAAAATGCCGCCGCCACCTTGGAAACTGTCCGTCAATCCATCGAAGCTATTCCTTTCGGATTTCTGCAGAAAGTCGATAGTCAAAACCTGCTCACATTCATCATTGATGAGCATCCTCAGACGATCGCCTTAATATTGTGTCATGTGCCGCCAGCGCAGGCAGCTGCTATTTTAAGCGGTCTGCCGCCGGAACGGCAACTATCGGTCATTAAGCGGATCGCTACCATGTCTCAGACCAGCCCGGAGATTATCCGGGAGGTGGAAAAAGGCCTAGAGAACCGGATGGCCAGTGTCATGAGCCAACAGCTGGAAAATGCCGGCGGCATCCCAGCAGTGGCCGAAATTCTGAACGTCATTGATCGGGCCACCGAACGAAGCATCTTGGAGAATCTGGCCCAGGAAGATCCCGAATTGGTGGAAGAAATCCGCCGATTGATGTTTGTCTTTGAGGACCTGGTCAAACTCAGCGATCGGGATATCCAAACCCTACTCAAAAATGTGGAAAGCTCCCAATGGGCTGTAGCCCTAAAAGGGGCCAGCGAAGAACTCAAACAAAAAATCCTCAAAAACATGTCCAAACGGGCTGCCGAACTGCTTAAAGAGGAAATGGAATATCTTGGCCCAGTTCGTCTTTCGGTGGTCGAACAAGCCCAGCAGCAGATCGTCGATGTGGTCCGGCGGCTCGAAGACGCCGGCGAAATCACCACCCATGCAGAGGAAGAAGAGGAACGCTTCATTCAATAGCCAAAACGGGCTTCTGTTTCCGCCAAGAATCCGAATAGTCTAGCCGAACAGTGAACTGACTTATATTTCTGATCCGTTCGCAAACAAAGTTCTACTTAGCTCGACGCTACCTAATCTGCAAGGGTACAACCCTTTGGGATATCTTAACCATTTGACGATATCTGTACTTTCTGCAAAATCAGTCTTTAGGGGGAGAAGTGAGGGAGCCACCCCAACCGGGCCGACCCTTCCGAAAGGGACTTTCCAACTTCTAGACCCTGGCCGAAGATCCTAACCAAAATGCCACCCCTAACCGATGGCCTTCGGATAGGTTACCTCCTAGACAATTCAAAGGGTGTAGGCTGGTAACCGCTAAAGGCAAGTCGGAGCCAAAGCAGGTTAACCTCATCAAGAGAATTTTTTCAGAAGCTATAGACAATATTGGCGCTAGGAAAAATTGCGGAACAAAGAATCCTCAACGCCTAACTCCTCGAGATAAAAGAAGTTACCAAAACGACACAAGTCGAGCTATCCGCAACTGGGAACGCTGACCTGTTTCTGGGCAGCAAAGTGCCGTCTTAGAGGCTGTCCTGAAATTGGGATTTGGGCGGTTTCCTATGGGTTTTGGCCGACCGGCTCCTATCCTCGAGACTCCTTAAAAACAGAGATTTTGGGGATTCTGGGGCATTGAGGAAGGAAACTTCCTTTCATCATAGAAAATGTTTTTAGGACAGTCTCTTAACTCGGCTTTTACCATTTTCCCTAAGTCCTTTTTTCCAGTAGTTACAATGAGACTTCCTTTTGTTCACACAATGTCCTAAGTCCTTCAGTTACAAGGACTTAGAGTTTGCCCCTTCCGGGAGAAGGCCTAGATTGGCAAAAGTCAAGCTTAGCGGCCTGCCGCCTGGAGCACTCGCCACTGTGCTTGGGCGATACGGAGAGCCTCTTGCCGTCGTTTTTGAAGCTCGGGTGTGGTATCCGGTAGCCTCTGGGCCGCTTTAAGACGCTCGGCTACCACACCCGGATTTAACTCCTCTGCTGGGATAGCCCGCTCCGTGAGAACCGTTACCACATTTTCGGCCACTTCCACCAGACCACCTTCGATGTAATAATATTTGGCCTTACTGCCGGCCCGACCGATCCGAAGCGGACCGATGCCCAAACGGGCGATCATCGGCTTTCGGCCCACGGCAATCCCCATCTGACCGTCTTCTAGCCAAACTGCTACAAAATCCGTCTGCTGATCGCAGACGGTCCCTTCTGGTGTCAACACCCGACAGCGCAGTGTATGTCCGGAAGTAGAACTCGGCTTTTCCGGCATCGAAAATCGTCCTTTTTGTTGCTAGGCCACCGAGCCGGTGCCTTACAACCCAGGCTCATTGCACGACCATGGCCAACGCTCTGCTCTGGCACCTTGCAGGCAAGACATAGGGGACCTCTGTAACTCGACTTTTGCCATTTTGAGCCTCCTGCTCCTAGGGGAAAACTCTCACTCCTTGCAATTAGGAATTATTGGCGTTAGGAAATTTGGTGAACAAAAAACAAGGTCATTGTAACTCCAAGAGTTCAACCAAGTTAGGAAAAATGGCAAAAGTCGCGCTGCAAAATCTCGAACATATTGTGAACGGCAGAAACTTTTGATTCTGTAGGTGTTGTGCTCTGCTACCTGAATACCTACTATCTATTGGGTGCTAGCAATGCTAGAACCCTAGATATTGGGTTAGAGGGAAAGTAAGCCAACATGGTATAAAAAATAAAACAATAATGGAGAGGTTCCCAGAATTTCCTATGCCATGGGGAAGGTGCCATTGGCCATTTTCCCGAACTGCCTTTGCTTCCGGCAGTTAGATAGGCGGAGTGCTTTGTTCCCCCGATTTCCTAATTCCAATGGTTACAAGCAGTTAGAACATTTTTCCTCCAAGGCGAGTCCCAAAACGGCAAAAAGGGGAAGGCTAGCAATAAATTCTCGAAATCTCCTTGCATTATAACAGACACTCTCCGCCATAAAAGGCACCATAAAAGGCAGAGGTTTGTTCCCAAGCCAATCCCTATTTACCGGTCCATCTTCGCTGATCCTCCTATCTTTTCAAAAGGGGATTTTCCGGAGGGCCAGTTTGGCCACTGATCCCTGGGGGTAGGCTGCCAAGTCAAAGTTTGGCTTGTACAATACATAAAAAGCATACCCAGATGCGGAAACAGAGAAAGGGGTTGAAAAAGCAGAGGCCAGACCACTTCCAACGGTGTTTGGAATCTCTGCAAAATCCTGAGCCTATACTGAACTCGAACGTTTGATTTGGCATTGGCCTGTCCCAGATCTATCATAGGTAGGTGGCTAGTAGTGTTAGCAACCCTATGTATTAGGTTATAGGTGGAGGGTGCCAAAATAGTGTAAGAATATATCCTTTGAATGATCCACAGGTTCCTTTATCTATTTTCTATCCCGATAGTGGACTTAAACTGAGGGCTCCGGCACGCAGCGACTTAGGAAGGCCGAGTTTCACAAAACCCACATGGGGGCCGTTGGATCTGGTCAAACTGTTTTCTTTTGCGTCGGCTCAGTTTACTCGGTACATCGACGGAAGTTTCTTGGTGGGGCGGAGGCATTTTTCCACCGGTTCTGATGCTGGGGCGGGGGCAACTGGGTTAGGCTGCCAAGGCGGCAGGTTGCTGATGGGAGGTCGCTATGATTCCTACCACCCTAGAATTACTCGAGTTGGGCGTTCGGGTAGTGCATTACCAGAGGGAGCAGCCGGGTAGTGTGTCGGAAGTGGCGGCTAGGCTTTTTCCCGCTTACCAGGTGGAGGGGGGACGGGTGTATTTGGCCGGGTGCCGGTGGGTGGATCGTCCGTTTTTCTGTTTCCGGAAGCAGCAGAATGGGCAAGTGGAGGAGATATGGATAAATGATCACTCTGAACCTGTCTCTCCAGAACAACTCCAGCAGTTAGCGCTTCGAGAAGCTCGCCCCATACCGAGGCCTCCCCAATACGCCTTGAGTCCGATGGATCAGGCCGTCAGCCTGCTTCAGGAGCAAGCGAAGGCGTTTTTCAGCCACAACGGACACGAAACTCACTTAGAGATTGCTACAGTTTGGTGCCGATTCATAGAAGGGAAACTCCGTTTTTCTATTGGGTCGGCTACGGCCGATTTGTCATTTTCCGGCTGGATGCAGACCCTCCAAGCGCCTCCATATATCTGTCCTTACACAGGTCGGCCAACCTATCATCTGGCGGCTACAGACGACGGCCGGATCTTGGACGCTTCGGCCGTTGGCCGCTGCGAGGTTTCCGGCCGTCGAGTGCCGGTCGATGATCTAGTCCGATGTTCTTGGACGGGCAAGCGAGTGGCCAAAGAATTAATAGATTTTTGTTCCTTATCCGGGCAGGCAGTACTCCGGACCGAATTGTGCTCCTGCTCCATCTGCCACCAGAAGGTCAGCCCAGCGGCACTTCAGCATGGAATCTGTTCGGCCTGCCGAGGATTACAGACGGTCAGTAAGGCGGACCCCCGGATGGCCAGACTCTTGGCCGAGTATCCCACTCTGGACCGTTGGCATCACTGGCAATTGGCTGAAACTCAGTCCGTCTATGTGCTGCGAGCTTCCGGCCTCTGGAAAAAGCTCCTCCTAGTGGTGGATAAGGAGACGTTGGAGCTTCGGCATCTGGCCACCGGCAATCGGCTCCAAACCCGCTGGCGAACGGTAGAACCAGGTCAGTATTCTTTTGTGCTCCGGGAGTAGTCCTGCCCCGCATAGCCACTGTTCATCCGATCACCTCTAGCTAACTGGATCACTGCGACTGGCTAGCCTGAGGAATCTCTCCCCGCGAAAGTGGGAAACCAGGTCCCTATGAGGTTGCCCTCTTGATCTTTGAATAACCAATTAAACTGTACCTGCCCTCCAAAGCCTGAAAAAATGTCGTATTTCCTGGGTTGTAGGAGGTTCGTCGGAAATGCAAACCCCAATATGATCCCCTCCGCTCATAAAAAAGTACCATTTCAGCTGGATGAAGTAAGTCTTTTTGCAGGAGAGTCGCTAAGGTGTCATTCCCCCACAAGTGAGAATCCAGATTATTTCTCCGATGTTTTGATGAACTGGATCGGGAGCTTTCGCTCCCGATGACAACAGGGGCTTCTCCATTCGGCTGAACTGTTACAAAAAAAAGAAGTGCTGGAAGCCACCACAAGAAGCCTGGAGTCTCGCTTGCGTGGGAATGACAATAGAGGGCATCCGCTTGCCCCAAAAGCTATGTGCGTCCTTGGGCTGAAGTTCCATTCACTGACCTGTTCCCTTCCAAGGAATCCGTTCCATGAGCAGCCGACGGGAACTGGTGCAACAGGCCATCCGGTTCCAGCGTCCAGAGCGCATCCCTATCTGGTTCGTTAACGCCGACCAAGAGCAGGGCGATGTGATGGTGTATCATTTGCTTTTGGGCCAACAGGGCGTCGATGATCCCCAGGTGAAAGAATGGGGTTATCGGTTGGAGTATCTGGACGACGGGACCATGGGCCATCCGACGAAGCCGCTGTTACCGGATTGGCAGGTGGCCGAAACCTACCAGCCGCCGCCTCTACGAGAAGAAGAGCGGATGGCAGGCTTGCCGGAGTTTTTGGCCGCCTGCGAAGACCGGTACCGGTTGGCCAGCCTGGACCTGTCAGGTTTTACCACCTATATGTTTCTGCGGGGTTTTGAAAATGCTATGGTCGATTTTGTCTGGGAGCCGGAGCGGTTTTCCAGGCTAATGAACTTAATCTGGGATTTTGAATGTCGGCTGATCGAGCTGGCCGCCCAATATGGCTTCGATGCCATCCATTTTGTCGATGATTGGGGCACCCAAAAAGGGCTGATGATTTCGCCCGCCTTATGGCGGAAGTTATTTGCCCCGGGGTATCGGCGACAGTTTGAGTTGGCCCATCGGTTGGGTTTAGACGTATGGTTTCACTGCTGCGGCAATATTACCGAAATTGTCGAAGATTTCCACCATCTGGGCGTGGATGTGATGAACATTTCTCAGCCAAACGTGGTGGATATTGAGGCCGTGGGCAACCGGCTCCGTGGTAAACAATGTTTCCTTATGCCTATTAGTTACCAAACCGTCGGCATCCACGGCACCCGAGACGAAATCTTTGCTGAGGCAGAGCGCCTTTACCGGGCCCTGGGCACTCCGGATGGCGGCTTTATCGGCTACGTCGAAGAATATAGCTGTATGGGCATGTCGGCAGAAAACTACTGGGCCTGCGCCGAGGCCTTCCGTCGGCTAAAACCTGCCCCCTAGATTCCCCCTTCTAGAATGCAGCACTTGCAATATTTCAGCCGATTGGACACCCGTTCCTGGTCGTCCGCAGCGAAAACTCTCGAACCCGTTCAAAACACTGCACAAAAAACTTGGATTCCCGCTTGTGCGGGAGTGATAATAGAGGGGGACCTTCTGGACCGAAAATAAACCCCCCTTTCACTCGGCTGAAGTGTTACCAGGACTTTTGGAAACCCCAGCACAGACCGCCCCCTCTTGGACCGATAGTCTAATGTTAGCCTTCCAGATACTGGGCGGGGAATTTCCAGGGGGCTCGATACACGGGGCGGGCAAGGCGGGCGGCTTCCGGGTCGCCAACGATCCGCTCCGTTTGCGGATCAAACCGCACCGATCGGCCAAGCCGATAGGCAATATTGGCCAGCCCTATGGCCGCATCAATCTTGTAGTGATACGACACATTGCAACTGGGCTGCTGCCGGCTCCGAATACAATCCAGCCATTCCCGCTCATGCCCGGGCGATGGCGGAATCGTGCGGGGCGGCGGCGTAAGATCTTTGAGCCGATCGCCTTCCGGCACGACCTTGTGCGTGCCGTAGTCGCAAAAAAGCGTGCCGTTGACGCCGTGGAAATAGACGCCTAAACGCCGACGAATCTGATTGTCCGGCCCCTGTAAGTCGAACCCGTAGCTATTGCACAGTTGCAGCATCCAGGTCATCACAAGATTTGGATAAGTCCAGAGCACCTGCTGCGTATCGTAGGCGTCGCCGCAGTCTTTAGTAACAAATCGGCCGCCAGTGGCGTCCGTTCGGGGTGGAATGCCCAGGTTCAAGGCCCAGAAGGCTACGTCGATAATGTGCGGAGCCATGCCGGGCGTATAGCCGCCGCTATAGTCCATAAAAGAACAGTTGGTATGCGCATTGGCACATATAAGCGGATTATATGGCCGAAGTGGTGCCGGACCGCACCACAGGTTCCAATCCAGCCCAGGCGGCAGCGGCACCTTCGGATCCGGCCCAATGCCTTCCTCGCCCTGGTTGCCAGTAAGAAAGGTTCGTACCACCGTAATCGGTCCTAATCGGCCCGACTGCACCCATTCCACCACTCGACGGTAATTTTCTCCGGCATGAATTTGGGTGCCCACCTGGGTGATGCGGCCGTGTTTTTCCGCGGCCCGGCGCACGGCCAACGCCTCGTCCAGGTAAATGGTCATTGGCTTCTGCACAAACACATCTTTTTTCGCCTCGCAGGCTTCGATGGTTTGCAGGGCGTGCCAATGGGGCGGAGTGGCAATAATGACGGCATCGATATCCGGCCGGGCCAAAACGTCGTGGTAATCGTGGTAAGCTTTGGCCGTCTGCTTGTAACGTTCCAAAGCCGCCTCCCGGCGCTGTTGCCACACATCACAGACGGCCGCTACAACCACATCGGGATACTGGGCGCAATTGGCCAGGTTGGCCATTCCCATGCCACCGCAGCCGATCAGGGCAATAGATATTTTCTCACTTGCCGGCGGCCCCTCCGCCTTGCCCAACGCACTAGCCGATACCACCATCGGCGCTGCCACGGCGGCTTTTTTCTCGTCGGCCATGGTCTTTCTCCTTTTCCGAAAACGGTAACACTTCAGCCCTCCGAACCAGTTCGTCTATCCCCTGGAGTAGGAAAGTCGAGGAACAAAGTAGCGGCCCCAATGAGCCTGGATCCCTGCTTTCGCAGGGATGACATCGAAAGCCCTCCTACGCTAGGGAAAATATCCCACTGTTTACTCGCTCAATTCGACCAAGGCCCAGAAGTCCAACTGGGGTACCTGGACGCTGATCCAGGGGGGTTCGACCGAAACGGTTAGATTCTGCGGATCGCCCTTTGGAACATGAAGCACCGCCTTTTTGGGGACTCTGCCGCCCAATATATCTTGGCGAAGGCGGATAGTAAATCCTTTCTGCACCTCCATGCGGTCTTCGGGCATCCGATAGGCCCGGTTCACTAGATGGAGGACTACCGGCGATTTGGGATCGTCGGGCCGAATCCGAGGAACTGCCAACACCTGATCACTGCCCTGGACCTGGATAGGCCGAGGCAGGAGTTTTTCCAAGGCCTGTTCATCCGGCCATACCACCAGGCGGCCATCCCTTTGCACCACAGCAAGCCAGATGGGCAGTTCCTTGGCTTTGGGGGAAGCCTGTATGCTGCCCGGGGAGGTATTGCTGATCGGTTTTGCTCCGGATTTGGTGGACTGGAGGTTCCCACAGGAAACATTTTCGAGAAAGCTTAGTTTTTTCTGAACACCAAGCGAACCAGGCTGAGCTTTATGGACAACAGCCGAAGCACTTGGTTCTTTCTGCTCAGCGCCGGAAACCGATAGGGCTTTCCGGAGGGCAGTTTTTTCGGCCAAGGCCGGGTGATCCTTCGGCACAATAACCGCTCGGAAACCGGCTAACTTTTCCGGGCTGAGCTGGTAGCCTTCCAGCCAATCGTCGCCCTGGACAGCGACGGTAAAGGGGATATTTAGCTCAGCCAAGCGGATACAGATTGGTTCGATATTGGCCCGGCCTTGTCGGCGGGCGGCGTTGTCGTAGATCACTGCAACCGGCGCCAGAGCCTCATAGCCGTCGAAAAGCCGGGCCTTATGCCGAACAAATTGATAGACCCATGCATAGGCTTCATCCGGCCCGTCGTACCAATGGGTGCCTTTTTCTTGGGTATAGCACCATTGGTAATAAGGGGCCATGAAATGGTGGCCCATCGCATAGGAAAGGGCAATCCAAAGCCGAACCAGGCCCTCTTTTCTGTGCTGGTTAATCCAAGCCCAGTCATAGCCGCTGGCTGTTGAAGCTACCGGCCGCCGAAGCCCATCAGCTAATTTATAGACATAGATCGGATGCCCAGGCAGTTGGCCCTTAGCCGCCTGGTGATCCACCTCACAGCAAAAATAGGTTAAATGCGGAGCGATGCATAATTGTTCCGGACTGGCCAGATGGGAGTTGACGGCCAAGGCGATCGGCTTGCCCCGCAGCTTTTCCGCCTCTCGACGAAACTGGGCAACAAACCGGGTATTGGCCTTCATCTGGAAATCCAAAAACTCCCTGGCCAACGGCATGGCCCACCGGCGTTTGAGATATTCGTCCAATTTAATGCCCCGGGATCGCAAGAATTGGCCATAGTCGAAGTTGGCCAGAT
>JANXAQ010000234.1 GCA_025062105.1 Thermoguttaceae bacterium
ATAATCGGTTACATACTGCCGATATGGCACACCCAACTGATCGCCGGCAAACATCATCGTAATCGGCATCAGCGGCAGCCGGTCCACCGGCCGGCCTTCCAACATCGCCATGATCCGCTCATAACCGTTCATCGGTCCGTCCCCAGAAGGTAATAGGCATTGTCATTCCTGCAAAGTAGTAATCCTGTTTTATCGAGTTTTGATAACATTTCAGTCCAATGGAAAGGCCTATCTTGTCATCCCCGCGGAAGCAGGCTTCCGTTCGTCAAAATACCAAAAGAAAATACCAAAAGTAGGAACCCCTGCATAATTCAAGGGTGATATTTTTTAGCTTTTCGGCTTCTCCCCTCCTAACCCAACATATAGGTTGGCTAGCATTGCTAGTAACCAATAGATAGTAAGTGTTCGGCCAGGAGAATGGCAGGGCCTAAGAAGCAAAAGTTCATAAAGTTCATAATGTGCTCAGGGTTTTCCCGAGGTTCCAGTAATATTTTAGCCGAATGTCGCAGGAAGACATTCCTGCGAAAGCAGCAGTCCAGGTATTTCTCTGCGCGTCTGGATTCCCGTTGGACGGCACTGACCATGAATGGTACCTTCGGGAACAAAAATAAAGTCCTCCTCAGTCGGCTTGAAGGGTTCCATACGATTTTGAATTCCGTACAGAGAGGAATCCAGGACACTTTCCTCCACCGCCGAATTTTCCCTTGCCCACCAGTCCCCCCCATGCTATGGTGCAGCCAAGGGGTTCGCCTCCGGAGCAACGCTTATTGTAGTCTGTGGAGAATGCACTGTGTAGCATGGCCCGGAAACGAACTGCCTCCTTCTGCTCCGACCACCTCCTCAGCCAAAGGATAATCTGCCAAAATTGGTAGCAGAACGGAAAAAAAAGAGCACATTCTCCAGTCTGGTCTTTGTGGAGGGAAAGGAAAGACCTATGGAATTTTTCGAGTTGCTCAAGCGACGGCGTTCGGTGCGAAAATACAAGTCGGAGAAAATCCCTGCCGAGGTACTGGAGAAGATCTACGAGGCGATTCGCTGGTCGCCCTCGGCCGGCAATTTGCAGGCCTATGAGGTGTTTTTGGTCGAAGATCGGCAGCGCCTTAGTCAATTGGCCCGGGCGGCATTTGGCCAGGATTTTATCGCGGAGGCAGCTGTGGCCCTGGTGTTTTGTGCGGATCCGGATCAGGCGGCCAGCCGATACGGCGCCCGGGGCAGGAACCTCTACGCCCTACAGGACGCCACGATTGCATGTACTTTTGCTCATCTTGCCGCTGCAGCCCTCGGCCTGGGCAGCGTCTGGATCGGCGCCTTCGACGATGCGGCCGTCTGGCAAGCGATCGGCTCCCCCAAAGGACTGAAACCGGTAGCTATCCTTCCGCTGGGCTACCCGGCCGAAAATCCACCGCCCACTCCCCGCCGCCATTGGAAAGAGTTCGTCCATCCAGTGGAGTGAACCGAGACTTTTGCTATTTTACCTAACTTGCTTGGTCTCCGAGAGTTACGGCGAACACCTCTTTGTTCCCCCGATTTCCTAACTCCAATAATGCCAACAAGGTACAACTTTCTCCTTCCGGCAGGGTCCAAAATGGCAAAAGTCGAGCTTCGAAATCGGCCGGTCAGCTTTCATACAACGGCAAAAACTTAGCTTCCAGATGTTCTAAAAGCGGCTGGGACGAAAGCGGCCGACCGGTTACCTGCTGAATTAATTCAGGGGCCAAATACCGCTGCCCTTGTTGGTGAATCTTCGTTCTTAGCCAATCCAAAAGCGGTCGAAACTCCCCCCGCTCAAACGCCTCAGACAAATCCCCCAGTTCAGCCTGGGCCTGTTGGAACAGTTGGGTCGCATAAAGATTTCCCAGAGCATACGTCGGGAAATAGCCCACCAGCCCGGCCGACCAATGAATATCCTGAAGCACACCTTGCGTATCGTCGGGAGGAGTAATGCCGAGATACTGCCGATATTTTTCGTTCCACGCCCCAGGAGCATCTGCTGCCCGTAGATCCCCTTCTAACAGAGCCTGTTCCAACTCAAATCGGATTAGAATATGCAGGTTATAGGTCGCCTCGTCCGCTTCCACCCGGATCAGGGAGGGGCGAACTTCGTTGATAGCAAAATAAAACGCTTCCAACGACACATCCCCCAGTGCCTGGGGAAAAAATTCCTGGGCTTTTGGAAAAAAGTACCGCCAAAACGCCAAACTTCGGCCTACCACATTTTCCCACAGCCGAGATTGCGACTCATGAATACCCAGGGAAACCGCCTCTCCCAGAGGCAAACCGTATTGATCCTCCCGAAGCCCTTGGTCATACAGTCCATGGCCTGCTTCGTGCAAAATGCCGAAAAACGCGTCCTGGAAGCGGTGTTCGTTGTAGCGAGTGGTGATTCGGCAATCCCGGGGGCCAATGCTGGAACAAAACGGATGTACCGTTACATCCAGCCGTCCGGCGGTAAAATCAAACCCGATTGTCTCGGCCACCTGCCGACCAAATGCCTCCTGGGCCTGCCGGGGATAATATCGCCGAAGCAAGGAACTATCCGGTTTCCGGCGACTGCCGAGGATCCGACCGATCAGCGGGACTAGACGATCTCGGAGTTCGATTAAAACCTGAGCCACCTGGCTGGTACGGGTTTCCGGCTCAAAATCATCCAGCAGAGCGTCATATCGACACTCCGGATAGCCAACGGCCTCGGCCTGTTCTCGTTTGAGCTGAAAAGTCTTCTCCAGCCAGGGCAAAAAGGCTTTAAAATCGTTATTTCGGCGGGCTTGCTGCCAGACGTGCTGGGCCAACGAGGCAGTCTGCGCCAATTCTTCGACCAACCGCTGCGGCAATCGCACATCTTTATCATATTGGCGTTTGAGCCGACGGATAGTAACGGCTTGATCGGACAACGGATCTGCCATCAGGGGACTCTCAGCCAGTCGGGCCAATTGTTCACCCCATTGGGGATCGGTGCGCCGGCTATGGAGCAAACCGGCTAAGAGACGGATTTGTTCGGCCCGGTACTGTGCCCCTTGTGGCGGCATCATGGTCCGTTCATCCCAGCCCAGCAACGCTTCAATCGAAGCCAGTACCGCTGTCTGCCGGGCATGGTTACAAACCTGCTCATACAAAGCCTGCCAATCTGGACTGTTCATCCCGTTGGCCTCCCAAGGGGAAATTAGGTGGCTACCCAATCGGGGGCAGAATCCACCTACCAAGGGGTTCCGGAAGGGGAGAGACAAAAAAGGCGGCTTTGATGCCGCCTTATTGGTATTTGTTCCGCCCAAAAATGATAATTTATGGCATTTATTCGCCCACAAATGGCAATAATGCCATAATCCTAGCCCGTTTGATGGCCCGGCTAATAGCGTGTTGACTGGCCGCGGAACAACCCGTTTTCCGTCGGCCAATAATCTTGCCCTGCCGATTGATGAATTTCTTCAGCAAATCCAGGTCTTTGTAATCGACAAACAGCGGCCTAGGGCGCACGCCGCCAACAAACAACGGATCCCGCTTTTTCGCCCTGGCCCGAGCCCGAGCCCGTTTCCTCGCCGTCTTGCTAATCTTTGGTACCTGTGGTTTCGCCATGGAAAATTACCTGCTTGTGTGAGGTAAAATAGGAAAACCTTTTGATTCGTGAAAAGTCTATTATAACCAAACTTTCCTTGCCGGCAAGAGCCAATTCCGAACCCCTCCACGTCCCTCTTTAGCCCCCTTTAGGCTCACTAGGTTGATCTCTTTGAGGTCTTATGGTATCCTTCTCGAAGGGGTTGGATACATTGGAACCTCTGAATAAATCGAGGTTTTAGGGAAATTTTGTCCTTTTGGCCGTTTTTTTCATGTAAAGGAGGCTTATCGAGAGAAAAAGGGATCGGGGGGAGGTTCTCTAATTTCTCTCGTTTGTCTGTTTTCACTTCTTTGGACGCCTCCGGCGCGCACTGGTAGCGCCTCAGCCAAAACAAACCGCCGGACTATCCCCCTCCAGATACTCCCAAAGCCGACGCCGATGCCGATAAATGTTCACACAAGCAACCGCCGCATACGCATACTCGGCGTTCTTCTTAAGCCCACGAAACCGCACCCGCCGCCAACCAAACCGCGCTTTCAACACCCCAAAAACATGCTCCACTCCACTTCGCACCGAATTCCATAGCCGATTGAGCTTCTCCTGCCAGCACCGAAGCGGATGGTTCCGTGCCGCTCGATGCAACAGGAAACTCTTCGCCTCCGGCGCTACGTCCCGGATCGACTCCTCTTGCCCCACATACGCCTTGTCCCCATACACGGCTGTCTCCTCCCCATGTAAAAGTTGACCAATCACCTGGCTATCGTGCACGTTGGCCGCCGTCACCTCCACCCAGTGCACTATCTTCGTCTCCGTATCCACCCCCACGTGCACCTTCATCCCGTAGTACCACTGGTTGCCCTTCTTCGTAGAACCCATTTCCGGGGAAGGCTGCCC
>JANXAQ010000284.1 GCA_025062105.1 Thermoguttaceae bacterium
GTCCGCCTGCGTGCGGAAGATATGGGCCAAGGGTGTGCCCAGTTCTTCGCCCTGCAAAATGGCGCCGATAATGCTGGTGATTTCGTCGTCGCTGAGCCGGTCCCGCATGGCCGAAAATGCTTCATATCGGGTCTTGCCTAGACTCATATCGGTCAAGACGCGGCCGAACTCTTCGGCCACCGGATGGCCATGAAACTCCTTGACCCCTTGGGCCAAGGCATTGAGGAACGATGCCCCGGCTTCCATCAGCAAGGTCAGTAGATCGAGCAAGAAAGGCATCCGCCGTTTGATCATGACCAATCGCCATTTGGCCCGGGCAGCCAGGCGACGACGCAGGAAATAGGCAGTCAACATCGTCAAGCCAGCAGCGACCAGCAATCCGGCTACTCCAAATACATTGTACAAAAAATACCCATAAAGGGGGGCTACGGCCAAGGCCAACAGTTCTGCACGAGCCAGATATTCTTCGGCTAACCAAAACCGCGGCAGCCCGGCTGCTTGGATCTCCCGTTGGATTTCTGGCAGAGCATCTCGAAAAGCGGCTCGATTGAAGGCGGCCAACAACTGAATCAACGGCTGGAAGACCCGATAAAACACGTCAATCCGCCGAAGTTCATTGATTCGGGTGACATCATACCGCCACTCTTTATCCTGAGGGAGATCTTCGGTCTGGAGCACCCGATACAGCCAATAGACAAACACTGCTACGGCTGCACCCATCACCAGATTTGCCGTGATCAGTAAACCTGGAAATCCTGCTGCAATGGGAAGGGGCATAATCGGCTCCCAAGCTAGGCAATTCCTCCAATCGCCGGGACGGTTCCGCAAAGTTCAGGAACCACTCCATCATTCGAGTATTTTTATACCATTTCGGTGCCTTCCTGGACTGACGGATTGGCTTGCTAAGGCTGCTAGCATTTTACCATATAGTAGGCATTTAAATGGCAGGAGTTAACACCTACCGAATCAACCATCCGTAGAGTTCACTATATGTCCAAATTTATGCCCAGGTTTCTTAACTCGACTTTTGCCATTTTGGCCCTGGGGAAAGAGCAAAGCTGTAACTTCTTGGAATTATTGGAGTTAGGAAATTCGGTGGACAAAAGGAGTGTTCGCCGTAACTTTTGAAGACAAAACAAGTTGGGGAAAATGGCAAAAGTCGAACTAAATATCTGGACTTAAGATCTTCCGTGCCCAGAAATAGGCGATAATATTTAACAGCAGGGCGATAGCCAAAATAAACTGGCCAAACGCCGTTACAAACAAAAGTCGAGTATTTTCCGGATCCACAAAATAATAGACCACTAACACAAATGCTGGGACAATGGCCATGTAGATAGCCGATTTTCGAGCCTGGGCGGTTTCGGACATGATTTTCCGTTCCAGGCGTTGTAACTCCAGGACCGACTGAGCGATGCGTTCGACGGTTTCATTCAGTCGGCCGCCACTTTCATGGCTAGCTAACATGGCCGCCGCAAACAGAGCGAAATTCTCACTTTTGAGTCGGTCTTTGGCCTCCAGGAGGGTCCGTTCCAGGGTTTTGCCCAGTTTATATTCGCCCACAATCTGGTGGAATTCGGTATTAATCGGCCTAGGCGATTGAGCTGCCAGCATTTCCAGCGCCTGCGGTAACGACAGGCCGGCCCGGATAGCATTTGCCAATGTTACCATGGCGTCGGCCAATTGGTCTTCAATCTTCTGCCGCCGATATTCCGCCAATCGCCGGATTACATACCAAGGTAAGCCACTCAAAAGCAGCGTGATCACAATCGCAAAGATCCAACTGTCCAGCACCAGCCAAAAGCCGAAAAACGATGCGCCCATCGCTATTAGCCACAGCGTCACATAGCTACGGAGTCGCCTGGTAGAGTAACGCAGACGGGTGAGTTTGTCAGCTAGGTCCTGTTCCACATAGTTGAAGGCGGCAGCAAAGTAATCTCGGCACAAAAGACCGGCTGTGCCGGCAGCCAAACCCATCATCAGCGTACCCAGCCACTTCATTTCCTCACCCATGGATAACCCTCACTGGAAAGGTATCTAGCAGATGAGTGTTGGCGGTTCTGTCCTTGAATGATCCATGTCCGAATCGGTTGGCCGAATATCAAAAGGCGAGTGTTTCGCCATCGGCTTCCGGGGAAGCAGGAGGGAGTCTGTTTACCGGCTTGTGCGACGGGGTTGGTCACGGACTGTTGGGGCACCGTCGCCGCTTCCTCGGGTGCCGTACAAAAATTCGATATCTAAAAGGTCTTTTTCTATCAGCGAGTCGATGAAAGTGGGAAGATAACCTGTCGGTTGCAAACTAACGCCATTTCGGAAATTGAAAATATCCGTGAGCACAATCCGCTGCAATTGGGGATCATAGCGGGTAACTTCGGCGATTTGGGTTACTGCGCGACGACCGCCCGGAAGTCGGCTCAAATGGACAATCACGTTCAAAGCGGAGGCAATCTGCCGATGGATAGCGGTTACCGGCAGGTTTGCACCCATGAGCATAAGTACCTCTAGCCGTTCGATCACTTCTTCGGCGCTATTAGCATGTACGGTGGTCATGGATCCATCGTGGCCGGTGTTCATGGCCTGGATCATATCCACGGCTTCGCCGCCGCGGCATTCGCCGACAATGATTCGATCCGGGCGCATACGCAAAGCGTTTCGGACCAGGTCCCGTATGGTGTACGCGCCGGTCCCTTCGACGTTGGGGGGCTTGGCCTCCAGGGTAACCACATGTTCCTGGTGGAGCCGAAGTTCGGTGGTATCTTCGATGGTGATAATACGTTCCTTATATGGGATGAAACTGGAAAGTATATTCAGCATTGTAGTTTTTCCGGTGCCGGTGCCACCGCTGACTAAGATGTTTTTGCGGTCGATCACACAAGCCCGCAAAAACTGGGCTGCTGCTTCGGTGATGCTGCCCATTTCAATCAAGTCGTCCATCGTCCATCGTTGGACGGGGAATTTGCGGATCGTCAGACACGGTCCACGAACCGCCAGCGGCGGAATGATCGCATTGACACGGGAGCCATCCGGCAGCCTCGCGTCCACCAAAGGCTGGCTCTTGTCGATACGTCGGCCTACCTGAGCTACAATCCGCTCAATGATCGCCTCGGTTACTTTATCGGAAATAAACCGGCGACCGGACTTTTCGATCACGCCGTTCCGCTCCACATAAATCTGGTCGCTTTTGACGACCATGATTTCAGTTACCGTTGGCGCTCGCAAAAGATCCTGCAACGGCCCAAAACCAAAGATCGTATCCTTCAAATCCTTTTTCAAAATCCGGAGAATAATGTATTTGCGTAGTTCTTCGTGCAGATGCGGCCGCACTAGAGGGAAAAACTCATAGAAGCGTTCCTCAACCCGCTGTACCTGCTCCGTAGAATCGCGACATTCGTGCAGTGCTAGCCGTTCTCGCAAAAACCGTAACAGCCCATGCAATTCCGCTTCTCGCTCCGGCACCAGCATGGCCGGCACATCAAACTCATTGGTGGCCAATGCCGCCAGATCAAAATACTGTTCCCTGTCGCTTTCCATGATCAGTTGGTTAATCAGAAGATCCCGAAGCACCAATCCCGCCATTTCCTCCAAAATCTGGGCATTGGCTTTGTTAAAAAGATCTAGCTCCCGACAAATATCTTCGATATTGTGTTCCAGTAACAGGATGGCTTCCGGATCGGCTGCAGAACCAGCCCTTTTCTCAAATTCCATCAGGTCCAACCGTTCCAAAAGTTTTTTGTGGATGCGCAGTTCCAAGTCGGCTAATAGGCCGCGCAGATGTGCTTCCAATTCGGCCCGAGAGACCGAAGGAGGCTTTTCGGCCTCGAAGGTCAACGTATAAGGCCAGATCCGGACCTTCACCCCTGGGTCAAAGGCCACCGTCTGGCCGCCAAGAATCTCCTCGTCGCCAACCACACAACTGTTCAGCCCCACATTCTCCAAGTATAGCCGCCCGTCATGAATCCGCACCACAGCATGGCGGCGAGAAACCAACGGACTTGGTAAAACCACATGGTTGGAGGGATCTCGGCCAATGGTGATTTCGTTGCCATGCACCTCCACCATGCTCCGACGACTTTCATTAATTTTGTTGTACCAGACTTTCATGGCTAAATCACCTCGATTTCTTATCCCGAGGCCGTAACATCACCGTTACATTCCGAAAACCGGTCTCCTGCAGGAGGGCGATCAGCCGCTGAGCCTTTGGCTCCAACTGGCCGTTCTTCAGCCGAACACTCACACCTAACACATTCTCATTGGCCGGCTGCTTCCCCCAGGCCTGCCAAACTTCCCAAGAACTTAGTCGATTCCCCAACGAAAGGATCTTAAACGGACCAAGTACCTCGATATTCCCTTTGGCCGTGCGAATCGAGGAAGAAGGGGCAGGTTTGGGCGACGGTTGCCCAGATTCCTCTTCCGACGAACCCTCCTCAGAAGAGGAAGAAGATGATGACGAACCAGACGACACATACGCAGGCGTTGGCCCACCATAAGAAACCACAAAATCCACCATATCTCCCGGAGAAACTAAACTGGGCACAAAACTGTTACTCGCCACCGGCACCCATAAGACCCGCTCCTCCTCGCCCGGAGGGAGATTCTCCCCAAAGACTAGTTCCGGCGGAGGGGTTTTCAAATCTTCTCTTAAAACCAGCGAACCTCCTGTGAGAGTCCGATACACCGGCCGACCCACCAGACTGGACCGGCTCTCCCAAAGATACGCAAAATCCTTCAAATTCCCTACACTACCGGCAGGAATGGCTACCGGTACCAAATGATCTTCGCTTAACTTGTCTCCAGCATTGACCGTTACATTCGGGTTAATGCCCACAAAAAGCACCATGGCCTGTTCTAAAGATTTTTGATGTAGATAGGCCCAGTTAAATAGTGCCCCCGCTATTCCCAATCCTAACGCCAAAATTAACCCTTGAATGCCTTTCATACACTCTGCTTTCCTACAGTCAGCCTTGGCAAACGAAAAAACCAACAATCCCCACCAATATGAACGGCTACTCGTTCTCCAATACGTTTTATAATCTCAGCCTCCATCCACTCGTATATCTGGTATCTGGAATATAGGTCAGGTTACCTGTTGCAGAAGGCCATTTGGCAACTGGAAGTTGGAAGTCTGAAAAGGTTCTTTAAAAATATTAGATATTAACCTGTGAGGCTTTGGAATCCCAAAGCTCTGTTCCACAGCGTTTCTGGTCAGTGCCGTAAAACCACCAACATGGGCTCGGTCTGCCAGGCTGTGGATCATCTTTCCATCATCAGACCCAAGTTCTGATGCTCAGCTTCATTCACCCTGGCTTTATGAACTCACCTTTTGCCATTTTCCCTCACTGAGTGCTTCTTACAAAATAAGGTTTTCTCACCCTTGATGAGCAGCCGAAAGCCCATTCCGCTTTCGGCTCGTTGTTATACACAGTTTTGGGAGGTATGTTGCATTACAACGGGAGCAACTCAGCGCCCAAATAGTGGGAAAACGAACCTTTCGAAAGAAGCTAATAGTACTTTGGAGAAATGGCATATTTTCGGAAAGTTCCGTTGGAACCTCCGGAGGTACATGGGTTCAGACACTATTTTGGTTATATTACCTATTTTTATCTATTCAGTGTTCTTCAACGAGCTTTCGGGATTTGCCTAAAATGATATCCAAGCACTTCAACGCCAACTTGTGGATAACAGTGGGATGCTTTCGGAGAGGTTCAGTTTGTTATAGGTTAGAGGCTCTGCGTTGATTTCCAAGAGTTATAGCAAACCTCCCTTTATATCCGTTTCTTTATAGTTCCAAGGAGGTAAACTCGAGCTTTACCATTTTCCCTAACTGGGTTTATCTCCACCTGTTATAACAAACCCTCCTTTTATTCACTCAATTTTCGAACTCCAATAATTCCATAGAGTTTTAGAGCTTTCCCCTTTGGAAGGAAGCCAAAAGAGGCAAAAGCGGAGGTAAGTGACTCTAACAAAATGGAGATTACATTCACCTTTATGAGCGGTATAATGTCCCCGCTTTCTGCGCTCGCGGTTATACACATCTTTGGGATGGATTTCACCTTACAGTAGCAGCAAATGATTGCCCCAACTAGGGGTATAACAAACCTCTCAAAAGAAACCAATAGTTACTTTGGATAAATTGCACAATTTAGGAAAAATCATTTAGAAGAGCAGGAGGTCGTTAGTTTCAGAAAATGGTTTCTCTATATTTTCTATTTGGTCCATTCTGTGTTGTTCAACGAGTTTTCCTGATTTGCCTGAAGTGATGTCCGAGCGTCTGAATTCTAACTTGTGTATAACAGCGAGGTTTTATGTAGGGTCTCCTTATGTTAAAGACTCTGAGTACCTTGCTCTTCTTAGCTGGACTTTTACCATTTTTTCTAACTAGTTTTGCATCAAGGACTTAGAGCAAACGCTGCTTTTGTTCACACAATTTCCTAAGCCCCATCATGAATTGCCAGGCGAGATTTCCTCTTTCGGGAGGAGGTAAAAATGGCAAAACTCAAGGTAAAAACTCATGGTAAAAGGGAAGCCAAAAACCTGCTTCGAACCTCCTCACCCCTGAACGTCAATTCTTTATGGGGCCGCTTCTAAAAAATGGGGAGGTGGAAGTTGCAAGGCGCTAAGGGACAGTCGCCCCTTGTGCCCATATCCATATTAAACCATTCCAAGTGTCGGACGTGTCTGGCCCAAAATAGATTTCTACGATCTTCGGAGACTCAGAGGATTTTGAACCGGCGGTTTGGGTTTGGGAGAGCCATTGGAACCGGCCTCGCCATCGGTTTGCCAGTTGGACCCAACAACCTAATTGTTGGCCACCGTGGGTTCGGAAAAAGGTTTCATAAAAACTTTTCCAGGTTTCTGGACGTGGGGGACCTCGAAACAGGATCAGCCTCGGCCCTCGAACCACACCTAAGGAGTATAATAAATGCGTCTCTGGAGGGATTGGAATCCTATCTCCCTCCTCCAGGTCAATCAGGTTGGTCGGTTGAATCGCTACCAATATATATAAGGTCCATTTCTCCACTCCATGGGGAATCCCAAAACCCCAACATACTACGCTCTGCCCACTGGGGGCCAACTCCGATGGGGTTGAAATAGAATCTAAAGGTAGGTTTTGGATAGGCTGGGCCGGTTTATCAGGAGCGTGGTTTACCCTGACTGGGGGGCTATGTAAGACCGAAGAGTTCCCAGGTGAAAAAGGGTTTTGGACATTTTTTATCGGAGAGAATTTCCCCTCTATAGAGGGGCATTTTCCCACATAGACGTTTTCCCGAACTCCCACCACTAGAGGAATACTCTCCTGAAATCCATAAACTGCCCAGCCCACCCCTTGGGCTAGCGGAGACCGATCCCGCAGGGTTTCTAAAAACCGTTTCTCCTCTGGACCAGACAGAGGAAGCAGTGTGTGGCAATTGGCTGTAGCCTGAGCACATTCGCTTTTTAGCAGATCTAAAGCCCTCTTCGTATCCCCGACCACCACCTGACGACGGAACTCCCAGGGAAGATCAGGGAATCGAAAAACATGGAGTCGGTCTTGTTCGCCAAGCCCGTTCAGGGGATCTAGTGAAAGGGTGCTTTTCCCATGTTCGGGGGTATTTTCATACCACCATTGAAGTACTTGTCGGCCGAATCCTACACAAGCGACTAAGACAATCGCACAGAGTATGCCCCGGGTAGTCCACTGGGCAATTTGAGCTGCCAAACGACCCCATCCCCCCTGGGCCGGGGACTTCCCAGAGGCCTCTGCACGGGAAGTATCAGCCTCGTCTTTGTGGGGCTTAGAGGGCAATGGGGGGTAATCTACACAGTGCGACATTTTGTTCGGCCCTTTCCATCTCCAGCGGCCTCCCCCTTTATAATCATTCTATCTCACCAAAGGTGTACCATGTCGGCCCAATGGAGCTGAAGTTTTGCCATTTTGCCTAAATGACTTTACTCTGAGGAGGCATTTTTCTTTCTGTCCGCTGTTGGACTCGAATTTTGCCAGTGTGCCTAACTACTTTTAGCCCATTACTTACGACGATGTCTCTGTGTGTTCACACAATTGCCCAACTTCAAAGTTCGCAAGCAGTTAGAGCATTCTTCTCTCCAGCCAAGGCCGAGATAGCAAAACTCGAGATGAAGACGGTGCCTAGTTTAGTTGAGGAAAGAACGATTTTGTCCAAGAGGGAATTCACTACAGATAAACCGGTGCTCTGAAGAAAGGGAAACTTTCCATAGAAACCTGGGCCTAATTCAAGGGGGATATTTT
>JANXAQ010000071.1 GCA_025062105.1 Thermoguttaceae bacterium
CTGCCCCCTGCCTAACCCACTTCGGGCGACCAACACAACACCACACCCGCCCCCGACCGCACAAAAACCATTAAAAACACGACTCTGGCTCATGAAGGTGCCTCCCATGAGAAAAACAAATCAGGCAAAACGGCATACCGACAAAGACCGGCGGGCAAACCTCTTCCCTCACCACGCTGGACGTATCCTCCCACAGCATCCGGAGATGGTTACCACCAGATACTTAGAGCCACTGGGTGGGACTGGGTGGAAGCGAACAATCCCAAAAGGTGGATTCCTTCAGGCGGGTAGGCGGTGAGGAAGGAAGGTGGTTCCCGGCCGTTGTAGCTTATCGGAGAGACGTTCTTTCGATGTTTAGGCAATTGACATAAATTGGAGCGAATAGAAGTGATAAGTCTTTCAAGCATTCTACATAATTGGAGAAGTTTAGCTAATATATCCAAACAGAAAAAACTGCTAAAAATATAGCATCTTCAAGAATATCCCTTTCCAAATGCAATCAGCGTAAACGATTTATCTTCATTCTTCGCCAAAATTTCCCAACGCTTCTCCTTCAACCCCGTCCCATAACTTCTGCTGGGTATCTCACCTTTGGACTACATATCTCCTACATAGAGCTGATTGGGGGCCGTTTAGGTGGGAAGGAAAAGATAACTCCTCTCCCATTTCCTCTTTTTTCTGGCGTCTACAGGGAACAAGAACGGCCGGATTTCAGCACCAGAGGTTAAGACTCTCTGGGACGAGTTTAGGTCTCTAATCTAAGCAAAATGGATAGTTTCTGTCCAAAAGTCGATTTCCGGAGAGTTTAAGCTTATTTTGGTATTCTATATTGACCCACAGAATTACAGCCGCACTTTTGGCCTTGGGACCTTTCCTGATCTGTCTTAATTCGGTATAAATTACATCTTCTGGATCTGTCTTGATTTGACATAAATTACAAACATTTCAGCCAAGTGAAGAAACTCACCCTTTCGTGGCTAAGGTCAGCCGGTCCAAAGGCTCGGCTAGGGGGTAAGAGAGCGGTTCACCGTATCATGTATCCTCTCCCCTAAACTATCCCCCCGGTGGACGGGCGAAAAATAAAAGCCGCTACCAACTCACAATGAAAATGAAACTCTACAAAACGCGGGGGATGTATCGCCTTCCATAAAAGGAGAAGCAAACTCATTTTTGTTAGAGGTTGTAAAGCTACTTTAATCGGCTGAAGTGTTACCTTTTATCCGACCGGAAAGTCTATTTTGTTGGACAGGAGCATCTGGATGAAAGTGCTTGTGGTTGTGGCTAATCCCAATCCTGGTAGTTTCTGTCATGCTATTGCCCGCACCGCCCAAGATCAATTACAAACCCTCGGCCATCAGGTGATCTTTCACGACTTATATGCCGAACGGTTTGATCCTTTATTGCCCTATCTTGAGATTCCAAAAGAAGCCCAGTTAGATCCGATCATCCAGCGGCATTGTCAGGAAGTGGCTCAAGCCGATGGGTTTGTCCTGGTTCATCCGAATTGGTGGTCGATGCCTCCAGCTATTTTGAAAGGGTGGGTCGATCGGGTCTTGCGCCAAGGAGTAGCCTACGAATTTACCCAAGAGGGCGTTCGAGGACTGTTGCAAGGACGGCGGGCAGTCGTCTTTACTACCTCCAATACCCCCAGAGAGATCGAATTGAGCGTCTTTGGCGATCCTCTGGAAAATCTCTGGAAAACCTGTATTTTCGGATTCTGCGGACTGGAAAACTTCTATCGGCGAAATTTTGAACCCATTATCGAAAGCACTCTCCAGCAACGCCAAAGCTGGCTGGAAGAGGTTCGCCAAATCATCCAGCAACGCTTTGCCCTGACATAAGCTTACCGCTGAGCTGGACTTTTGCCAATTTCTAGAGAGGCAGCACCTTTGGAGGTCCTAACCCTTTGAGAATATTGGAGTTAGGAAAAATTGCTGAACAAAGAATCCTCAAAACCTAAGCCTTATAAAAATTGGCAAAACTCGAGCTTAGAGAAAATGCCAATAGTCGAGTTTATTGCCGGTTAAATTGCCGGTTAAAATGAAACTCTCCCAAAGCGAGGAGTATTTTACCGCGCACAAAGAGGAGAAAACCTCATTTTGTAGAGGCTCTTGGTTTAGAGGGTAAACTACTTTTCTGCTGGAAATGCCTTTTCGGGCCGGCTGTGGGAGCGCAATCTATTATCCCTCTATTATCCCTTTTGGCGGGCAACCCTCAACTCGACTTTTGCCAATTTCCTGGGGGCAGGTTCCGTTGGATGTCCTAACCCTTTGAAAATCTTGGACTTAGGAAATTTACTGAACAAAGAATCCTCAAAACCTAACTCCTTGAAATAAAAGAAGTTACAAAAAAATGGCAAAAGTCGAACTCAACTAATCCCTGGTAAAGGTCGCAGAAGGATGTCCGGAGGGTGGATTTGGCAGGCAGTAGGGATAGGATGGTTGGCTATGGTAGGCGGATATGATCCCTCGGAGTTGCCGGTCAAATTTCGGCTTCTTTTGCCGTTGCATCAGAAACTACCGCCGCCCGGCCCGGGGGATTGGCTGGCCGTGCATCCGGAACCAGGTCAAACTTATCGGCAATATGTGGAGAGTCGGCCGCCGCGTGCCGAGGGACGCCGCAGGATTATCTATATCCAACCCTTGGGCGATTTTCGGCCAACTCACCGAAAAATCCTTCAGCAAACCGCCACCTTCATGGAGGCTTACTTTGGACTACCGGTGCAAATGCAAAAGGAACTACCGCTAGCGATTATTCCTCCACAGGCTCAGCGAGTGCATCCGTTATGGGGGGACCGGCAGATCTTGACTGGTTATGTGTTAGAGAAAGTACTTCGCCCCACTCTGCCGGAGGATGCCGTGGCCAGGATCGCTCTTACGACGTCCGACCTTTGGCCGGGGCCAGGATGGAATTTTGTCTTCGGCCAGGCCTCCTTGGAAGATCGGGTAGGCGTCTGGTCGCTGTATCGAAACGGCGATCCGGAGCAGAGCAAGGAGGCGTATTTGTTGTATTTGCGGCGGACACTAAAGACGGCCACTCATGAAGTGTGCCATATGTTTGGAATGTTGCATTGTATTTATTTTCAATGCAACATGTGTGGTTCCAACCATCGGGCAGAATCCGACCGAAGGCCGCTTTGGCTCTGTCCGATCTGCCTAGCCAAACTAGTCTATGCCACCGGTGTGGATCCAGTGGCTCGATACCAGAAACTGGCCGATTGGTGCCGACAAAACGGCTTGGACGTGGAGCACCAATTTTACGAAAAATCGCTCCAAGTACTCCGGAAACCGTAACCGTATGCAGAGCTTTTTATCCCGATGCCACAGGGTTGACTTTAATGTACTAATGATCAAGTAAACTTATATGCCTATCTAGAAGTCAAAATTGCTCCTGGATTAATCCCGGATCTCCTTGTTCTATTTTTGGTTAAGCTTTGAATACCATTTGAATAACAAACGAAACTCGCCTGCCCTGAAACAGCTGGGAAAATATGCTATTTGCCGAACCGAAGACGTTTCTTTAGAGCGTGTTGGAGAAGATGGTTTCCTCAGCGGGCAGGGGCAGGCACGCAAACGCCGGACCATCCAATGCCTCATGGCATCCAAAATCATCGTTTCGCTTCTGGCGGGCAAGAGCTCATAGGAACCTCTGCATAATTGAAAAGGGATATTTTTATACCATTTTAGCTGACCCTTCCTCTAACACAACTTATAGTGGGCTAGGATTGCTAGCCCACCATAGATAGTGGGGGGCCTAGTAGTACTACGGAACGGCTAGAGAATTAAAAGTGCATAAAGCTCACTGGATGTTCAGAATTTTCCAGAGGTTCCCCCAGAACAAAAGGTTCTCCAAAAAATAATTTTTTACCCTACCAAAAGATTCTCGCTCCGATAATCTTTCAGGTAGGAAACTGAAAACTTCCTCCAGATTGAATTGAGCCGACAGAAGCCTCAGTTCTCTTGCCTTTTTTGTAACACTTCCTCCGAAATGGACTCGCTTATTTTTCTCCTCTCTCGTCTGGTGGGGCAGTGTAAGGGAGAGGGAAATAGGGACAAACACACAGCAGCAGGGGACAAACGACAGGATCAGCAATGGCAAACCGAAGCCTCAGGGGCAAATGGAAGGATCTGGGTGTAAACAGAACGAGCAGAGGGCCACGGAAGGATCAGTGGGAGCTGGAGGCAGAGTTGGCAGAGCGGAGTTTAGCACGAGCCCGGCTAAGAATAGGTCCAATGCTATTTTCGGAGAGACCGGTGGCCTGACTAA
>JANXAQ010000135.1 GCA_025062105.1 Thermoguttaceae bacterium
GATTGACCAACGCTGCTATATTCCCGCCCTTGACCTCCTTGATCAAGCCCGTAAAGACGATGGGGGCTGTGTTCCAACCCACTTTGTAGCCGGCGATTCGGTCTTTCAGTGGCTTGGATTGGCCTTGGGCCGCGGAAGGCCAGGCCATGGCTGCTGCCAACAGAATCCCCATGGGCAAAACGGCCCACCCAACCACTCCCCGACACCCCCCACACCATAACCAACGCCGTACCATGGACTCCCTCCTTCACAACAAGGACTTTCTTCAACACCTACCTAAACCAACCGATGCACTACCTTTTCTTGTCATTGCCTCCTATGCGCCTTTATAGAATCGTTCCGTTATCGGGGCGATAGAAGTTTTTCACGCAGTTTGGCATGGTAAGGCCAAGAGAATGCGAACCATGTTTCGGCGCACCTCTCGCCCAAGCAAAACAGCAGCTGGACGCTGTGATCCCCTTGGACCCACGATTTTCCGGGGAGTTTCAAGATGTTGATCGTTCCAGAGACGCTTTGGCCGGGTTGAAGACGTACAGAGTGCAGCGGCCCCGTCTCTAATTGAATATCTGGACAGATATAGGGCTCCATCTCCACATGATCCCCACATAGGATCACTAAGCTATTGGCCCACAGGATGGTATCGCCTTTGACCAGCAAGGCCGGCACAGTAATCGGCTCGTTGGTCGGATTGGTAACCGTAATTTTGAATTCCCCATCGCCTCGGGGATTGACGACCTTATCTAGGTTAGGGGGGAGAACCGGTTCGACTTTCAGCAGGATTTTGTCCCCGGCCAAAAGGGCAGGTCGGCCCGATTTGGCGCAGACAGTCTTGGCTCCGAGGGTGTCACCTTGCCAGACCTTCGGGCCCAAATCGGCCCAGGGAGAAACCACCTGCCCGTTTTCTATCCGCCAGCCAAACGGCAGCCCACAGGCCGTCCTTGCTTCCCGAAGCACCTCTGGGTTCGCTACGTCAATCCACAGAATGCTTAGTTTCGGATCGTCCGGGGGAATGCGCTTGGCCACCACAAGGCTTGGTTTATCGAGCGAGTAGCGAGGCGGCTCAAACTGATGCACAATATGCAGGGCATCGACCTGTTGGCCTACCTTCAGTTGGCCCCGAAGCACTTCTAATACTTCAATCGTCAGATCATACATATGTCCAGGTGGATATGATTTTAGCACAGCGCCTCCCTCGGCTCGGTGGACTTGGCCGACAAAGACAATCTGCTGGATGTTCCAATCCGGCTTTTTGGTTTTTTCCGGTTTCGAAGGCGTTGCCACTGGATGGGGTTCTGTTTTGATGGCGGGGAATTTCGGTTCGGGTGTCCAGGGTTGGGGTTGCACCGTTTTGGTTGGCTGGCGAGACTCTCGAGGGAAAGGTTCTGCCTCCGCCGGAGAAAGTCGAGGTTGAACCGATTCGGGGGGCGGGGCTTCCGGTTCCACCAGAGGCTGCGCAAAATGCCCAGATCCTCCCTTGGCGGAGGAAGACGCGGCCTGGAGAGCAACCAATCCCCTACCGAGCGTCGAGGACTTTTCCCCAGTACCGAGTGTTTGCGACTTTTGCCCGGTACCGAGTCTCTCCAACTTTTGTGCGGTACCGAGTCTCTCCGAGTTTTCCCTGGTACCGAAGGTTTGCGACTTTTCCAGCTCGGAGGTTGGATGGGATGGGTTGGCCGAAAAAAGAGCCGACAGGCGTCCCGCCCCATTCAGCGACTGAGAGAAGGACCGATGCTCGGTTTGCAAGGGAGCAGGCGGTAGTGGGCTATCTTGGCTGTGCTGGCCAGCCAGAGGTGACATTGGAGGGTGCTCCCCCGCCTTGGCGGTAGGGGGCGGTTTTGGAATATCCTGGCTGTTGGAACTATGCAGGCTGGAGCGGGGAGTTTTTCCCGGGGTTAACCTGGCCGACTGGGCACCAGCTGGAGGCTTTTTAGCCACCTCCAGGGGGGCCTTAGGAGTTTTGGATGCCGGCCAGAAGGCCCAAAGGCCAACAAGGGCCAGAAGAAGGCCGACGGCTGCTGCCAAGGCCCAACCGAGCGGTCTGGAGGATGTTGCTTGGGCCAGCCATTTCCAAGTATTCTGCCGCTGCGGCCGCTTCAGCCGCAGACGCATAGACGCGGTTACCAGCTCATCGGGGCAAAGTGGCTGCCCCACAGGGGGGGCGCACTCCTGGGCTGCGCTGCTCTCAGCGGCCTGAATGGCCTGGGCAATCCGCCGCTGGAGCTCTGGCGTAGGCCGCCGGGGGCGCAATCGCCGAAGCACCCCCTCCAGCCTCTCCAACGACGCCTCCAGTTCGCCCGATTCATGGTCTGCACCAAATGCATTCGGAAGCAGATTCGGATCGTTCATCGTGGCACCCTTGGAAAGTTGCTAATAGAAAGAGATCATCTGCTCAGGTTCTAAGCTCGACTTTTCCCATTTTTTGTAACTTCTTTTATTTCAAGGAGTTAGATTTCTAGGGCCGTTTGTTCAGTAAATTTTGTCCAAAATTTTCAAAGGCTTAGAACATCCAACGGAGCCGGTACCCCGGAAATTGGCAAAACTCGAACTAAAAGGCTGTCTTGAAATTGGGATTTGGGCGGTTTCCAATGGGTATTGGCCGACCGGCTTCTACCCTTCAGACTCGTTAAAAACAGCCAGTTTGGAGATTCTGGGCAATTGAGGAAGGACCCCTCCTTTCATCATGGAAATGCTTTTTAATACAGCCTCTCAGTAAGTTTTCAACCAGGGTTCTAAGGTTCTGGCAGGAGTATTTTAGCCAATCGGGATTGAAGGGCTTTTAAGGCATAACGATATCGGCTGGCTGCGGTATTGGGCGAAACGCCCATCACCTGGGCAATGGCTGAGAAACTCAGGCCACCCCAGACCTTCAGGACCACCACCTCTCGCTGCTCTTGGGGTAAGGTCAACAGGGCCTCTTGGACCTGCTGGGCCAATTCCTGGTGGATCAGGGAGGCATCGACCGGTTCAAACCAGGCTGGTTCTGCCTCTGCGGATGAAGCGGGCAGGTAATTGGTTGGCCTGGCAGTCCTTAGGGGCTTGTTCCGGCTGGGAGCAGTTGGGGAACCAGCCCGTTGTTGGACGGTTCCGACGGGATCAGAGCGGGCATCTGAATCCCATCGGCTCGCCTGCCGCCGACGCCAATCCTGGGCCACATTCCGCACACAAGAATATAAATAGGTGAGCGGATCGGCTACTTGTGCCCGATGGGGCCAATAGCGCACAAAGGCCTCCTGCAGGATGTCCTCGGCATCCGTCTGATCCATTGCCCAT
>JANXAQ010000178.1 GCA_025062105.1 Thermoguttaceae bacterium
CCGGCGCTACGTTGGAGCTTGTGCCATCGAACAGCCGCATGGAGTAAAGCCGTTGGGACCAAACGCCGGTAGTGGCAAAAAGCTGGTTGTTGGAAAGAGCTAACCGGCCTCCGCCATAATCGCCAAATCCGCTGCCGAAACTGCCCACGTATGTACCGGGCAAAAATCCGCCGGCGCCATCCGGAAGGTATTTATTAAGGTGCAAGGTTGCGTCGGATGCCCGATAGAACGAGATATATAAAGCTCCTGAAGAATCGAACAGGAGGTCCCGCATTCCGCTGGCGCCGGTCGGGGCGTTCAAGGTAGCGCCGCTCAGTTTGACGGTGCTGGTCGTGCCGGCAAAGGGGATCATTTCGATCAGAAACGGTGCGCTGGCGCTGCCGTCGCCGTGGGCAAACCAGAGGTTACCCAATCCGTCGGTGGTTACCCCGCCCAGGTTAGTCATCCCGCTTACTGTGCTGGTAGTGCCGGTGGCTCGAAATTGAAATAGTGTGTTCCCTACATTATTCACGCCGAACACATCCCCGGGCATCACCGGACTGGTAATGGTGATGGCCCAGAGCGATCCCGGCGCCAAGGCCAACATCCACCCTGCCAATAAACCTACCCATTTGTATGGACCCGACATAGGAGATCTCCTTCTAAAAAAAGCCGACTGTCAACACTTCTGGAAACGACGCCCCCAAAGAGAGAAACTCATATGATGAACTTTGGATCTCTTACCTTCTTCATCTCCGAACAGCCTTTTCTCTTGCTCCTTTTAGTATAATTAGACAGATAGCAAATGCAAGAAAACAACACGTTCCTATTCCCAAAAAAGACTCTATTTTCACCCCCCCTTAGGGATGGTTTAAGATTCACCCAGCAACCTTCTTCAGGAGGTTTCAGCCATGCCGATTCGAGAAGCTGTTGGCCTGATCCTAGTAGGTTTAGGGGCTGGCGGGGCGTTGTATTATTGGAGCGATTTTGCGTCGAGGGAGCCGTGTCCGCTGGGTGGCTGCGGGGGCCTGAAGGCTATCGATGCTTTAGGAAACACCGGTTGTTTTGGGTTGCTGGGCGACGCGGCCGGCGGTTGCGGTGGGACCGGGGCAGCGGAAGGCACCGGCAGTTGCGGTGGGCCTGTTGGCAATACGTCCAGTGGTGCATCGACCGTTTCAGAAAAGGAGAAGACTCTGATGACAGGTTTGCCGAATGCTTCGGAAAAGGTCCCCCAAGCGTGTCCGGTTTCGGATGTTCCGGCCCAAGCCGGGCCGTGTTGCCCACATGCACCGGCAGCCCAACTGCCAGCAACTACCGGTGGCGGTTCCAGCAGGCTGTCTGCTTCCAGAGAGCAAAAGCCTCCGCACCGGGAAGTCCAAAAGTCCGAGGAAGAATGGAAAAAACAGCTCACGCCGCTTCAGTATTATGTAACCCGGCAGAAGGGAACGGAACGGGCGTTTACAGGCCTGTATTGGAACTGTACTAAGCCGGGCGTGTATCGCTGTGTGTGCTGCGGAGCGGAACTATTTTCTTCCAAAGCCAAATTCGACTCGAAAACTGGTTGGCCGAGCTTCTGGGAACCCGTTCGGCCGGAAGCTATAGAAACCCAGCCGGACCATTCCCACGGGATGATCCGGACCGAAGTACTCTGCCGTCGGTGTGGGGCCCATCTAGGCCATGTATTTGCGGATGGGCCGCCGCCGACCGGACTGCGCTACTGCATCAACTCCGCCGCCCTGCGATTAGAAGAACACCCCCCGAAATAAACTTCCTCCGCCCATCCGCCCATCCTTATTAAAATCTTCTCCTGCTACTGGAATGGCGGTTGGATAATAATCCCCATAATGACTAACGAAGGCTCGGCCAAAGAGAGAGTAATTCCCGAACACGAGGGAGCCCAGGGTTTTTACTGCTCTACTAAATCCGATGTTTTGGGGAGGTCCCTGCGGCGGTTGCTTGCACGAAGGTTGGCGGAATGCGTTCCCCAGATCACAAGGCTTCCCAGAGCTGCTGGAGGCGATCGGCGATCCAGAGGCGACGCTGGGGTTGAGGTTGACCGCCTTCAAGATATTCCCGCCATTTTTTAGCATCGCCGCCAAAATCCTGGCCGGTAAGTTCTTTTAACGCTAGCATTGCACGCCGTTGTAAGGCGGGATCCCCATGAGTAAGAGCATACCGGAGGGCCTCTTTGGCTCGCTCATCTCCAGTTTTTCCCAAAGCCCGTACGGCGGCCAGTCGAACATCCTGATCCGTCTCGCCTTGGACCAAACCGGCCAACAGTTCCACTGCTTCCGGTCCGCCCAAGCTGGACAATGCTTCACAGGCAGCAATCCGCACTTCGGCATCCGGATCCGTAACTGCCTGACGGAGCATCTGCAGGGTGGTGGGTGTTGGAAAGCGGCCCAAAGTGCGTACAATCTCCGCTCGCAGGGCGGGATCTTCCTCCTGCCGGTAGGCTTGGGCTAGGCCGTCGGCGATGCGTTGGTGTTCTTCTGGACCAGCCCGGTTCGCCCGCTCGCAAAGCCGCTTTAACGCCTCCCGCCGCTCTTTGGGCGTGGAAACGCCCGGCACCTGATCGGTAAAGGACTCCTTTTGGAACGGCCAAAACCGGCCTGGATCCGTTAGGTCCAAAGCCTCACAGCCAGCTAGCCCCAAAAGACCCCAAAGGCCTACAAGCACCCAACGAACATGAAACACCGTTTGCCTTACCATACACATGCCTGCAAAAAATATATACAAAAACCTCTGTATCATTCCTAAAGATATGGGGTTTACACCCTTTCCTCACCATCCTCTCTTACCCACTATATCAGGTTGCTCGCACTGCTAACCTCCCCAATATAGTCGCAGTAGGATGAGGCGACCAAATGGTTATCGAATCGAAAGTTCAGAACGTCCATAGGATAACGTCCATAGGGATTTTGCAGAGGTTCCTGCCGGCCTGTTAGCTCGATTGTTGCCGTTTTCCCTGAGTTGATTTGTCTATAGAAATTACGACGGAACCTCCTTTGTTGAGTCAATTTCCTAACTCCAATGATTCCAAGGAGTTAGACGGTTCCCCTTTCGCCAGGAGGCCCAAAATGGCAAACGTCCAGATCGGAGAGGCTATCCTGAAATGGGATTTCCACCAGAAAAGCAGTTTCTCTTCCTAATTTCCCTAAAATCCCCAAAACTCCTTTTATTTATAAGAGCGTGGTGGACGGCCGCTCAGCCCCAGATCCATCAGAAAACCTCAAAATCCCCATGCCGGACAACCTCTTTAGCTCAACATTTTCCATTTTTCTTCTCTTAGTTTGATGCCAGGAGTTATAGCGAACGCCCCTTTTGTACATACAATTCCCTAAGTCCAATAGCTCCCGAAAGTTAAAGCTTTCCGGTTCGGCAGGAGCCGAAAATCCTACCAGCCGACCTTTAGACACCGCTGGTCCTTTGTGGACAACCGAGACTGCCGAACGCAGTCGATTAGACTGAATCTCCAGATGGTCTCCTCAGAGGATCTTGCCCACTAACCATGCCCGAGCCGTTATACCTTCGGAAGGTATTTTTGGCCAAGAGAGATTCCGGCAAAGGGGGAAAGAAGATATCGGAGGAAAGTGACTATTTTACCTAAGCTTGCTATTTTATCTGTCTTGCGCGGGATGGATAGCCTGATCCGGCACAAAAAGTTCCTATGGAAACGAAGAGGAGCCGACGGCCATGATACCTGGGCATTTAGTAGGTGAGCAAGCCGGGGGAGGTAAGTCGCAGGGGCGACTTTCTGCTTTGCGTAGGCACCGAGGAAACCGTTGGGGCCGGAGACCTACACCCACCAAAACTTCCAGCAAAACCCACTCCCTCGTCCAAACCCCCAGCTTACAGATCCCATTTTAACAAGTGCGTTTGCAATTGTGAAAATTCGCCAGCTGTTTTGGGCGCGGCTGATTTTTTGTGGTTAGTTTAGGGGGCTTGGGGCAGATAGGTCCTCCATAGCAGCTCGAAGCGGTCGTCCTGCAAGGCGGCTCGCAGGGCCAGGATCGCCTCGACGCTGGAGCGACGCCAATTCCTCATCCCTGATAACTTACACCGATTGGCGACCAGGTATTTACAGGCCCCTTCCACCTGTCCGCTGCCTACCGGAAGCCCCATCCGCCGATACCTCGGATAGTCGATCCGCTCGGCATTGT
>JANXAQ010000186.1 GCA_025062105.1 Thermoguttaceae bacterium
ACAATGCCGAGCGGATCGACTATCCGAGGTATCGGCGGATGGGGCTTCCGGTAGGCAGCGGACAGGTGGAAGGGGCCTGTAAATACCTGGTCGCCAATCGGTGTAAGTTATCAGGGATGAGGAATTGGCGTCGCTCCAGCGCCGAGGCGATCCTGGCCCTGCGAGCCGCCTTGCAGGACGACCGCTTCGAGCTGCTATGGAGGACCTATCTGCCCCAAGCCCCCTAAACTAACCACAAAAAATCAGCCGCACCCCAGAAACCGGTGCAAGTAGAAAAAAGCCTTTGGCCGTTGTACAATGACGGCAAGGGATCTGGTGAATCGTCTGTCGTTTCTACGAAAGGACCGCATCATGCTGAAGGTGCCCCAGCGGTGGGCAGTGTGGTGTTGGATGGGTTTAGCGACATTGGGGGTAGACTGGCATGGGTGCTGGCAGAAGGCCTTGGCAGGCGAACCGGCCGGAGAAGCGACACCTTTGGGCGGTGCGGAGCCGGAACTCCGCGTAGGAGCAGTCGCTGTGGACCTAAAGGCCGAGGACGATATGCCGATTGCCGGGAGCATCCACGCCTGGTATGCCAAGGGGCAAGAGGGAAAATTGCGGGCCTTGGCCGTTGTGCTGCAAAAAGGCGAAGGGCCGCCGGTGGCTATTGTGGCCTGCGATGTGCTAATCATGGCACAAGACTTGCTTGCACCGGTCTTTGAGGAGATCGAGCGGCGGTGCAAAATCCCGGCCAGTCATGTGATGATCCATGCTACCCACACGCATCATGCGCCCAGCACGTGCCGGGTGCATGGCTATGGGCCGGACGAACGGTTTTGCCGGGAGGTGCAGAAGGCAATTTCCGAAGCGGTAGCCGGCGCACAGGCCCGATTGGCTCCAAGCCGATTTTTCTACGCCAAAGGGCACGAAGACGCCATTGGCCAAAATAGCCGACTGCTCCTGCAAGATGGCACCATCTATTGGATAGGACCGCGTAAGGATGTGGTTCGGCCGACTGGGCCGGTGGATCCGGATGTGCCGGTGCTGGTCTTCCGAAGCCCGGAGGAGAAACTTCAGGCAATGCTTTTTGCCCACTCGGCGCACTCTATCGGGGCTTTGAAAGGAGGGGTGCGATCCCCGACTTTCTTTGGTCTGGCTGCCCAGAGCTTGGAGGAGCAATACGGAGGTATGGTGGCTTTTTTACAAGGAGCCAGCGGTTCGACCCATCGGATGGATATGCCGCCGGCCGAGGCCTACAAACGGATCCGGCAAGTAGTAGAAGAGTGCATGAAGTTGGCCAAACCGATGCTGGTGGATAAACTGGTCTCGGTTAAAAGACCTTTTACTTTCCGATACCGGCACTTTGATGAGGCGGCCGAAGAAAAGGCGGTTACCGAGTATTGCCGGAAGCGGGTAGGAGGGGAGACTGCCGAGGCCTTTGCCGCTGTATTTCGGCAGATGCGTAAAGAATTGGCCCCCTTGCAAGGAAAAGAAAAGACTAGTTGCCTACAGGTGATTCGCATAGGGCCGGTGGCTGTGGTGGGACTGCCCGGCGAAGTGTTCACCGCTTTAGGCCTGGAGATCAAACGCCGATCCCCATTTAAGGAGACGGTGATCGTAGAGCTAGCCAACGACTGGATTGGGTATATACCGGATCAGGAGGGATATCGGCTGGGTGGTTATCAGGTTTGGACCGGCTTGCACAGCTACGTGGCACCCGGGACCGGCGAACGAATGGTGGAGCAGGCCCTGGAAATGCTCCGGAGCGTGGCCGACTGAACCTGTCTGTAACCCCGTCTGTCAGCCCATAGCACCGGCTGTCAGCCTCCGAAGGAAGCCAGTTTAGATAGACTCCAGCAGGGAGCTTGACTCCGGGAGAAGGGCTGTTCCGGCTGTCAGCCAGTGAGCCAGTCTAGATAGACTGGGTTCTGTATTGCCGGTTGTCAAATGGTGAACAAGCATGTCTAACCGATTGGGTCCCGTGCAGTTTTTTTGGCCAGAAGGATTCAGGATTCCGAGGGCGGCTTGTCCTGGGGCAGTTGCTGGATGCGACGGCTAGCAAAGATAAGCCCCCAAGCTAAAATGATGACTACGACGACGATGGCCGTCAGAAAAAACAGCGGATGGTTTAGTATCGCAAGCAGGCTGAGCGGGCGTGGCTGGGCCGGAGGCATCTGCGGAGTTTGGGTGTTTGCCTGGGCCTGCAGCTTGGCTTGGACTGGTTCGGCGCCGGACCGAAGGCTTGTCAACACATGGGCGATGTCGTACTGAGGGTGGCCGACCGAATTCGCTCCATAGTAAAGTTGGTAGCTCTCCTGAGGTTGACCTAAAAAGACCACCTGATAGACCGGCCCTGCTGCGTCCACGCCGGTAATTTCGATCGGGGGACTGTCTTGGTTGTGGATCAGGAGCCGATACTGCGGGCTACGCTGTTCAGAAAAGTCGATCTGTAGGTTTTCTTCATGGAAGTGTCGGAAACGGAGGAGATGAATCCGGCCGGTAGCAATGGTACGCCACTCGATGCTAGGTTCGGCGGGCGGAGGGGCTGGTTCCAAGGCGGCAGACAGCGGATCCGGCCGACGCACCGGCCTGGACGGCCAGGGAACCGGAATTTGCACAGAAATCTCCCGATAGAAGTTTCGACTTGCCGTCTTCAGCACGAAGCGTTCCAAAGGTTGCCGACGAGTTTGTACTTGGATAATCGTACATTTATTCTTGGAATCCTCCTGAACCTGAAACGGCAGACTATGATAGTGAGTCTTCAAAAGGCGTTTTTCCGTGCGAGGAACCCAAGACCATACCTGGACTAGATCGATCCGAAGCGGCCGACGTACTAATTGAAATCGTTCGATTTTTTCCCATTCTTTCTCCTGGCGGATTTTCCGAGTGATTTCGGTCCAAGGGGAGTCTTTGGTATCAGTGATTTCCTCGATTAGGAGTTTGAAGAATCGATGTTTGTTGGGGGGTAAACGCAGTTCGAGACCTCGTACATCAATATAGCGGGAATAGTCGTACAGAAGGCCATCTTTGACTAGCAGGGTCCACTGCTGGCCGTTGTCGCTGCCGAAGACCTGCACCTGACGTTCAAAATCCCGAAGCGGGGTTTGAATCTGGATGCCGTCGGCCGAGTTAATGCTGGGCGGAAGCGATAAGACAATTTCCAACCGATTGTTTTCCAGTTCTCGGGCCGTTTCCACCCGGGCAGAGGTCCATGTGCGGTCGTATTCGGTAACCGTGGTGAAGGCCTTTTCCAATAGGTAGGGGGTTTCCCGTTGGCGGCTATCGAAGAGACGGATGTCGGGAAAGCCATCCTGAACTTCTGCATAGACATCGTTATCCAATGGGACGGCGAAGATATTTTCTTCGGGCAGAGGGCTGGGCAAGATCTGTTTCCAGAAGCGGAATTGGCCCGGCTCAGCGGCCCAAGCAGGACCTACTCCCGCCCAATCTAGCAGCATGGCCGCCAAAGCGGCCCAGGAGGCTAGTAGTATTTTGTACCCCCTCACCCGGCCAGCCTGACGGCTGGTCGGCCTCTCCCGCAGTGGGGAGAGGGAGAAACTCCCCCTCACCCGGCCTGGCCTTCGGCCAAGCCGGCCTCTCCCGCGGCGGGGAGAGGCGAAAGACTGGGCGGCTTGTTGGTTGCTCCCGCCTTCCGCGCTGAGGTCTTGGCGATATGTAGATGTCAGTGTCCACGGAGAGGAAGGGCCACGTTGTTCATCGTACCAAGAGGGCAACGATGGAAAGTCAATCATGGTCTTTTTCCTTCTGGTATAGAGCCGGATTTGTTGGTAATAAACACATGGCGGTACTTCAGATAGAGCCAGGCTCCGGCCAAAACCAATACGCCCAGGACCAGGAAAGCGATGATCCGATAGATTTGCTCTAGATGCGCCAGATCCACCAGGAAGACTTTGCCGGCCACGATAGCAAAAAGGACCAGCCCGGCCAGCCGAAGCTCCCGACAATCTTTCCAGATCCCCACGAGCACAAAGTTGAGGGCAAATAGGGTCCAGAGGATCGATATACCGCCGGCACGGAATTCTGGGCGATATGCATACAGGAAGCTGTTCAATTCTACCGTCAAAAACAAGAAGAGCATTCCGAGAGCGAGGACGGCAAAAAGTGTTCGGGCCTGGCGGATATTTTCGGGCACTTTGCGCATCGCAATAAAAGTCCAGGTCAAAAAGCCCACCACCGCTACTAAATCCAAAAGCCGCATCATAGCAAGCTCAAACGAATAGGGCTCTTTATAACACCAGGGAACCTCGCTCCGATATAAACCCCAATAAGGCAGGTCCCAAAACAGCACTTTGCTCAATACGGCAGCCACGACAAAAGCGCCTAGATACAATAGCCACTCCCACTGGGTTTTCAGATACTGATGCAACAGCAGGCAACCGAGCCCAACCCACAAGAGCGTCAGCATTGGAAGCCGGATCGGCTCGTAGAAGTAGCCGAAGCTCCGATTAAACTCCAGATGCAAGAAGCCGAAAACCATCGCTGCTGTCAATAGGAATAAGATCATCATGGCCGCATGCCGTTGGAGCAGGGCTTGGATGTCGTTGGTTCGATCGACGGCAAGCCGGAGCGGTCGGAGCGGCTCTTTGGTGAGCCAATAGGCAGCCCCCACACAACCGATCGGCACACCGAACCCAATCAGCCGTTGCACTAGCCCTTTCAGATACTCTACTAGCGGCACATCCCGGGGAAGATTCACAAAATATTCCCTGTACAAGTCGATATAGAAGAGCCGATACAAAGCGATCGCATAAACCACATACGCTACATGGCGTAAGAATTCGCTGTTCAGCTTCCCAGCAAGCCAGAGCATGACCAACGCTTGCACCGCCCAACTGACGGTAATCCACTGCGGAGAGACCGCTAGCGGTATGGTAACCGTTAGGAAGAAGGCGGCCAAGCCGGTGAACGTAATTAGTAGCTCTCGGTCTTGAACCCGCTGGAGCAACAGGTAATAGATATGGGCGATATAATAGGCCGTCAAGCTCAGCGTAATCGCTGCCACCCACTGTTTGCCATACAACTGCTCAACTATCATGTAACTCGTGCCAAAAAATATACCGGCATTGACTAGCAGAGCTAATAGCTCCAGCAGAGTAGATTTGACGCCCTGGGCCACATTGTACCAAAAGATCATCGTGGAATAGATGGCAAAATACACCACCAAAAACGGCATCACCTCCCAGAAGTGCTCTTTGTGGTAATCCAGCATGGTAAGGAAGAAGACGCCGTAGGTACCAATGAAACTGAGGTATTTGAGCAAGTGCCAATTTTTGTAGTAGCTAATGCCCAGTACGCCTACAGCCAAAAACAGCAGATACCCATAGAGCACCGGATCAATGTCCAAGGCGTTGAAAATAATCGGCGTGCCGTAGCCGCCAATAATGCCCAAGATGGCCAATAGCAGGGAGTTATACCGGACGGCCATCGCCCCGGCGGCTACCGTGATGAGCGTCATCAGGCCGAAGGCCAGTTGCAGGTCGATCAGATGGTACAGTTGGAAGGCGGCAAACACGCTGTAGTAGAGCACGGCAATGCCGCCGCCCATCAGCCCGACGCCGAGCAAATGGTACTTCCTGCCCACCTGCCAACTACCTACCGCCACCATCGCCGCTCCGGTTATCAGCGACATAGCTACCCGGGCTTCTTCGCTAATCAGTTTCCGGTCGATCGACCATTTGAGGAAAAAGGCCATTCCCAACACCACCAGCACTACCCCTAGCCGAACTAGCCAAGTGCTGGCCACGGCATACTCCATCGACACCCCTTGAGGCCGATACTCTTCGCCAATGATGATCCAATTCCAGATTTTTCGCAGGATTTCGGCGGCGGCCTTTTCAAATCGACTCGGCTCTTGCGCCTGGTAGGAAGGGTGGACAACCGTGGGAGGAGGAGGTTTGCGGACGGCTCGACGGGCCACCGGAACCGGGGCCTTGGCCGCCGGCGCTGGCTGCTGAGCATTTGGTGGCATCTGGCCGGAAAACGACGGCGGACCCACTGCCAGCCCACTAGTAGCAGGTTGCTCCGCAGGCGTTGGCGTCACCGAAGGGGTAGGTGGGCTGACAGCTCCTCCGGCCTCCCGCTGCGATGGGACGGATAGCGGCTCGGCGGGGACATTTACATCCAGCGATTCCGCCAGAATGGGCTGTTCGAGCTTTGCCTGTTCAGCCCTTTGGCCGACTGACTTCTCCATCGGAGCCTTTACGAGTAGGCCTTCTTCAGCGGCAGAAGGCCGTCCGACGGATGCCTGCACAGCAGAGGCCATAGGAGCTAGTGCCAGTTGGTCTGGCGGCGTTGGAACACTGTTGGCTGACGATTTCTGAGCAGTCGCCGGAGCTGCCCCCGGCGGTTTGGACGACCAACTGGCCGCTAGCGCACTCAGCCGATCCTCCAATTTGCCTATCGACGCCCGAAGCTGCATCAGATGGTAATGGATGGACTCCGAGCCGCCGGACGGCAGCCAAGCCTTTTCCCACTCCCGAAGAAGATGCTGGAGTTTGCTCATTTGTATCAGAAGAGCGATCAGGAGGATCGGCATTGCTATCAAGAATAGCAGCATTAAGAACCCTATCAGCATCATCAGGAAGAATTCAAACTCGTACATCGGGAGAGCCTTTCTTTCTGGATGAGGTGGCTATACCTGTACGACTGATCCTCCGGATCTGTGCACTAGACCTGCCGGGGGATTACTGTCAAAGAATCGAAGGAAGCAACGATGCAAAAATATTTCTTTTTCCAAAGGAATCAAGAAATAGTTTTTTGCGAAAGATAGACAATGTAGGAAGAATAGGTTGATCAGTTTTTTGTTTTTGTACTCTCCCATCTGCAATATATATCTCATTAAGAAATGGTAGGATATCCCCTCTATAGGGTGAGGAATAGTTGAACGTTTCATCGGCCAGGTTGTAGCTTAAAAGGTTGGTTGGGCCGGAGAAGTTCCTTCGAAGTGGTTTTCTATCTATAGGACGAAACAACCAGGCCTATCTCAAAAAAATTAGGAACTTTTTGTTCCTAATTTTTCATTTTCCCCCAAGCGGGGGGAGCTAGGGGGTAGTACTGTCTGGCAGGTTCTTTCGGTACGATAGGCGGGTGGAAAATTCGTTTGTCCAGGCAGCATGTTTTGGGAAAGCCATCCTTTAACTCGACTGTTGCCAATTTGCCTAACTTCTTTTGTTTCCAGGAGTTAGGACGAAGCCACCTTTTGTTCAACTCGATTTCCTAAGGCCAATAGTTTCAAGGAGTTAGACACCCCTCTTCCAGAGGGGAGGCCCAAAATGGCAAAAGGCGAGTTTAGAACTGGGATGGTGTTTAACAATCCTTTGGTTTTAAAAGGAGTGATGCTGTGCCGATGGATCCATTGTTTAGCGTGGAGGGACAGGTGGTGTTGGTCTCGGGGGCAAGCCGAGGGATTGGTCGGGCTATTGCCGCCGGTTTTGCCCAGCGAGGCGCCCAGGTGATCATTACCGGTCGAGACCCAACCAGCCTACAAAAGACTGCCGCCGAAATAAGTGGCCAGGGCCAAACGGTGTATCCGTATGTGTGCAATGTGGCCCAGCCCATTGCTACGGCTCGGATGGTCGAAGAGCTGATCGATCGGTTTGGCCGAATCGACACCCTGGTCAACTGTGCCGGCGTGAACGTACGCCGCCGAGCCGAAGACTACGATGAAGCCACCTACGACTACATCACTAATATCAATATTCGAGGTGCTTTCTTTTTGACCACAGCGGTTGGCCGACACATGAAACAGGCCCGACAAGGGTGCATTATCAACATCGATTCTATCAATAGCCACACACCGCTCCGGTATGTTTCGGTCTATGCGATGAGCAAGGCGGCATTGCGGGAAATGACCAAATGTCTGGCCATGGAATGGGGACCATACGGTATTCGGGTGAATGCCATTGGGCCGGGCTTTACCCTGACCGACCTGGGACGCCGTTTGTGGGAAAACCCTGCCATGGAGGCTTGGCGCCAGGCCAATACTCCATTGGGCCGAATCGGTCTGCCGGAGGATATGGTCGGAGCGTGCATCTTTTTGGCTAGCCCTGCCGCCTCCTATATTACTGGACAAGTGCTTTATATTGACGGCGGCACCCTCAGCGGCCTGTTTTGGCCCCTGGAAGTAGATTCCCCCGAAGCCCCCGGCTCCCCAGAAGGTTGAGATCTCGTCCCAATGAACGAATGCCTGGAAACCTCCGCATTATGCAAGGAGATATTTTTGAGGAACGGGACCTCTGCATAATCCTAAACATATAGTGAACTTTATGGACTTTTGATTCCGTAAGCCTCAGTTGCCTCTATCTAAATAGCTTATATGCAGGGGGCTCCCAGTGCTAGCAACCGGGTGCTGCTGAAATTCTGTGGGTTAATTAGGCAAGTAGGCGAACAAGCCTTACCCCCAGAAAGCCAACTTTGCACAGAACCTATCTAATTTTACTTCCAGATATAGAGACCTACACTCCTTCCAGAGCCTCATACCCCCTGGAATCTGGAATTCGGAGCTTTTTGCTTCTGGAAATGCCAGTGGGAGGACCGCTTCGATGGGCCGGGGGATTATCTATGTTCCCCAAATCCCCTAAACTGAGCACAAAAATTAGCCGTACTCGCTTAGAAGTGGGGAATTCCCGTCAGGAATGGGCGACCCAGTTGAGCTAGCTCAATAGCCTCCCCTAAAGAGTAATTTTTCAGAAAGTACAGAATACAGAATAAAGTGTGGCAGAAACTATTCTTCCTCTAGAAGCCAGTCGGCCGAACCCTTCCAGATGCCGGTAAAGACTTCCAC
>JANXAQ010000126.1 GCA_025062105.1 Thermoguttaceae bacterium
GGGGAGCTACCAGGGGAAGGAGTGATTCGATGGTGCAGAGAACAACCTATCTTCGTCAAATCCTCTAAACGGAGCACAAAAAATCAGTCGCACCCACTCTATATGTTGGGGTAAAAGGAGGAGAAGCCAAAATCGTATAAACATATCCTCCTTGAATTATGGAGAGGTTCCCAGGAACATATAGGGAACTATATGAAGTATCGGTCCGAGATCCGTTTGGTTTTCTTACCCGAACAACCGCTATCTATAGGGTACTGGCTAGGCAAGCAGTCTATAAAATGGGTTAAAGATGATGGAACTCAAAGTGGTATAAAAATATATCCATCAAACTATGTATATGTTGCTTCCGTTATCTGGCTATCGTGCACATCGGGCGGGGTAACCTTTACAGGGTGAACGATTTTTGTCTTGATATTCGATCCACATATGAGCATTTATGCCATATAAGAGCTGAGTGCTTTTTTCGTATCGCCCATTTCTGCTTAGGTTTTGGCATTTTTGGCCCCCTTGCCGAAAGGCGAAAGTTCTAACTGTTTGGAACTCGTTGGAGTTAGGAAATCGGGGTGAACAAAAGGATGTTTAGTCGTAACTCCCAGATGCAAAACAAGTCAGGGAAAATAGTAGGCGTTGAGCTAAGGGAGGCTTTTTTGGTGGAAAAAGCAAATGTTGAGCTTAGTTCAGAGGCCGAAGGGTTTCTAGTCGCCAGGCCGGAGAGTTTCAGGCGGTTTTTCACTTCTGTCTGTTTTTTCTTGGGTTTTTTCGGTGGATTTAGATTTGGCCTCTAAAGGTTTATCAGCGCTTTTGGTTTTGGATTCTTGGGATTTTTCAGGAAGTTTGGGTTTGGAACGGGGTTCGGGTAGGGGTGGTTCGTATTCAAACTCTCGCCAGACCATGGGGCGGCGGAATTGGGGCTCGATCCGGAGCACTACTTCGCCGTTTTGGAAGATGCGGACGGTGCCGTTGGATTTGCTGACGGTAATGGCAATGGCTTTGGTGGCTCGGCTGATAGCGGCAGCAGCCCAATGCCGGGCGCCCAAGCCCTTTGACAAGGTAACATCGGCAGCGGAGCTATCGACATATCGGCAGGCTGCCTCCACGATTCCTTCCGAAGATACAATAATTGCTCCATCCAATTGAGCGATTTCTTTAATGCCTTCTCGGACACGGGGATCGAAGAGATTGCGTTCAGCCCGGCTATAGCCTCGGACGGGGTCAAAGCCGACCGGTCGACTGGCCGCCAGTACTTTTCGGGTATCGCCCACAATGAACATGGTGCCGATGGGTTGGCCTTCTCGGCCTTCTCGGCCGATTTCCACTGCTAGATCCACCACCAGTTTTAGGGTTTCCAGCGGAACCTGGGTTTCCAGTTGGCGGAGTTCCCTGCTGGAGAGTTTCTCCAGGTGCTCTTCCAGTTGGATGATGCTGATGGTGTCGATGGTCTGTTCGGGGTGGAAGCCGCTGTAAAGGGCTACCACCGTAGCTCCTGGGGCGAGCAGCTCGTCGGCCACGGCTTCCAACAGGGCCTGGGTGAGCCGATCATATAGCGGAGCCGACAGCAGCTCCACAGCCACCCCCCGAAATCCCGCCTGCTGTGCCTCAGCTAATACGGAGCTGGAATCGACGGCCAAAAGGACTTTTTGCGGATCGACCAGCTTAGCCAGCTTACTCCAATCACAAGTGCCTTCCACCAGCAAAAGGACCCCCTGAGCCGATACGGCATCGGCCACCTTGACAGCCATCTCCCATAGAACTTTAAACCGCTCTCCAAATCGTACCAAAGGCCCACCCTCGTCCCAGCTGTCAACTGTCCGATTTCTCTCCTCCCACAGGCCCCCTGCCAAGATAGACCCAAATTTTAGAAACAGACGAACCCCACCCCACAGTGGTTGTCTGCCCGCCGGTATCGGTATCCTATGCACCAGCATTCTCCCTGGCAATCCCAATTTTGTTTTTTTTCCTTGCCGCCTCGCCAGCAGCTGCGTGGACGGTACTAGTAGGGTACTGGTAGGTATCTAGCAATCCGAACTTTGTCCGAATGTTATTCCCTTGCCACTCTTTGTTTTCCTATCGGTTTGTCGGCACCTTGCCAATATGAGAAAACCCTGAGATACTATGAGACACTATTCAGAACAGACGGTTTGACCGCCTGGTTCCTGCCTCTGTACGCTCACCGAAGGGAAATTCCCTATCCCTTTTTTCGACTTTCCGTTTTTGGCCTCGTTTCGAAAGGGGAAATCGCTAACCTCTTAAACTATTGCGAGTTAGGAAATTGTGTGGACAAAAGGAAATTTCGTCGTAAGTGCTGGAAATAAAAGTAGTTAGGGAAAATGACAAAAGTCATGCTTTCAGTGGAGTAAAAAACCGCCTCTCCCGCCAAGGGAGAAGACGGCATTGCCTTCGGCAATGTCAGGGAGATGGCACCGAGCTGCATCCGGCAGGAAGCGACTTTATCCTTGCCTCGGCCCCATTTCCCCTCTCGCTTCTTCTGCTCTTGACACGGGGGGAAAGGGGAAAAATAGGGTTAGTACATTGGGCTGAAGTTTTACACTTCTAGGAAGCCTTCCCCTGTTGGGAGGCTATCCCCAAAGGCAGGTTTCAACTTGGAACCAGAGCTTTACCTAGGAACTCCCCCCTACCTGAACTCCCTATTTTACCGAGTTTTACCGGATGCACCCCTCTGCCGGAAAACACGTCGGGCAACGTCAAAGTGTCATTTCAGGGGACCCTTTTAGGGCAAGAAGCCTCTAGAAAGCATCCAAGAATCCGAAACCCATCTTGGGAGGAAGCCAATGAGGAAACTATTTGGGTGTGTGGAATCTGTTTATGGTAGTAGTCCAACCCCCCCCAAAACCAGGCCAAAGCCCACCAGCATGGGCCACACCTCTCCAGGCTGGAGACAACCTTTCAACAGAGCTAATCAGAAAAGTTGGCTGGTTTTGAGTTATAGGTTGCTTGTATTGGGCCTGAGCTTGAGAGTTTGGGAGGGAGTTTTAGCTTCCGAAGAGGGTTTTTCGGCAGAGATGTGGCCCGGTTCCGTCACACAGGGGGCAGCCTGGAAGTGTAGCAGCCTCTGCGTCCAAGGGGTTTATCCCCATTTAGCTTCCATGTCCACCTCTTATAGCGAAGCCGGGATTGGGGCAGTGGCAACGTGGGCGGATCGGCTTTGGTATGTGAGCTATGTGGCCCATATCCAGGGGGAAGGGGTGGGGCTATACGAAATCTTGGCAGGCTACCCCCCAACAGAAGGGGCAACGATCTCGGGATTTGTACTTCCGGTTGCTCCGAAGGTTGCCTGGCAGGTTCGGGCCAGCCACGGGGCGGGCCCTTGGCCAGTGCCGTTAGCCATTCGTCGGCATCCGGCCAGCATAGTCGGCACCCATGCCAACCGGATGATCCATCAGGAAACCCAGCAACTGTTGATCGGCCCCTATCTGATCGACGCTAAAGGGCAAGTCCGGGTGATTAAGCAATTGGTGCAGGAACGGTTGACTGGGACCATGCGGCACTTGAGCGATCCGGAGGGCAAAGTCTATTACCTGGCCATGGAAGGCGCCTTTTACGAAGTGGATCTAGCCTCCCTCCAGGTCCGGAAACTGTTTGAGCTGAGTAAGGAGCTGGGCATACCGGCCCGGGTGCATTTCAAGGGGGCCTATACCGCTCAAGGGCGGGTGGTAGTGGCCAATAATAGTTATTTTCAGGAGGATCAGCGGGACGGTTACGGCCTGGGCCGATTGGCCGAATGGGACGGCCAACGCTGGACTATCCTCCGGCGCACCGCCTTCTGCGATGTAACCACAGCGGCCAGCTTCCAGCCGACGCCCAAGGACAACTCCACCCTCTGGGCCAATGGGTGGGACCGAAGGAGCGTACTTTTATGCATTTTGCATCAGGGCCAGTGGCATACCTATCGCCTGCCTAAAGCAAGCCAATCCTACGATCATGCTTGGTGCACCGAATGGCCTCGGATTCGGCCGATCGGCCCCGATCTGATGCTGCTGGATATGCATGGTCTGTATTACAAAATGTCTCCTGAGCTTCGGCCCGGTCAAATGGCCGGGTTGCATCCGTATGCCGCTCATCTAAAAATGACACCCGATTTCTGCATCTGGCAGGATCGGCTGGTGCTGGCCGGGAATGAAAACTCTTCGATGAACCATCGGCATCGGACCGGTGGGCAGCCCCAGTCGAACCTCTGGTTTGGCACCCTAGAAGAAATTGGACGATGGGGACGCCCCTCAGGTTGGGGAGGCCCCTGGCTGGATGACCTCGTCGGGCCTGATACCCCCTCCGACCCGTTCCTAGTGGCCGGATTTGATCATCGCTGTTTACACCTGGCGGCCGATTCTACTCCTGTCCAAGCCCAATGCCCGACTATGCCCGCCACAGGAGTGCCCGGCCTGTTGTCAACCTGGCAGGCGCAATCCTCAGACGGCCCGGCTCAGCCCCCAGACTGTCCAGGTGATTTGTCAAACCGGCTCGGTCAGTCGTCAGAGGAGCCTGCTGCGTCGGCAAACGGGCCGGGGGAAGGGTTCCGCTCGGAGAGCAGGTCTGCGTCCCGTATCTTTGCGTCTCCCCTCTGTGGGAGAGGACGGCCACCCTTCGACTGGTCCAGTAAAGGGGACCAACCGTCTCTACCTACCTTTGGCAGGGAAACAAATGGCGATTTCACCAGCCTAACCCATATATCCCCCCCTGCCGCCTCCTATTGCCCGACTGTCGCTACCAGCTCCGACAAGCCGATCCAAGTTATCCTGGAAGTCGATCCCGACGGCTCCGGCCAATGGAAGCCGTATCTTACCTTGTCGGTGCCCCTGGGCGGCTACAGGTGGCATGTATTGCCTCGGAGTTTGCAGGCGGTTTGGATGCGACTCCGAGTGGATAGAAACGTTCGGATGTCAGCTCAGTTCCATTTTGCTCCTGCTGAGCCAAAGGCAGTGCAACCGGAGCTTTTTGCCCAGTTACCCTTGGCCAATCCGCCCCAAATCGACCCCATCACCAGGGGGCCGGGGAATACGGATATTTCCTTGGCTGAGCTCCCAGACAATCAGCCTACCAGGGTACAGATCAACGGTGCCCTGTTGCCGTTTGCCGACCGATTGTGGTTTTGTGCTTATCGGGATGGTGGGCCGGGTCATAAGCCTGAACCCGCCGGACTTTATGAAATCACGGAGTCCCTGCAGTTTATCCGGCGACCCGAATCTGTGCCGGGTATCTTCTCCAATCGGTTGATGGTTGGTGGAGTGCCCGGCTACCTGAGCATTGGGCCGCACCTAATCGCTGCCGACGGCTCCATCCGCACCATTGCCGGTCTAGAAAACGAGCATCTAGTGGCTTCGGTTCGTCTGGAGGAAGCCAGCGGCCAGCTTGCTGAGCCGAAAATTAAACCGGCCGGTTCCCCACCCAAACCTGAAATTTCCGATCCCTCTAGGAAACACCCCTCTGCCGAAGAACCGGGGAAAGATGCTTCCGGCCGGACTGAAACCAACCCCCAAGCCCGTGCGGGGACGCCGAAGCAGAAATTGGGTCTGTTGACGGCAGCAGGCCGGCTCCTGGAAGTGGATCTTTCCAGGCTGGCCGTGCAGGCAACCCGAGATATTCCGGCCGAACTGGGCTTGCCGGGACGCAATTCGCTTCGGTTCCAGGCCGCTCATACGGTGGGCAATACGTTGATTGTGGCGGCTGTGGGCCAAGGGGAGCAGCTGGGCCTACTGGCTGAACACTCTGCCGGCCAATGGCGGATCATCGATCGAGCCCATTATGCTGAGGTCTGCAACCTGGGTTCGATGAGCGAGCAGGTGGTGGCTGTGGGCTGGGACGCCGCCTCCACCATCCTGATGCTCCGGACTCCTAACGGTTGGCAAAAACATCGGCTTCCTAAAGCCTCGGAAAACTATCCCCCGCCTGGCGCCGACTATTCGCCCAGAATTCGCGAAGTAGTTACCGAACGGCTCCTTCTGGATGCAGGCGGACTGTTCTACGAGGTTTCCGGCTTGCCGTATGCCTGGAGCATTCGGCCGATTACCACCCACAACCGAAGGATCGCCGACTTTTGCTCTTGGCGGGGCTTGTTAGTGTTGGCCGGTTGCCAGGCCTCCAACGCACCGCTATCTCATGAAAACCGAATCTGCTTGGACAATGCCAAATCCGGTTTTCAGAATGGACAAGGTCCCATGGGCAAACTTCTGCCAGATTGGGCTTCGTCCAGAGGCTTCCGCATAACCGGCTTTGCAAGCTCAACCTCTTCGGTTCCTTCGATAGATATGCCACAACCTGAGTCGAAGCCCCTGGGAGGAAACGGATCCTCCAGCCCGGTGTTTCGGTCTGCGGATGGGGTAGCTCTTTGGTTCGGCACGGTGGATGACCTGTGGCTGATGGGCAAAATCCGAGGTGTCGGTGGTCCATGGCTTCGCACGCCCATCCAACCTCATGTACCTTCCGATCCCTATTTAATGTGCCATTTTGACCAGAAACGGCTGGAACTAGAGCATGATGCGGCCGAACCGGTGGAGTTTACTGTGGAAGTTGATTTTACGGTGCAGCGGAATTGCTGGCATAAGTTCACCAGCCTCCAGGTCCCACCGGGACAAAAATTAGTATATGAATTCCCCGAAGGCTACTCAGCACACTGGGTTCGGCTGAAAGCCGATCGGGCCTGCCGTGCCACCGCCCGGTTTGTGTATCAGTAACGCTTCCGCCGAATGAAGTGATTCTATCTGCTGGTTCCTTCTAGAGGATTAAGGTCCGGCGGAAAGAGGCAAATAAGCAACTTCTCCCAGACGGCTAGCTTCGCTCACTGTCTTCGTCGCACCCCGGAGAGAGGCAAACGAGTTCATTTGGCTAACTCGGTCCGATTCATGGCTTTGTTGAAACGGTTCCGGTCGGGGGGCCAAATCCACCAAAACTGGTGCAAACCAACCAGCATGGGCAAAACCTCTCCACCCTGCAGATAACTTGCAACGGAACCTCAATTCATCCGAAACGGAAACGCCAGGGCAAAATAAGGCGGTGATGATTCTTTAGTAGTTCAAAGTCGGGTTGCCGAAATAAAATACTTTTGGAAGATCTGAATGAATAATAAGCTAACTGAAAATTATTTTACTTTTTTCACTTACGGGACGGTTTCAGCGCGGTAAAAGGCCGCGGACATATTGTCTGGTTTCGCTAATTTTCCTCTTTTGTTTCGGGTTGGACACCCTCGGCGCTCGGCGGCAGCCGCCTCAACCAAAACAAAGCCTCGGACTCCTCCTTACAGACTGGCCAACAAGGGCGCCGAAGCGTATAGATATTCACATCAATTGCTCGGTTGAGATTGCCCCTAGCGCCATTCCCTACCAGCCGACGCCGATGCCGATAGATGCGGCACACAGGCAAGGGGCCCATACGCATACT
>JANXAQ010000129.1 GCA_025062105.1 Thermoguttaceae bacterium
TATTTTGACAAAGATGGATATACCCCATCAGCACCTAGGACAGGCCGTTGTTGGCGAAGGTAATGCCGTCAGGCGGGCAAAAAGACCGACCGTGTCATCTCCACCTTGATGTGGGAATGGCCTCTGCGGCGCAGGGAACACCAAGTGTGGACGAAACAGCCACTCTAGCTTTGGGTAATACCGCAGTTTCCAGCTTTGGGTAACACCTCAGCAGTAACAGGACGGAAACTCCCTATTTAGTGAAAATGAGCAATATAGGAAAAATTAGGAATCTGGGAAACATAAAGGATTTAAGGAACCTCTGCAAAATCCTGAACATAAAGTGAACTTTATGAACTTTTGATTCTATAGCCGTTTGGTTCTTCTATCCGAACACCTGGTATTTATTGGGTGCTAGCCATGCTAGCACCCCTAGATATTGTGTGAGAAGGAGAATAAGAACCAATTGATATATCCCCTCTAAATTATGGAGAGGGTCCTTGTCTATTTTGCTCACTTGGCCCACCAAATTTCTGCCGGATCCGCATTTAGGGAAAAATGGCCAAAGTGCACAGGGATTATAATCGCCACTGAGAGCGAGGAGTCCGGTAGGAGGGGAGGACTTTGACCACTGCTGTTAGCAGAGCCAGCAGAATAAATACACAGCCGAGCACACTGGGCCAAAACCAAAGCCACCATATTCCACCGAGCAGCGCACCGAGCAGAGGAGGCCATAGGCCCGGCGTAGAGTGTCTGAGCAGTTTGAAAGCGGCCCAGGCCAGCAGGATAGCGGCACAGAAGCCTGTGCTAGCCAGAAGTCCCCGCCAGAGGATAGAGGAAGTTTTTTTCGGCCGATAGGATAAAAGGAGTCCTTGGGAGGGGGGATGAAGCACGGCTCGGCAAACAGTTCCCCTGGCTTTGAGCCACTCGAACCAAACCTCAGCTTCATCCGCAAAACCCATTGGGCTGGAAGCATTAGGCGGTGGCGAGTCGGAGAGGCCGAGAGATTCTGCCAGTTGAAGTAGTTTCAGTTGGAATGATTGGGCTTCGGCCCGGAGCGTGCGGTGCAACTCGCTTGTCGGTGGCAAGGCTAGGTTACGTTGTACCTGCCGAACAATAACGGAAAACCGCTCCCGCCAAACCCGATACCATCGTAAAAAGTCCTCTTGATTGGGTTCGAGCCGTTGTCGGCAGCCGGTTTCTAGCAAGCTGCCAATGCACCGAAGCCGATAGGCATCTAAGCGCAGGGGGCTGACGCGTCCGACTCCTTCCGGTTCGGCCAATTCATAGCCGGCCGGTGGGTAAATCGTCCACAACCAAACACTTACAGGGCAGTTTTCGAGCCAGGGGGCAGGGAACGGCTCAAGCCCCTCTAGGACGCCGGGAGGTAATATGCCTAAAAAACTGACTTCCACCACTTGTGGCAACAGCGAAGAGCCAAGCAAAAGGCGATACCGCTGCGAGTGTTGCTGAATAATTGGCGGAGAAGGATTGTTGTCCAGCTGGGCGTGGAGTAATCGGAAGCCTGCGGGTAAGCAAAGCACACAATGATCCTGTCCAGCGGGTAAAAGGTAAAACCATGCTTTGCCAGAGCAGAGGCCGTCGGTTTCCCAGCGGAGCTGAATATCGGCTAACCGGACTTCGGGCTGCTTGCCTTGTTCGGCCAGAGGTTGCAGCCGGGCCGTAAACTGCCCAGTCCTAGCTCGATACGCTTCCCATGCTCCCTGCCCAGCCAGTTGCTGGGCTAATGCTTCCGGAAGTGTGGTCTTTTCTAGACCTTGGGTTTGCCAGACCAAAGGTCGAAGCTGATCTTGGATGGGCAGAAGCAGCAGATGCTCTGTTACTGGAAATTGAAGGGGGAGAATGATGGGCAGTTCCTGGGGTCCGTTTTTAGGCCAATGAATAGGGCCGGTAATTCGGATGCGATAGGTCTGTTCGACTGGCAGCGGAGGCCGAAGCACAATCGCCCGTCGTCCTTCGGCCAACTCTTTCATCGAGAGACTAATCTGGGGGGTGGTTTTATAAGGTCCTGGCCAGCAAGGCGGCGCTTCCAAAAGGATTTCGTCCACCACCCCCTTTTGGACTTGGAGGTGCAGGTCTATTTCGGCCAACCACTGATCTGTTTCCGGTCGAATCAGAGTAATCTGTTGGCAGGTTATTTGGGGGCGGTTCGGAATGACCTGCAACTCCGCTTCGGCAATCTGCCGAGAATCCACAGCAAAGGCTTTAAACAGTCGGCCTAAACTGGATTTTGCTTCTACAGCCGGAGGCGGTTCGATTTCGGTCAACCCCTCGGGTTTGACCAGCCGAAGCAAAACTTCCGGTTGCCGGAAGAGCACTAAACTGGCCCATTCGGTTTCCGCACCTTCTATAGTCAGATAGGGGATGGGCCGACGTTGCGAAAGCACATTAGGACAGGTGCCAGTAAGCTGAAGTTCATACCTGCCAGTAAGCGGCTTATAGGAAAATAGGGTCGTTTTTCCGTCCGGACTTCGAACCCAGCGAATAGGCACGGAAGTATTCGCTTGGAGGATCGAAATCGTTTCGATTTGTAGTTCGGGGGGCGTTTGGATGCAATGTTGGAAACTACTTCCGCTTGTGGTGGACAACCGGGCTTCGTAATACAGCCGAACCGTTTTTTCTCCATAGCCCAACCAAAGGATTTGTTCCACCGAAGTGTTTGGGGTGCGGGGTCGGGTTGTCAAAGTCCACGCTTGGCCAGAAGAACTCAGCGTATCGATAAACTGAGGTCCTGTCTCCGCAGAACCCCAAAGCTCCAAAAAATCTTTTTCCGGCACAGGTTGACGCAAATTCGGAGGCGGCATGGGATATTCCAGACATGGATCCACAGACACAGCCAGCCAACGGCGCGCTACCCGCACCTCTAAAGGGTCCAATTTCGGCAGGCGCAGATTTCCTACCCCGGTGGAATCCGTCAGTAAGAAGCGGACTGCCAGAACCGCTATTTGGTCTGCAGGGGAAGGTCGGATCGGGAATTCCAAGATCTGGCCGCCTGGGGAAGTACTGATTTTGATATCTCCTTGGGCGGCGGGGCTGTGCCAGCCAAGCATCCGGAGACGATTTTCTGCCATCAGCCGAAACATTCCCCCCCCACCAGTTTGGTGCCTGCGGGAAAGTCGAAACCTTGCTTCCAAAAGCACGGTGCCCGGCTGGACCCAAAGCCAAAGCAGTTGATCTACCTCTGGCATGGTGGCTTCCGAGGCAGGCAAACTGGGCCAACGGAGCCGCAAACGCTCTGCTGGCCCCAATTCCGCTACCAAACGCGGGGTAGGGACAGCTGAGCGTTTTACCATGCCAAAAGCTCCCTCCAGGTGTAGTTCTGGTGCATCGGGCGGAAGCCCCAGTTCCAGACGGGCCTGGGGCGTGGGAGGCAGGAGCAGCTCCGTCTGCTGGAAGCCTCCTTGGTCCCACTGCACCGGCCCCACCTGCCCTTCAATGGAGACGCTAGAGGCAGAAACTGGTATGGGAATCGTCAGCAGAGTGCCTGCTTCGTTCCATTGAGGGTCCACCGGTTGGCCTTCCACCTGCCAAGTCCCGGGAACAATGGGAAACAGGGTTCTAACCAGCGGTAGGCTCAGCTGAGCCGGTTTGCCCACCAAGTCGCACTGCCAGCTTAGGTTCAGACGCGGGATTTCCCATCGGCCGGAGGAAGCACTGCGATTAAGTTCACCGCGGTACAACGCTTGTCGAAGGCGCCAACCGCTACTGGAGGGAGCTACTGTCTGCGCACGCCGCCGAAGATACTGATAAAAAGGTTCTGGCACTTGGTAAGGGTCGCCGGTCGGCAGTTGGTTCTCGTCGATAGGGATAAAGACCCGATACAGGAGACTGGAAACTGCCGACGAAGAGACTGGGGTAGTTGTCTCGGCCCCGAAGGCCTCTTCTATCCCCCCCAACACCGCCAGCAATAGCATCTGCACGGTGAGGAGCCGCCGAGAGGAGCTGCTCGCAGAGGCTTTCGGTAAATCGCTCCCGGAACCAGAGGCCACCGAATCGGCTTTTCCAGAAGCCGGTTGGGTGCTGCGCAGCAGAAGCTTAATGATCCCTACCAGCAAAACTGCGCCAAAGAGGCCAGACACAGGTGCAACCCAACTGTCCGGAACCAGCAATGCTACAACAGCCAACCCGCCAGCAGCCAGTAGGAGCCAGAACCCATTTCGCTTTGCCACTAGCAGAGCCAGTCCTCCTGCAATTAGAAAAGCCGTCCAGTACCACCCCAGTGCTTGATCCTGGTCGAGAAGTTCGATTATCCATTGCTGGTTGGCAAGGACCGACTCGGGCAATTCCATCTGATAAGCGGTCCAACCCAGCATACCCGTACCAGATGCCCACTCTGCCGGTCCAAACACTCCTACTGGAGAAGGTTCCGCAGACTCCTGCCAGGTTTCCGGAGGCACAAACAGAGGCTCAGCGCCGAGCTTGCCTAACTCCAAAAGCCGATCCCCAGCTTCTGGCAAAATCTTCCAGACCAAAGGATCCCCTAGGTTTTCGGCCCAACCCTGCCAGCCCGAAGCTCGCTCCAAACTGGTAATTAGGAACATCCCTTGGTACAGGCCCAAAGCTAACCTAGCATGCCAAAAGGCTTCTCGGGCAAGGCGAGCTTTGATGTGATCGGCTGGTTCTGCTTCCGCTGCAGGCCAACTCCACCCCTCCACCCCACTGCTCGGATCGATCCCTGCTTCCCACAGCCCTTGGCGATCAATCAAAATTCTACCCACTTGCCCAACGGTTTCATGCTGAAGCAGTTGTGCCCAGGACCATCGTCGGCTGGCAGGGGCGGTAGGTCCAGCATCGGCCAAGGCAGGGCTGCTCGGCCCACTAAGGAGCAAGGCGCCCACAGCCTGGAAAAAGGCTTCCGCTTTTTGTCGTTCCCATTGGAGGGAAGCATCCTGGCCGAACAGACTCTTCCAATGCTCTGACGAAAACGGATTAAAAGGCTGCCGATGCTTAGCTCGGGCCCAGATGCCCAATAGCCGCTCCCGCACCGAAATTTCAAAATGGTTTGGATTCAAGGCATATTCGATCCGGTAGCGGGCTTGCCAGGTTGGCGGGAGCCAGACCGTCCAGGATCGACTGACAACAGGCACATCGAGAGAAGGAAAATAAGGAGCCAGTTTGCTGCGGTGTCGCAGGGGCGGCTGTTGAGTCTGGAAAGCAACCACTAGCGGGGAAAAGGTTTTTTGGGGCGAAAGGGCCACCTCGATGGACAAAGCCTCCGGTGGTTCAGTCGTTTTGCGGACCTGCCAGCGGGCTGGTTGTCCCCCTAGCCAAACCCCTTCTAGCTGTGGGGGGGCGTCTGCGGAAGGGATTTGTATGTTCAGTTGGCTTCGATGGAAGTTAACAAGCCAATAGGTGGCAATATGTCTACTAACGCCACTGGGTTGGATCCAGCTTTCCAAACGTGCTTGCCAAGCCCAACACTGTCGGCCTGCGCCAAGATCCTGAGGAGCTTGGAGCAGCAGAGTTGAGCTTTGAGCTGTCGAGAGATCTTTTTTGGGATCATAACGGAAGCTTGCCACCTGCGCCGTCCAGCCAGGTAGAAAATCTTCCCGCTCTGAGGGGATCGGTTGAATCCGGCTGGAAACAATTAGAGGAGCTTCCGGACCGACACTCCGAACCCGAACGGTGGCTTCCTGATGGGCGGCTTGAGGCAAAGAGGCCAATGCCACCGGCATTAGGCCTCCAAAGGCACTGGTGCGTTGGCCCAGGATGATAAAGGCCCCGCTCCGGGCAGGCCGAAGCTGAATCTCCCAAGCTTCTCCACCCGGCGGGAGTGGATCAGTGGGCAGGTCTTTGTCAGTCAGGCGGCGAAGGGACCATTGCCGCTCCGTATCTCCACTAAGGCTCCATTGGACCGGTTCCGGCCGGCCATGGGAAAGAGCAATCAGGACACGTTCTAGTCGGCCACCTTCCGGAATACATTCAATCCGATAGCGCTCGGAAACCGATTTTGCCGAAGCTACCACATCGATGTGAATCTTCGCCCGATACTGGGAAAGCCTGGGACGCAGGAGCCATTGGAGTGATTGGGTCTGAGCAGTAGCAAAAAACAAAACTCCTTCGGATATCTTATCCACCAGTTCCCAATTTTTCGGTTCTGCTTGGCGTGGATTGATGGGCACCGTTGGGTCCGGCGTTAAACAGATCAACTCATACGAACCCTCCTGAGGACACAGCGCAACAAGATGATCAGCCTGTTGGACCTCCACAAACCGGACAGGCAACAGTTCCTCGCTGCGCCAGATGCGTCCTATCGGGCTCTGGAGGCGACGTGCTACAATCTGGAGGATTACCGGCCGCTGGGCGGTTACCGGCCGCGTGAGCCGAATCGTCAGCCGTTGACTGGCCGGCTCCAAAGTCCAATCTTCCACTTGCGTAGAAGGATCAGCTTCCACGGCATCGATCAGCCAACGGCGCCCCACTTGGGCTTGTAAGACAAAATGTTCACCAGCCTCCGTCCGAACTCGAGCACGTACCCGAGCGCTGATCTGCCGTTCGCTGAGCATGACCACCGAGCCGGTATCTACCACAGGCAATGTCTGCCTCCGGCCCAAAACCAGTTCCACGGTGGCCTCCGGACTATAGGCTTGAAATTCGAAATATTCTCCGCTGGGCGTGGCTCCGAGGGAAGCAGGCTCGGCTTTGTACTGGACCCAACCGGTGCCACCAATCCGATTCACCACCAAGCCCATTCCAATGCGAACTGTTATGGTTCCCTGTTGCCAAATCGTCTTCTCCAGCGTAACCCTTGGTAACTGCCATGTAGCATCCAAGACCACCGGACCAACCACCTCTACCTGGAGGGAATGGGCTTCTTTATAGATAGGCTGCGGCAACAATACCCACAACCGCCGAGTTCCCGAAGCTCCTTTCGGATCCCATCGCCAACTGAGATTCTGCCCTGCCAATTTGACGGCCGTTACTTCTAAACCCGCCTCCACAGCCAGAGAAAGTTCGGAAACCGGTTCTCCCAGGTCCTGGATAGTAAAACGCACTATACCCTCCAAGCCCTCGGGCAATAATGTGTATTGGTTCTCCTGTTGGACCAACATCCTAGCAGTCGGGACGGTTCCTTCTTCCCCCACAAGCCGCAAAGGCCCTGGCATTTGGCCTCCCCATTCTAACAGCCAGTTCTTTCGGCCCGGCAAGGAGGGCGGCCCCTGAGGACGAATTAAGGCTCCTGGAAGCACTGGTCGGAGCGTTTCCGGCAAGTCCAAGACCAGCTCCGTATGCCCACAAGCAGGTAAGGCCAGATCGAAACGCAGACCGACACTATCCTGTTGGCCTTGTAAAGACCACTCCACACGGATTTGGCCTGTTCGGGCTGTCGCCAATTCCATTTGCCCCGATTCGTTCACTCCAAGCAAAGCAGGCTCCAACGGTTGTCCAGCAGCGTCCACCCAAGCAGCAGTTCGCACCGCTAGGGGCCACTTCGGCCAGCGAAGCAGACCACCTTGCTGGTTCGGCGTCTGGATCCTCAAAGTGCATTCCCCCTCTAGAAGCGTGGCACCAGAAAGACTAGCACGCATCTTAACCCAGCTAATCTTCGCTTCTTCCTTGGGCTTAGAAGCGGAGACCTCCCCGAGCTGAATCAATCGCTCGAATTCCGCTGGTTCGACTGGCACATACTTCATTTCGCCCCATGGCCAATCGCTAATCCGGTCTGCAGGCGCAAAGACTCGGATAAAGCGCAAGGGGCCAGAAGCCGGTTTGTCCGAAGCAGAACTACTTAAGGAGGCGGACGGTTTTTCTTCAGCCGCAACCTCTGGCGTCACCCATAGACAAATCCATGCCAACCCAAACACTACCGCCGCAAGCCATCCAGCCCAATTTGCCGAAATCCCACCAGTGAAATGAAGCTTTTCTATCCGCGCCTCAGGCAAGCAGCCACTGGAGCTCAGTGGCTCCATCCTGATGTTCCAAAATCCTCCCCCATCCACTCGATCGGTCCGGGTGGCCACTGGGAAAGGAATTTGCCGGGATTCAAAAGAACACCAGTAACCCATCATGGCACCATAAAGGAATGGGTCCAGTCCCACAGCCTTCTGCCGTTCCTCAAAAGAACACCGATAACCATCCTCCCTCACTCACGAAGCCAATTCAGCAGAGGCATTGGAAGCGGCAGCGGGGGGCATCAGCTGGGTGGAACCGGTGCTTCCGGCTGGTGGTGGCTGATACTGACGTTGGGTAGATTCCTGCTCCACCCCACCACCTGCTATTCCAGGCAGTCCTTGCGCATGGGCACCCAGCCTCCGATGAAGCATACCTGCTACCACCGCCAAGATCACTCCCAATAGGGACGCCTGAACTCCCAAAAGCGTCTGATCTGGCCAAAGGAGCACTAAAGCTCCTAGTGCCACTCCGGCCCCTAGCAGCCAGGCCGGATGCCGAAACCCAGGCACATAGATTACCAAAAGCCCCAGGCCTAAGGCAGCTAGAGAGGCAACGAGAACCAACACCGATCGGCTAGCCGTATAGAGAGTGGCGGTTTCCAGTCGACCTATTATACTGAACAAATAAGTATTAAGTCCTTCTGGATCGAGCCCTATTGGTCTGGCTCCGGTCCAGAGTTCCAGATCTGCTGCAGTCCATCGAGGGACTCTTCCCCAGTACCAGCCCTGGTATTTCCATTGGTATTCTGGAACGAACCCAGGAGGATTTATTAACAAATGCTCATCTCTCGGAAAATGGCACAACCAGTAACATCGCTCTATCCATACAGCAGGTTCCGGCTGAGGAAAGGCCACCTGCAATAATCCCCGAGGTGGCCCAAACTCCTGAAAATGATAACGCAGTTCCACCACCCATTCTGGCTGGCCCGGCGGCAACAACACCACCAGACGGCCCCCGTCTTCTAGTTGAAAACTGGCCGACTGCCCATTGACCCAAACGGCCGCCTCCGCTGCATTAGCCCCCTCCGGAAGCCGAACCACAAACTCCCGCCTCCTCCCACTGAGCCGATAAACGGCCCGGTCTTCCCGCAACGAACGAGTCCACCAGGTTTGGACAAAACTGCGGCTTATCCGCACAGGCCCCCCACTATCTGCCGATTCCCGATATACCCCCAATGGTAGTTCTGAAACTGGTTGGCTGCATCCGATCACTAATCGTTTTTCTTTCCCTTCAGGTTCTGGCGTGGTCTCCAATGGGTTCCAGTGGGTTCCTCGCAGTTTCACCTGGAGGCCTTCTTGCACGCTAAGCGTCACTCGCCACCCTAGCCACTGCCCCTCCGCTGGAACCACCAACGGCAGGTTGCGAAGTTGGCTTTGATTGGCTGGAAGTTTTTCCCACTTCAGCCGATACCGAATGCTCAGGTCACAAGGTCCGATCCGAGGTTGCGGCAGGGGGATGATCATTTGTACTGGACCGACTTCTTCGGGGCCCTTCACTGAGGTAGAAACCGGTACTGGGTTGACCGGTTGAACATCTACCAACACCTGCATGGCTTCCGCAGCCAGAGCCGCGGGAACCCAAACACTTAAAGCGCCTACCGACTCATAAGCAATAGTGTACGAAAGCTTCTGCTCTACCTGGACTCCGTCCTCCTCTACCCGGATCTGGGCGGCGCCTTCGACGCGGAGTCGCCGTTCATGCACCCGCAGACTCGCTACAAAGGAACCGGCGCCCGATTCAGCCCGATAGGCCAAGATCGGCTGCTGACGTTTCGGCAACCCGCTCAAGTTGACCGCCTCTTGCCGCACCCAGCCCGACATCTGCTTTTCCTCCGGAGCTAATTCCACGTTTTCCTCCGGGATAACCAGCACCGAGGCCGGCAGCAACGAAACCACTCCTCCAGAAGGCCACTGCACCTGCCAGCCCTGCGGCAAAGGCACCACCAATTGTTTGCTGCCTACTGGAATTGCTCGCCGCGCCACCAACGTCAGTTCCAAATGGCCGCCCATAGGCTGTTTGAGCGGGATTTCCACCCACGAGCCATTCCCTGACAACGCCCCCTCACCGACTACCTCCTCCGGCCCAACTTGTTCCAGCTCCCAGCCCGGCATTTCTACCCGCAATGCCTGCACCTTAGCCCCTCGAATCGTACATTTTAACAATCCGTCCAATTTCACCTCCCGGGCGCTAATCCAGAGGCGATATTCCGGCTCCAGGGATACCCGAACTTGTTGCGATACCAGGCGTACCTGCAACCAGTATGGCTGACTGGTGTATTCGAATCCAGCTAGTAATCCTTCGCCTAAAAGACTGGCGGGCAACTGCTCCGTCTGTCGTACCGAGGCGGATGCCCGCCATATCAGATGCCCTTGTCCAGATCCCCAGACCGCAATCCAGCCCCGATGTTTGACCGCTCCGACCACTTCCAAGCCGCCCAATTCCACCCAATGCTCCCCAGCTCGGTTGCCCCCAGCCTGCTCCCATTCCAACCGCACCCGATGCTCCATCGCCTTTTCCAAAAAATACAGCTTGATTCGGTCTGGTTTTTCCACCGTATAGGTACAGCCGGGTTGGCTGATAGGACGCAGTTTTGCCCCTTCGGGCAGACGTAACTGCAGCTCCTGGCAAGGTTGACCTAATACTTTAATAAACAAATTTACTTGAGTGGTGATCTTTTCTCCTTCTAACCAGGCCACCGCTTCCCCGGTAACATCAAAGCTACTAGCCGATTCGAGGGAACGATCCCCCATCGGCCCCCAAACCAATTCCATATTGCCCCCGAACCCTTCCACTTTCAGTTGGGTTTCTGTTCCTGAAAGAGGCAAAAGTTCCACCAGCGCTGCTGGGTCCGAAGTCTCTACTTGCAACTTTTGGCCGGGCAGCCGCAGTTTCAGCTGCGCCACCGGAGCGCGCACCGAACGAATACGCAGCCGACTCTGCTGCCCCATCTGTTGGATCCCCACGACTGCTTGCAGTCTCAGCCGATGCTGCCTCTCTGCAGGACCCAAAATCCAAACCACATATCCCTCTGCCTCTTCCCAGTGGAACAGATACTCTGGCTTGGGCGGTGGGGCTTGCACTGGCAGGGAATCAGCTTTCCCCTCCGGAGACTCTGGCTTGGAGGGAGAAGAAGGCGGCTTACCCTCCGAGGCAGCCAAGGACGACGGCAAGGAACCTGGCTTAGATAGAGGAATGTCCGGCTGGGATGGAGAAGAAGCCTGGGTAGAGTCCCCAGAATCCATTACTCCCTCAAACTTCCGAATCGCTATCCCTTCCAGACGCAAAGGAATTCGCACTGGCGTCTGACGCACCCAGACACGAACCTCTATGCTTAGCTCAGCCTGAGCACCGCGCACTTCCCCTTGGATCTCTAAGGATTGAACCGTATATCCGGGCGGCTGAACCTTTTGCTCCAACAGATGCTTCAGCTCATATAGCTCCCGAAACTCCTCCAGAGTAAAACCAGGTACCGGTTGCAGGTTGCCTTGCTTGTCCTTCAAATAATAGAGGGAAGGTTTCAGCTCCCGGATCTCTTTCCCAGAAGGAACAACCACTTCACCTCCAGACGCAGATGCCGGTTTTGCCCCCGAAGTCTCCCCCGAGGGGGGTAGGGGGGATGGCTTTTCCTCTGCCGAGACGGCTGGCTTGGGCTGTTGTTCCAGATCCGAGGGCCAGGGCATCGGTTGAGCGCAAACGGGGCTAGTTATCCCTACTGCCACTGCCCAGCCTAGCCACAGCTGCCTGCCGATTCGTCTAGACACTCGCCACGCCAAGCTTACACTCCTTGCTGTTTCGACTAGAATTCGGCCAACCTTTTTTGTTGGCCTCCTCCCGGCCTAAAAGAATCTGGCCCCGGAAAAGAAAAGGTTGCTTTACTTTTAGTGTACCTAGAAGGGGCCAGATGAGAAAGCGGCTACTGTGGTTTCCAGAGCACTTTTAGCTCGACTTTTGCCAATGTTGGTCTTCTGCCGAAAATGGGAAAGTCCTAACTCCTTGGAATTATTGGCGTTAGGAAATTATTATATGAACAAAAGAAGGTCCTCTACCCCTGGAAACAAAACAAACTTGGAAATTGGAAAAATGGCAAAGGTCGAGTTTAGAGCCTTTAACAATATGAAACTCGCAAAAAGCAGTGGGATGTTTTCCCACTCATAGGGGGGTCATAAAGGGGAGGCAGGCTCATTTTTATTAAGAGGGTCTTAACTCGACTTTTGCCATTTTCCCTAACCCCTTTGGTTTCCAGTAGTTACGACGAGACTTCCTTTTGTTCACACAATGTCCTAAGTCCAATAGTTACAAGGAGTTAGAGTTTTCCCCTTCCGGGAGAAGGCCTAAACTGGCAAAAGTCGAGCTTAAGGATAGGAACCAAACCCTCTATTAGTGGGATTGCCGAAAGAAGTAGTTCAGAAAAGTTCCTCTTTCTCTTCTCTTTATGGGGGTTAATTTGCTCTGGGAACAGCTTACCTATACCAGCAGCCAGTCAGGTCCTTTCGGATGCCTAGTAGTCTAACCTGTTGGAAGACCATGGGTTAGGGGGCCGTTTTAAAAAGCTCTTTAGCCAAGCCTTAGAAATTGGAAATGGTCTCCAAGAAGGGGTGATCCGGTTGGGTTCGCTCAATAGCCTCTCCTCTTGAAGAGTAATTTTCAGAGAGTACCGTTTTTCATCACCTTTTTGAGAAAGGCTAACCCCTTCCCAGAGGATAAGTCGCCTCTTTTTGCACAGAGGCTAAAGGCCACCATGCGTAGTTCGCCGGCCGAAGGGCTCAAAAAAAAGCCAGACGTATTTCCCTCCTTCCCTCGCATCCTAGCCCTCTATAGGTTGGCAAAAGAAGCTCCCATTAGGAATAACATGGGAGAAAAATCTTCGCACAATACCCCCTCTACAGGAGGTGTTGACAAGATTCTGGAAAACCGGACAGCAGTTAGGGACTCCGAAAATTGGCAATATGGGCATTTCGGACAATTTTCCGCACACTCACATTGCTAGCTGGTGGAGAATGGTGAGCTAGGTGCACCAGGGGAACAACAGAGGCTGATACATTCGGATGAGAGAAGTGTTAGCCAAAAAGTTTCCCTCTGTAGGAGGGGATTGATCGACTTCTCGGAAACTGGCTCGCTGTTATATACCTCTTTGGAGGCCACAGGTGCCAACCAGGCCTCCTACTCCGAGTGGCCCCTGGTATACACATCTTTTGGGATGGATTGCCTATCCCAATGGGCCAAAGCGATTTCCCCATCTAGGGGTATAACAAACTTCCAAAAGAAGCCAACCGTTACTTTGGAGAAATGACAACCATTAGGGAAAGATCATTTGGAAGATCAGGAAGTGTTTGGTTTTAGAAACTATTTTGCCTATATTGCCTGTTTTATCCATTTTATTGCTAGCTTCGGCTGGATGGACACCAAACGGGCTTTGGAACTGTTGGACTAGTAGAGTTGGGAAATTTGGGAAATATAGAAAAATATTCTTTAGAGCCGAATGGTCGCTCTTTACCATTTATGTATATTGTCCATATTATTGCCCATTTTGCTGGATGCCCTTCCGTAGAGTTTCCAGTTATGTATAACAGGGAACAGAAATTGGAAGGTGCGACTGAAATTATGTGGGTTAATTGGGCAAGATAGGCAATACAGGTAAAAATAGGCTGGGCCCCGGCATACCACCTCTGGCCAGCACCAACCCATGGAAAAACACTTTTCTCCCCTTTCCCTTCCGAAGATAGGGCCCAAACCACCTTCGAGCGACTCTTAGTCCTGGAATACCGAACCTCTTTGGGAACCTCTTTGGACTGTGGGAGCTACTAGGTGGAGAGGAAGTTCGTTGGCGCAGAGGGCAACTTATCTTCGCCAAATCCCCTAAACGGACCACAAAATCAGCCGCACCCCGAAACTCGAATGAGTTTGGAATCGGAAGAAATGGGAAATAGAGATTTTGAGAATCTTCAGAGATTCTTGGCTGTTTATGGTTCAGCTTGCTGGAGGCAAGGTGAAGCCGAAGCGCTCTCGTCCCCACCAGGAGAAAAATAGGATTTTCGAGAAATATCTCCCCTAAACAGGGGATGAAACTCCTTCCTGGAATCGGGCACTGGTTTTGGAATTGGCAAACTAAGTAAAATGAGGATTCTGGATAATCTTCCAGAGGCTTCCGTTGCTAGCCCATGCATAGGTTAACAAGGGGGGAGTACCCCTGCTTTGCGTACCAATTCACATAGAAGCTGGTGGAGGGTAGGATTGGCCGAGGCTAGAAACTGACCTGTATGGAGTTCGATATCTCCGCCATATGGATTACTTATTACCCCTCCTGCTTCTTCTACCAATAACACCCCCGCAGCTATATCCCAAATGTTAGTAGAAAAGGACCAGAATAGGTCGAACCACCCAGCGGCCAAGTACCCCAGGTTTAAGGCTGTCGAACCGGTGCGTCGAACGGTTTGGCAGTGCTTTAGCGCTTCTAGAAACACTCGTAAATCGGGCGAATCGTCCTGTACTTTGGGGGGGAATCCGGCAGCAGCAATGGCCTCCGTGAGGGACTGAACTTGACTGGTTTGGAGCCGTCGGCCGTTGAGCCAAGCACCTCTGTCCCGGCTGGCCGTGTATAAATCCCCATGCACAGGATCAAAGATCGCCCCCACCCATACGGTGCCTTTTTCTTCCACCGCCACAGAAACGGCAAAATGCGGGACCCCGTGAATGTAGTTGGTTGTGCCGTCCAATGGATCGACCAGCCAACGGACCCCCTCGGCTTTTTCCACCGGCCCAGCAAGAGTAGTTTCTTCACCTAAAATGGGATCTTCCGGGAAAGCCTGGCGGATGACTTGACAGATGGCTTCTTGAGCTGCCAGATCGGCTTCGCTTACCCAATCACGAGGCCCTTTTTCTCGGCTTTGCACTTTACCCATTTTCTGCAGAAGTACTTGGCCTCCGGCCTGCGCCGCCCGCTGACAGACCTCCTCATATTTTCTAATGGTTAGGGCATCCAACGTAAGGTTTCTCCTTTTGGAGAGGAAAGGGGCTTATTGCCTAGCAAAGACCTCTCGTTTGCTCCCACTTGTAGGGGAACCTCTGCATAATTCAAGGAGGATATTTTTATACCATTTTGGATGTCCTTCCTCTAACACAACATATAGAGCTGGAGTATTGTTAGCACCCAATAAATAGTAGGTGTTCGGATAGAAGAACCGAACGGCTATAGAATCAAAAGTCCATAAAGTTCACTATATGTTCAGGATTTTGCAGAGGTTCCTAGTCTAGCTCTGGTGAAACTTTTTCGCTCTGAGGCACTAAACCCTTTATGGAACTTCTTGGTGTCCACCTTCAAATGCAACGGATGGAGAACCAGCAACACGCGGACAAACGGGCACATGGACCATCTCAACCAGTCAGACCCATCCTAGTAAAGTGCTAATCAAAGAGATTTTGTCTTTTGGCAAATCACTGCTCAAGCTGGGCTGCTGCTTGCACAGCCATGATAATAGGAGGCGACGGATGCGGTGCAAGTGAAATTGGCCCTCCAGTTTTTGAATAATGAACTAAACTGGGCAGTCCCAGAAAACTAGGAAAACTCTATTTCTGCTTGGCCAGATGGGGCTATTGGGTAATACACACGTCAATAAGGGGTAACATTTCAGCCGAAGTGTACTTTCTGAAAAATTCCCCTTCAGAAAATTCCCCTTTAGGGGGTTAACTTGTCTTGGCTCCGGCTTACCTTCAGCGGCTGCCAGCCAGGCCTTTTGGATTGGCTACCAACGTAACCTATTGGAAGGCCATAGGTTCTCAGGAGCCATTTTGGGAGGGTCTTTGGCGGGGGCTTAGAAGTTGGAAATTCTCTTTGGGAATTGGCGGCCAGGTTGGGCTGGCTCCATCGCCTCTGCCCCTAACGAGTGATTTTGCAGAAAGTACAGAGCCGAACGAAGGGAGGTTTTTTTCAGGAGAGTGTCTCAGGTGTCACTGGTGCGCAAGTGGGAAGCCAGATACTTTTTCCGGTGTTTTGGCGAACTGGAACCCTGCTTTTACTCTCAGCTCGATTTTTGCCATTTTTGCAACTCCTTTTATTTCAGGGACTTAGGTTTTTAGGACTATTTGTTCAGTAAATTTCCTAAGTCCAAGATTTTCAAAGGGTTAGAACATCCCACGGAGCCTATACCCCGGAAATTGGCAAAAGTCGAGCTGAGAGATTGGCAAAACGCGATTGTCTGAGTTGCTGAGCTTTACGGTTTTTCGGGGCCGAAGGCTTCGACTCCTTCGGAGGAGAAGGAGACAAGCGTTTTGCCGGCGGCGGCTAAATTACCAATGCGGGTTTTGGTGGGCAGTTCCAGGGGCTGGCCCAATCGGCCGGTGGGAATGTCGATCGGCAATAGGGCCGATGTTTCTCCACGAACGACAGGCAGATAGTAGAGGCGGCCTTGGCGAAACCCTCTGCCGGCCATAGTATAGCCTTCGGGCAAAGGTTGGTAGAGCTCTTCCCAGGCCGGTTTGCCGGTGCGAAGCTGCCAACCGCTGACTTTTCTATCCCCTATGGTTAAGGCCACACCCTCGACCACAGCGGCCACATAACGAAAGCCCTCGACTGCTCGTTGCCAGCAGAGTCGGCCGCTGAACAGGTCCAGACAAAACAGCAGATCGGCCTCCACCGGCGCAATAAGCACATAAGGGCTGACAATGGTAGCCGTGCTATCGATGGAGGAAAAATACTCCTGCTCTGGGCTGACGATCCGAGCTCCGCCCACAAGTATCACCCGCATGGGGCGATGGGGTAATACCGATTCTGTCAAGGCCGTCTCATAGGCCCACAGGACCGATCGGGTCCAAGGATCTACCCCCACGACCACACCGGCCGAGGTCGGGCACACCAGCACTCCATCCGCATAGGAAGGTGTGGCCCCGGCCAATCGGCGCAGGGAATCCTGAATGACGATCCGTTCCGGCGTCGCAAGCGGAAGCGACCATTGCAATCGGCCCGTTGCTTCGTCTATAGCTACCAGTCGGATTTGTTCGCCTTGTTCGGCTAAGGCAAATAGCAGGCCTTCTAGGGGCAGAGGTGGCCCCATGAAGAAGACCCCAGCCAAAGCCGGTTCGTCCTCACCGCTAGCGCCGCCGACCGACCAGAGTACTTTACCTTCTTTGCGGAGGTCGAGGGCCACCAAGCGGTTATACGACGGCCGGGAGGGCCCGGGTGATCCCTGGACTCCAAAGGCAGAAAGGTGTGAGGGGCCAGGGAACAAAAGATAATCGAGCAAAAAGAGCCGGTTGCCCCAGACTACCATTTGACCATAAGGAGCGTCGTCGAAGATTCTTTGCCGGCTGAGGATTGCCTGGGGCGTATGCATCCGCACGATTACCCCCCCGGGCAGCACCCGTTCACCTTGAATTTTACTGAAGAACGCATCTCCGCCGGGAGGAAATTCCCACTTCTGTCTGCCCGTCCATATATCCACAGCGACTAACCGAGTAGGCAATCGCACCAAAGCCAACTGTTCAGTAAGCAGGGGATGGGCAGCTGGGTAGGCTCCTGGAATGGAGAATCGGGGACCTTTACCCCCTTCAAAAGGTGGGCCGGCAAACTCTTCGATGGCTTCCATCTCAATCCGCCAGCGAAGCTGCCCAATCGGCCCCTGCCAATCGCTAGATCGGTTTCGGGTTGCATCCCCACGAAACATCGGCCAATTAGCTGCCTGCGGCTCAAAAGCCTCTGTAGCGGCAGGTTGGCGATCTAAAGCAATCGCTCGATTCAGCAGGTCTATCAGGTTCTGCGGCGTGGTGGCAGACGGCAGCTTTTGGCCGGCCAGTTGAACTCCTTTGCCGAGGCCGAGTTTCTCAAGCTGGCCAAGGCTTTGCCGAGCTTCCGTAGGTCGGCCTTGGCATAAGTGGCTAGCGACGGCGAGCAACAAGGCTTGTTGTTTCAGTTCCTTCGGGGCCCAGGGAGCAGAATGGATCTTTTCTGCCCAGCGGATCACTTCCGGCCATCGGCGGTGGTCGAAGGCATCCGCAGCAAGCAGCAGAGCCGCTTCAGCGGCAAACCGAGTGGCCGGATATTGGATCGCTACCTGCCGCAGGGCCTCGGTATTTCGCTGCTGGACGGCTTCGTCCAGATGACGGCTGGCCTTGGCCGCACACCATGCCTCCCAATTGGCCTGGGCTTCCGGCGGCAAGGATTCCACTAGCATGGCAGCCGCCCGCTCGACAGGTAGATACAGATTTTCCTGTCCCGCCACCGGCACATAGCCCCAACGTGGAGTACTAAATATTTGTTCAAGAATCGGGAGGACCTCCGCCAACCGGCCTTCGGCCAAACACTCCTGCGCCTGCTGCAGCCGAAGCAACAATTCCCGCTCCGGCCTGGGCAACGGACTGGCCCAACCGATCGAGGCCAAAAAAATCCCAAACGCAATCCACGTTCCCAACAGAATTAGCGATCTGCACAGAAATGATTTCTTCATCTCGATCCCTTTCCTGCCTAGGAATAGAACCACGCAAGGGAAAACCCCACTTGCCCCCTGCATACGCAAGGAGCCTGCAGGTCACGGCACTGCAAGTTGTGCTCTGGAATTTGGCCATTTTGGGCATCGCTCTGGAAGAGCGATGCCGCCAACTGCCTGCAACTATTGGACTTAGAAAACTATGCCTTTTTGCTTAACTCGTAGAGAAAAAAACAGTTAGGAAAATAGCAAAACTCAAACTGAGGAACTATCGAACCTATTCAGCCGGAGGGCATTTGGCCTTCTGCTCCTTTTGGAAAAAGGCTCCAGAAGTACTCTCCCACTTGCCACGGATTCCTCCATCGGGAGTCAAAGCCGCCCGGAGCTGCTTAGGCTTGTTTAGGCAAAGGCTTATCTTCTTCTAGTGTATCCTTCTTCCTAAATGGTTTCCAGGAGCAATGCAAATAACTGGGCTAGCTAATTTTTATTAGGTGCTGCTGGCGGAAGCTTAATTTAGCTTAATTTTGTGAAGACTGCTTTACTGATGGCTTTGTTGTTTACTTATGACTTTATTGTTACTTATGGCTTTGGTGTTTGCTCATCCATCTAGGCTTTTGCCTTTGTCCAGGAATAACAAAGGAAAATGCTAGGCAACATCGGCTTTTCCAGGACCAACCAGTAAGCTCGAATTTTGCCAATTCTCCTAACTTCTTTTCTGCTCAGGAGTTCCGAGGGCCTACCTTTTGTCCACACAATTTCCCAAGTCCAATCATTCTAAATTCTAAGGAGTTAGAACTTTCTCCCTTCAGCAGGTGCCCGAAAATGGCAAAAGTTGAACCAACTACTGGGCCCAGAAGCAAATGGAAAAAGTCGAGTGCAAACCTTCCGATTCGAAAGGTGTTCCGATTTCGTCAGGTGCTGTTGAAACCGGTTCCGGCACGGGCCTAAATCCACCAAATCTAAAGCAAAACCCACCGGCGTGTGGAAAATCTCCATAGGCTACAGACAACCTTTCAATGGAGCCATTTCGTCAGTGTTCCGATTCGTTAAAAACCCGGTGGCGGAATGCATTGCTACGGCTTCTGGCTAGGCGGGCCAAAAGCCTCTAGGCCTGCCTCGGAATAGCATAGCAACAGGTCGTTCCAAGCAGCCATGGTACCAGAGCGGGTCTTGGGAGGCAGTGGCATGGTGGCTTCCCATCGTCCGGTAGGAATATCGAGGGCCAGTAAGGCGGCCCGAGGGCCCCTGGCTACTGGCAGATAATAGCGGCGTCCGTGCCGAAAGCCGCGCCCTGCTAGCAAATACCCCTCTGGGAAACGACGCATCGGTTCGTCCCAGACCGGTTTGCCGCTGGCCAAATCCCAGGCACTGACAGCTTGGTTATGAACGGCCAGGATCACCTGCTCGGCTATGCCGCCAAGGTAGCGCAATTTAGCAATTTTTTGGCGCCAAAAGACTCTCCCCGTGGCAAGCTCCAAACAAAACAACTCTTCGGAATCCGAAGGAGCCATCACCAGCCGAGAGTCGGCGACCATGGGACAAAACTCCAATGAAAAATCCAACGAAATGTTCAAGGTGGGATGAATCATGGGGTTGAACGGGGCGATGATTCCCCCGGGTCCTCCCATCGCTAGCCAGGTCAAGGCCAATTGGGAAATTGCAGGGGTGTATTGATGTGCCCATAGAATGGAGCGGCTACAAAGATCTACGGCGACAATCGAGCTGGCTCCGGTAGGACAGACCAACACCCCGTCATGGTAAGCAATGCTTGCGCCACTGAGCCGACGGCGAACATCCCGGAAAACGGCCTGTCCTTCGTCGATCATGGCAATAGGCAAAGACCAAAGCAGTTGGCCGGTCTGCGGCGATAAGGCTACTAAAAGGATCTCCTGTCGGCGTTCCGCTAATACATACAAGGTATCTTCCACCACTAAAGGGACATCTAAAAAGAAGACACCCTCTAAAGCTGGTTCCTGTTCCCCAAGCGGACCCCCGATGGACCAAAGCAATTTTCCTTCCCGTCGAAGATCGAGAGCTACCAGCCGATTACTCTCCGGAGGACGATACTGATAAGAGGTCGGGCGCCCTGCCTGCGGGTCAGGAACCGAATAGACCGTGGGTTCCGGCAGATGCAGATCTTCGAGCAAAAACAGCCGAAAATCATGGACACTCATTCGCCCATAAAGTTGGTCGTCGTAGAGGCGTTGACGTATCAAAGCTAGCAGGGGCGAAGGTGGAGCATCCAGGGGCGGGCCTTCCAGAGAAATCTTCATATGGAACTGCTGGCCGATTTGTTGCAAAACCGGATCGCCTTCAGGGGGATATTGCCAAAGCCGTCGCCCAGTATTCAAATCCACAGCTATCAGGCGCATCGGAAAGCGGATCAGGACTAAATTTTTCCAGAAGATAGGTTGCCAGACGGGTAATCGGCATGGGATCTCTAACGGATATGGCAGAGGGGGGCCGAACCATTTTTGCACTTCGAGTATCGGCAGGTGCCATTGCCGCTGGCCGAACGTGCCACTCCAGGCCATCGAGCCGTTACGCCCGGGCTCGCCACGCCACATCGTCCAGGCCCCTGGGCTTGGCGAAGACTGGGTTGCGCCGGCAGGCTCCTTAGCTTGCTGCCAGCAGAATGCTTTGGGGGGCAGCCCCAGGCGGTCGGCCAACTGATCCCAACTGCCTATCCCCTTCAAAGACCGGCCCCCTACCACCAATTGCTGGGCTTCCGGGAGGCTCAGCAGCTTTTCGGCCGCTTGACGTGCCTGGTCCATCTGCCCTCGATAGGCATGCGCCCAAACCAGCCATAGCAAGGCCTGAGCCCGCTGCCGACTGGTAGACCGGGGGTTAGTAAGCACACGCTGCGACCAAACGGCCAATTGGGTCCAATCGGCCCGATCCCAAGCATTCGCAGCCAACACCAAGGCCGCTTCGGCCCCAAACCGACTGACCGGATACTGCACGAAGATCCGCCGAAATTGTTCTCGATCGCCCTCACAGGCAGCTTGATGTAAAGCTCGCTGGGCTGCTGAGGCGGAAAAGGCTTCAAACTGCTGTTGTCCTTCCGGGGGAAGAGATTCCACAATCAGACGAGCCGCCCGCCACACCGGCATATAGAGGTTGTTTTGGACATCCCACAAAATATACGTGTCCGGACCCTGCCGAAGCATTTGATCTAACAGAGGTATGGCCTCGGCCAGTCGGCCTTCTGCCAGGCGCTGTTGAACCTGCTGAAGTCGATCCTGCCACTGCCGATCCGCCCTTGGCAACACACTCCCAAAACTGCCGCACCACCCCCATCCAAGCACTATTCCAGCAGCCAACACCTTCAGCACCAACGCACTGCTCGGCCGCAGCATCTGGAAACGCTTCCCGGAATGATGGTTTCTCATCTTCCAACCCACCCGAAAGGCATCCAACCAGCAAACCTAAAAATTATACAACCATTCCGCCGAGTCCAGAAGGGAGTTTATGTTCGGCCCGAAGGGGCGTTGCCGCTTTCAGCCCACAAAATCATAAATCCGGAGAGCTGGCCAATATTCGACCAATTGCAACCCTTTGCTCCTAAGAGGCTTGCTGGCATAAGGCCCGGACAGCCCTATAAACTCAAAAGCCCTCAGAGGGCCGACCGTCACCTATCGACGTCCTTACCGAATCTGAGGGCAGAAAAACTAGGGGCAATTGGCGATGATTAGTTCAGGATGCAGGGAACAATTTCAGGGAGATTTCTACTCTTTCTTTTCCTCCTTTTGCTCCTCTTTAGGTTTCTCTCCCTTAGTTTTTTGTTCGAGGGTCTCTTGGATCCGTTTTTCGAGTTTTTCTAGAGCTTGGCGAGCTTCTACGATTTTTTTATGCAGCTCTTGGAGGGATTCTTTGGGACTATCCTTAATGGCATCCTCGGTTACCAGCCGCTCCACCTGAGATATCCAGATAGGAAGGAGACGGGAGGCGGTTTCCAGATTGTTCCGTCGGATCACCTGTGCCGGAGGAACCTGTATGGGTTGGACCTGGATGGGTTGGACCTGGATGGGCTGAATCATCACGCCACCGGCTTGGCTGTGGCGTTTATATACCTCGTAAGCTTCTGGATGTTTTTTCTGGAGTTCTTCGAGGTTTTTCGCTTGAAACTTTTCGGTAACCTCTTTACCTTCTTTTTTCCGGGTCAGTTCCACAGTGATCCCCTCTTTGGGGTCTTCGACGATGCGGAATTTCAGGTCTTTTTCTTCGCCCTCGATGGTTTTGACGTTATTGACGATTTGAACCCGTTGGACACCTTGGCCGCCGATCATCTGGGCCTGAGCGGCCACTTGAATCCGTCCGCCGAGTACTTGGACGCCTTGCTGTTGGAGTTTTTCCACGTTTTGACGTTCTTCATAGGCTTTCAAGATGTCCTTAGCTCGTCGGGCTGAGGAGGCCCGAGGACCTTCGGCGATCTTTTCCAACGCCTCTTTGGTGGCCTTTTTCAGTTCGGCATCCTGGGAATCTAAATGTTTTTTCAGAATATCTAAGGCCCGGACGTTAGCTTCCAGGCTTTCACTGGTAGCAGCCCGAATCAGGGCGTCGATGGCGGCCCGGCCCAGCTCGGCCAACCGCTGGCTTGCTGCCTGCCGGTCCGCAAAAGAATCTGCATCCAGTTGCTGAACCAATTTCTCAAGTTCTTCTGGGCTGACCGCCGGCGGCGAACCCTTGGGCGATTCCGTCTGCGTTGGTTTTTCAGCCTCTTGGCTCTTTGGTTTTTCAGCCTCTTGGCTCTGTTGTGGCGCTGACTCTATGGCACTTTCTGCCGGCGCCGGCACCACCACATCCTGTGCATCCGCCTTTCCTGCCAGAAACACGACCATGCTAAGTCCTGCAAGAAAAGCAAGCGTCCGTTGTGCTGTTCTCATAGATCGGCTCCTTTCACAACAAAGTCCCTTCACCAAATCCACTAGTCCCTTATTATTTCTCGACTTTTGCCATTCTTGACCACCCCACCTGGAAGAGGCATGCTCTAACTCTGTGCAACCCTTGGTGTTAGGAAATTGAATGAACACAAACCGGGTTCGCCCTAACTCTTGGAAGCAAAAGGAGTTAGGGAAAATGGCAAAAGTCGATAGTATTTTAACCTATCCCTTATATATTAAACCCCGCTCCAACCCGAAAGGACCTCGGCAACAGCCCCTCTTTCCCCTTCTTTGCTCCGAAAAAAGGAGAATACCCCAGAGCATAAATATTCCGAAAAAAGAAAATACTCCAATATACCCCAGGAACTTCTGCATAATTCAGAGGGGATATTTTTATACCATATTGGCTGGTCTTCTCTCTAACACAACATATAGTTGTGTTAGCATTGCGGCACCCAATAGATAGTAGGTATCCAGGTAGGGCAACCGAACCGTTAGAGAATCGAAGGATCACAAAATTCACTATATGTTCAGGATTTTGCAGAGGTTCCGCCAATAATAGGAATTATATGTGGCTGGGGAGGATCTGGAAGGCGGCCGGGCCGGCGCTAGAGCTGAAAAACTCTGCGCGTTCGGCATGTTGAGGGAACTCGGCCAAATACCTGCTTTTCCAACGGCAGAGGAAATCCTCGGCATGTTCCTCTCGGATCAAAGCCCACACACTACCTCCGAAACCGGCTCCGAAGGCGCAGGCGGCCGCTGCCCCCTCGGCACGGGCAATGGCCGACAGCCGGATCGTCTCTGGTACCTGATTGCCTAACAGCTCCTCGGAGGCCTTCTGAGAGCGGTCCACCAGAGGTCCTAGGGCCTCCATATCACAGCGGGCCAAGGCGTCGCCCTCTGCCGGTCGAAGCTGTTCATTTTCCAGCAAAAATTGCTGGACCCGCTTCAGGAGGGCCTCGGTCTCTTGGGGGGCCAGTCCGGCTGAACGGATGATCTGCAAGAGTCGATCGGCAGCATCAGGACTGCTATGAACAATAGCGGCCAAATGGGGCTCTGTGCTTCCGGTGGCTTGCCTCCATAATTCTGCCGCCCGATAGGCCAGTCCCGAGGCCCGGTTGTACTTTTCCAATGCGGCTCCGGTCTTTTCCGCTACCACGCCGGAAACCCCCAAGGCAAACACATATCCAGGCGGCATCGGAACGCTGCGCAAAAACCGAACCGGACAATAGGCATATTCGCTCAATAGGCCGGCCCGGCAATTGAGCATGGCGGTGTGGTCTTCGCTGCCGCCGAAAGTGCCGACACCTTTATCCCCAGCCAGGGAGCCGAACGATTGCCCATTCTCCACGGTAGCCAAATAGCCGGCCAGATCCACTAGATTATGAACCTCCCGCTGAAATTCGGACCGGGACCAGACCTGGTTGACCTCGGCCAGTGCCAGGAAAATGGCCACCACCAAGGCGCTAGAGCTGGACATGCCAGCAGCCGGCGGTAGATCACTGGCAAAAGCAATATTGGCCCCCCGCTCCAGCCCAGGAAAATTCCGAGCCATACGACGGGCTACGGTCATCGGATAATTCGACCAGTGCCCTACCGTAGGCTGTAGATCCGGGGCTAAGGGAAATTGAATCGCTTGACCGGTTCGAGCATCGGCCACCCACACCTGTCGGTCCGGCCGGGGCACTACCAACAGGCAAAAACCACGCTCTACGGGAGTTACCATGCTGGCTCCACCGGCATAATCATTGTGTTTGCCGAAGACCTCAATTCGGCCCGGCACATAAAAGCCAGACGGAATCTGCCAATCGGCCAGAACTGGCTTAGGCGTCCCCAGCTGGGGGACGGAGCCTGGCGAAAGTCTGGCTCCTTCAGCAGCCTTCCCCTCCCCCAGCGCACCTGCACTCTCTTCCGCCCGCGAGCAAAGCATTTGATAGGCTTGGGCAAATAAAACCGCTTTGGGCTCTGCAGCCGATGGACTTAAGCCCGCCTCGATCAACAATTGCTTGAGCCCATTTAAATCATCCCATCGGCCTTTTAAGGTGTAACGAGGAATCATCCACCGGCTTCCTTCGGAGCCAAGAGATCGCCCTTGTTCAAACTGAACCGTAAAGGATTTGTTATAACGAGTTTTCTAGCAGTTGAGCAGATAGATTCCCCGAACGATTCTAAACTCAACTATTCCCATTTTTTGTAACCTCTTTTATTTCAAGGACTTAGGTTTTGAGGATTCTTTGTTTAGCAAATTCCCTAACGCCAATATTGTCAAAGGGTTAGGATATCCCAAAGGGGCGGCACCCTGGAAATTGGCAAAAGTCGAACTAAAGGAACCTCTATGAAATAATGAACATATAGCGAACTTAGTGAACCTTCGATTCGCTAGCGATTAGCCCGCCCTATTTAGAAACCTCTATATGTAGGAAGCAATAGTGCTGACAGCCCTATATTGTAGTAGAGGTAAGGTGTCCCAAAATCAAAATGGTGTAAAAAATATCTCCTTTAAATTATGCAGAGGTTTCTTAACTAAAGATAGAGTTCGGGATTTTGAGAAATCTAGAAAAACGCCATTTATGGCCAATCTTTTGTTAATTTTTGCTGAGTCAGCGTCTGGAGAACTTCACGGTGGGGCCAGGGAGACACTATATGGCAATGGGAAAGCCTTCTGGTCAGCTGAAGGGGATTCCTCTTTTTTTGCCGCGCCCGATGCCCTTTTCCGGGTAAGAAGAATAAATTTTAAGAAGAAATAGTCAGAGGGGAAGTATTTTCTTCTTGCCAATCAGTTCTCGAACTGGGATCGAAAGGGTTTCACTCATGCAAAGGTGGATGTTTCCTGCAGTGGTTTGGGCGGGGATTTGTGCAGGGGGATGTCATTGGGAAACAAGCCACCAGAAAGTGGCATCAGATGATCCCCAACAGGTGGGGCCAAAAGGTACTGATACCCAATCGGCTGGAATAGCTAACCACGCTGGGCAGCCGGGAGATCCAACTGGAAGAAACGACCAAGCCGGCCACCCCAAGTATCAAAAGGTTCTGGACCCGGCGGTAGCGGGGCTTTTTTATCCGGCCCATCCGGATGATTTAGCCAAAAAGGTGGATCAACTTTTGGCCGATCCGAAAGCGCCCAACGCCGTGCAAATACCTGCCACTCAGAAACTGCGGGGCTTGATCTGTCCCCATGCGGGGTATGAATATTCCGGCCCTGTGGCCGCGGTAGCCTATGGGCAAGTTCGAGGCCGCCAGATTCGCACGGTGGTGGTAATGGCTCCCAGCCACACTGCCCAATTCCAAGGCGCTTCTATTCCGGAGGTAGAAGCATATCGGACACCGTTGGGCTTAGTGCCTCTATCGCCCAAAGCCGTGCAAATGCGCCGTCAACCGCCTTTTTCTACCAAAACCAAGGCGAAGGTGATCCGACCTGCATTTTGGCGGCAAGCCCCTAAGGAACTGCCGCCGTTTGGCCAAGAGGATGAGCATACCTTCGAACATTCGCTAGAGGTGCAGCTACCATTCCTGCAACGGGTGTTAAAAGAGTTTCAGTTGGTGCCGATTGTTTTTGGCCAAGTGGATCCCAAACAGGTAGCCGAAACCTTGGACAAGTATCTAGATGAGCAGACCCTGGTAGTTGCCAGTTCGGATTTGAGCCATTATCATCCTTATGAGACAGCCGTGGATTTGGATCGGACCTGTCTGGAAGCAATCCGGCGGATGGATTTGGACTGGGCGTCCGATCAGGAGGCCTGTGGGATTGGGCCGATCTTAACGCTGATGCACCTAGCCAAAAAGCGGGGCTGGGTGCCGAAGGTGCTTGACTATCGGAATAGCGGGGACATCACCGGGGAGCGTGATCGGGGCGTTGTAGGATATGCAGCGGTGGCGTTTGTAGAGGGGGAAGCGGCATCGGCTGGCCAGCCTGCTAGCCAATCACAGCCTACTCCGCACAGCCCGGAAGAGCGGAAGTTTCTTTTAGATTTGGCCCGGAAATCTCTGGTCGAATCCGTCTCTTCTCGGGGGTTACCGGAGGTGGCCGAACAGGATGTGCCTGAGCGGCTTCGGACGCCGGCCGGCTGCTTTGTAACCCTCCATAAACAGGGGCAACTCCGAGGGTGCATTGGACATATATTCCCCAAATCTCCTTTGTACAAGGCGGTCATGGAAAATGCGATGCGGGCCGCCCTGAGCGATTTCCGGTTTCCTTCGGTCCGGCCAGACGAATTGCCGCTGATTGACATTGAAATCAGTATTCTGACTATTCCGCGCAAATTACAGGCCGATACTCCTCAGGAGATTTTGCGCAAACTTCGGCCCGGCGTGGATGGGGTTGTACTTCGCCAAGGACAGAAGATGGCGACCTATCTACCCCAGGTTTGGAAGGACCTGCCGGACAAAGAAGACTTTTTGCGGCATTTAGCCCAAAAGGCTGGTCTTCCGCCGGACGCCTGGCAAGACCCAACCACCGAAATTCTCACCTACCAGGCTGAGGTCTTCGGCGAAAAGTAACCAACGCCCCCAGGCCTTTCCCTTGCAGGGTTTGGCTGCCTGCTGGGAGCCGAGTTACCCCAATCAGGCCTACAAACCAACGTTCTTCTCTACAGCCACCCCGCTGGGTTGAGAAAGCTGTGGCGCTGGTGAAAGTTTTTCCCGTCGGAGGCCCGTATCCACCAAACCCAGAACAAAACTGGCCAGGCCCACACTTGCCCAGACTAAGAGAACCTTTCAACAGAGTTCTAACCGTTCTGAAGGCGAAGCAGTGCAGAAGGATGATTCTGATGGCGGCCGACTTATCTCAGCTCCGGCAATCGGAGGTGTCTTGTCGAGCTTGGCAGTGGATCGGGGTACGGGGGATTTTATGGTTGGCGATTTCGGCTCTTGGGGTATCGGCCTTTTTGACTCAGGTGGTGTTATTACGGGAACTATTGGCCGCCTTAGCCGGCAATGAATTGGTTTTAGGCATTGTGCTGGGCAGTTGGATGCTGCTGACTGGATGGGGGGCTTCGGCAGGCCGATTGGTCGATCGGCTTCGGTATCCGTTAGTTATTTTGGCTGTGGCTCAAATGGCCATAGGGCTGATTCCGCTGGTCCAACTAGGGATCATCCGTACCTATCGAGATCTTGTCTTTGTGCGAGGGGCTGAAGTCGGCCCAGCGGAAACGGTTCTGGTTTGCTTGGTACTGTTGGCTCCGTATTGTGTTGTGGCGGGGTTTGTGTTGACGTTGACCTGTCGGCTTTTAGCGCCGGAAGGGCAACCGGAAAGCATCGGCCAAGTATACTTTTTGGACGTGCTGGGCGATATTGTAGGGGGACTTTTGTTTAGTTTTTTGTTGGTTTGGTTTCTGGGGCATTTTGGCATTTTGTACCTTTCGGCCTTTTTGAATCTTGGCTTAGCTGGTGGCGTGGGCTATTTGGCCCGAAGCCGGTTGTGCACTGTAGCAGCGGCGCTGTTGATGGTGGCATTGGCTGGCCTGGCGACCTGCTACGATCTAGAACTAGCGACTACTCAGCGGCAGTTTGCTGGGCAAGAGGTAGTTTTTCATGGCCAATCAGCATACAACCGGGTGGTAATCACTCGGCTTGCAGAGCAATTGACTTTTTACGCCAGCGGTACGCCGCTTTTTTCCACGGGCGACGTCGAAACCAGAGAGCAAAAAGTACATTTTGCAATGGCCCAGCGTCCTCAGGCTCGCCGGGTGCTCCTTTTAGGTGGCGGGCTATCCGGCACTGCGAAGGAAGTGCTCCAATGGGCTGATGCCACCACCAACCTCCTACCCTCTGAACCTATGCAGGTGGATTATGTGGAGCTCGACCCCCTACTGCTTTCGGCCGGCCAACGATTTGTCCCGGAAACCTTAGAGGATCGGCGAATCCAGGTTTTAACTGGCGACGGTCGGCTTTGGGTTCGTAGCTGTTCGACGCAGTATGATGTGGTGTTGGCCGATGTACCTGATCCGCTCTCCAGCCAGTGGAACCGCTTCTACAGCCGGGAGTTCTTTCAAGAGGTCAAAGAGCGTCTGCGGGCTGAAGGCGTATTTGCCTTGGCCTGTGCTTCGTATGAAAACTACCTCAGTCCGGAACTAGCCGACCTGGTCGCTATCGTGCACCGAACGCTTCGAGAATCCTTTCAGAATATCCTGATGATTCCCGCTAGCCGAATTATTTTTCTGGCTTCCGATGGGCCGCTTACTGTCCAAATTGCCGAACGGATTGCCCAGCATGGGCTGAAAACCCACTCCATGCGGCCTGGGTATTTGGCCGGTATTTTGGCGCCGGATCGGTTGGCCGCCTTGGAGCGTGCGGTTCGGTCGGATGCACCGGTCAACCGGGATTTTTATCCCATCTTATCTTATCGGCATTTGCGCTATTGGATGCGTCAGCATCAGGTTCGATGGAGTGTTTTCCTCCTGGTGCTGACTGGGGTGGGGTTGTGGTGTTTATGGCGTGCAAGACCGGTGACCATGGTGGTCTTTAGTGTGGGGCTGGCAGGTTCCCTTTTGCATGTGGTGTTGCTTTTAGGCTTTCAGGTGGTCTTTGGTTGTGTGTATCATCGGGTGGGGCTAATGGTAACGGCTTTTATGGCGGGTTTGGCAGCGGGTTCGGCCTGGACGAACCGTCGGCTTGTCCGGTGGGAGAGTCGGGCGTTGGGTCTGTTGGCCGTTGCTGTAGCGGCCTTTGCTGTGGTGTTGCCGCTTGGGCTGGTGGGCTTAGCTGAGGCAAGCCGATGGCCCGCTCTGAACCTACCCTGCCAAGGAACGTTTTTAGCGCTGAGCTTTGTGTTAGCGGGTTTGGTGGGAATGGTGTTTCCGCTGGCAGCAAAAATAGGATTTGAACAAGTTTCTATAACAGCTGCTCGCATTTATACGGCTGATTATCTGGGAGCCGCCTTTGGAGCTCTGCTAGGAAGCAGCCTGCTGATCCCCCTTTTAGGCTTCGGTCCCGTCTGCCTGCTGGTGGCAGGCCTGAACCTAATTGCCGCAGCTATTATCTTCTTAGTTCGAAAAGGATAAAATATATCTGTGAGGAGGGCTCTGGCTTCGGAATCACGGGACTTAGAACTTCTAACACAGTCAAAATCTCGATGGTTCTGAAGGACTACTAGCCACTTTGGAGGCCGATAGGACAGCCGTTTGGTTAAGGGGTTCTTGGCTCGCCTTTTGTCATGTTCTAGGGGGGACAGCCTTTTCGGATGTCCTAACCCTATGGCAATGTTGGAGTTAGAGGCTATCCTAAAACACATTTTCTATGATGAAAGGAGGTTTCCTTCCTAAATTCCCCAGAATCCCCAAAATCCCTGTTTTTAAGGAGTGTCGAGGGCAGGATCTGATCGGCCAAAACCCATTGGAAACCGCCCAACTCTCAATTTCAATACCGCCTCTTAGGAAATTTGCTGAACAAAGAATCCTCAAACTCGAAGTGCTGGAAATAAAAGAAGGTACAAAAATGCTACAAGGCGAGTTTGGCGATTTTCGGGAACCTCTGCGTAATTCAAAGGGGATGTTTTTATACCATTTTGGCTTGTGCTCCCTCTGACACAACATATAGGGGTGCCAGCATTGCTAGCATCCAATAGATAGTAGCTATCCGGATAGGACAACTGAATGATTAGAGAACCGAAAGTTCACTATATTTTCAGAATTTTGCAGAGATTCATTCGGAACTTTTGCCGGTACCGAAAAGACCAGTTACTGTTTATTGATTCATCTATTGGTCTAATAGCCATATTTGTAAAAAGGAAAGGAACATAGCGGATGGCATTTCGACCGTATAAGCTGTTTCTATTTCCGGCCAGGATTTGGGCAGTTTTTCCAGTGGTGGGCTGTGCTGTGGGCATCGGCGGGATGGTACGTGTGAGTTTTGCTCAGCCGGCCACATCGGTGCAACTACCAACGTTTTCCTATTTCAGTGTCGGTACCAGTGTGTTGGTGCCAGATCGGGGTGGGGCTATTTTGGGCGGGGTGGGCCGATCGGCTAGCCAAAGGTCCCAGTTGGGTTGGCCAGTTCTCAGTCTGGGGCAAAAGTCCCTCGGCTTAAACCGATCCGCGCAAATAGTCGGCATCTCAGTGTGGATCCATGATTTTGAGGCGATGGAGGCCCAACTGCTTGGTCAGCGGCACCCAGCCGTGGCCGGTTCGTTTGCGACAGATTTCCATGCAAAAAGCAATGGCTCTGGAAGCCGGGAAACAACGACGGTTTTGGCCGACCTCCCCACCGTCAGGATTCTTCCAAAGCCTGACGCATTTTCACCGGAGAGCGGTCAGATGCCCTCGACGGCAGAACAATCGGTTTTAAGTGTGGCCGAACTTCGACGGCAGCGGCAGGCCGAGCTGGAGGCCCAAAACCAACAGGCGTACGCATGGTTCCAACGAGGCCAACAGGCCCAATCAGAAGGCAAACTTGCCGTAGCCCGAATCTATTACCAAATGGCTCTTCGCCTTGCGAGTGGCTCGCTAAAACAGGAGATCCAACACTGCATGGACGCCGTTTCATCTTCTCAGACACCCCCTCCTTTGGGCTGGCAGGGAAAAAACAGATAAGCCAGCTCCGCACCCTCTCGAACAATAGAAAGTTGCCATCGCAGGTACCTTCTGCAAATTCATGAACATATAGGGAACCTCATGAACTTTTGATCTGACAGCCATTTGGTTCTCCACTCGACCCCTTACTATACTCGACTTTTGCCATTTTCCCTAACTCCTTTTGTTTCCAGTAGTTACGACGATACTTTCTTTTGTTCACATAATTTCCTAAGTCCAACAGTTACAAGGAGTTAGAGTTTTCCCCTTCCGGAAGAAGGCCTAAAATGGCAAAAGTCGAGTTACTATAGAAACCTCTGCATAATTCAAAGGGGATATTTTTATACCATTTTGGCTGGTCCTCCCTCTAACACATCATATAGTTGCATTAGCATTGCAGCACCCAATAGATAGTAGGGGTCCTAGGAGGACAACCGAACGGCTAGAGAGTCGAAGGTTCCCGAAGTTCCCTATATGTTCAAGATTATGCAGAAGTTTCTATATATTGGATTAGGCGGAAGGTAAGCCAGCATGGTATAAGAATAGCCCTCTGAATTAGGTAGAAGTTCTAGCAGTTTTTTCTCCCAGCAGGGGACTGATCTGAGGACCCGTTGCTATCGATTGGTTGCTAGCAGTGGTAGCAACCCGGCATGTTGGGTCAATAAAGGTTGGAAGCGAAATAGTATAAAAATATCTCCTTTAACTTATGGAGAGGTTCCAACATTGCAGAATAAAAAATTTTCAAAGCCTAAGTTCTTAAAAAAGAGAGAAATTAGCAAACGTTGAGCTATCCTCTTTTTGGCAGAGTTTGGTATACTTGGAACTATGTCCGAAGATGTAACTATTCCCCAAAGCCGAACCGAGCAGCGGCAGGCGCAGCAGATGAGCCTGCAGGGAGCCCGACCGCCGGTGGAGGTACCCGGCTATGAGGCGGAACGTCTGCTGGGCGTAGGTGCCTACGGCGAAGTCTGGGTGGCCGTGGAGCGGAACACCGGACGACGGGTGGCCATCAAGTTTTACGCCCATCGGGGCGGGCTAGACTGGGCGTTGTTGTCTCGGGAGGTAGAGAAGCTAGCTTTTCTGTTTGCCGACCGGTATGTGGTGCAGTTGATTGGGGTGGGCTGGGACGCCTCGCCACCCTATTACATTATGGAGTATCTAGAGCGGGGTTCATTGGCGGATCGGCTGGAACAAGGGCCGCTGCCGGTCGAAGAGGCTGTGGCGCTATTTCACGATGTGGCCGTCGGTCTGCTTCATGCCCACGGCAAAGGAGTGCTCCACTGCGACCTGAAACCGGCCAATATCCTGCTAGACCAGGATGGTCGGCCTCGGCTGGCGGATTTTGGGCAGTCTCGGCTTTCGCATGAACAGGCGCCGGCATTGGGAACTCTTTTCTACATGGCGCCGGAACAGGCCGACTTGCAGGCTGCGCCGGATGCTCGTTGGGATGTTTATGCCTTGGGGGCGCTACTATATTGCATGTTAACGGGCAGCCCGCCGTATCGGACGCCGGAGATATTGCGCCAATTGGAGCAGGCGCCGAACTTGGTGGAGCGGTTGGCGGTGTATCGGCGGTGGATTCGGCATTCGCCTCGGCCGACGGCCCATCGGCAACTGCCGGGTGTGGATCGGGATTTGGCCGACATTATTGATCGATGTCTTGCCGTCGATCCGGAGAAAAGGTTTCCTAATGTACAGGCTGTCTTGGATGCTTTATATGCCCGCCAATTGCGTCGGCAGCGACGGCCCATGTTGCTCGTTGGGGCGGTAGGGCCGGTGTTGCTGCTTTTGGTAGTGGGTTTTTTTGCCTGGCAGGGGGCAACCGCTGCCCTGCAGCGATCGGAAGAGGCTCTGATTCAGCGGGCCTTGGAAAGCAATAAGTTTGCCGCCCAATATGCGGCCCGGACGACGGCCGCCGAGGTGGCCCGCCGGTACCGAGCGGTCGAAAAACTCCTGCAATCCGATGAGTTCCTGAACCTCTTACAACAGACCATCCAGCATCCGGAACTTCAGCCGATCCTACGCCGATTGGCAGATCCGCAGCTTTCTGAGGTGGAACTTCGGCAGTTGGCCCATCAACTTCGTGGCCATCCCCAGCGACGCAAACTCCAAGAAGCCTTCCAGCAAGCCATCCCACCAGAAATGCACATAGGCAAGGAAGTAAACAGTTGGTTTTTGAACGATCCGTTGGGCAACCAGATCGCTCGGGTGCCGGAGGAAGCCGACGTAGTAACCATTGGCCGAAACTACGCCTGGCGAAGCTACTTTCACGGCGGGCCGATGGATATGCCGGATCGTCGGTGGCGGCCCCAACCAGGCCAACACTTGCAAAAAACCCAAATGTCCGCCGCCTATCAAAGCGAAGCAACCGGCCGATGGAATGTGGCCGTCTCGACACCGGTCCGCCAACAGCCAGGCGGACAGTTTCTGGGCGTAGTGGGCCTAACGGTCGGCATTGGCACTTTGGTGGAGCTACCGCCCAAGCCGGATCAGTTCGCCGTGCTGGTCGAAGAACCCACTGCCCAACATCCAGGCCGCATCCTAGAACACCCCCTGTTTCAGTCCCGAGACCCCGCCCAACCGAAGATTCCTAAAGAGTTTAGCCATATTCTCATCAAACCGGACGACCTCCCCGCCACCTGGCAGCGGCGATGCTGGTATGAGGACCCGGTGGGAAACCTGCCGGGCGGGGAATATTACCAGCGACGTTGGTTGGCCGAGATGGAGTCGGTCCAACTGGCCGGTCAGCCAACCGGTTGGCTGATTATTGTACAGCAGTCGTATGAAACGGCGATCGGCCAGGCGCTTCGGGAACTTCGGCAGCAACTGGTCGGCTATGCCTTGGCGGCGGCCGCCGGCGTGATCCTGGTGGTCGTGAGCCTATGGACCTTTGCTTTGCGGATGTTCCGGGAGTCAGCTCCGGCGGCCTGGCTGGGTGGAAAAACCGGTTCTGGCAGTGAAAAACTCGGTTCTACACCAACTCCTTCGGCCCCTCAGACCCATCGGATTAGCCCATGGGAACAAGGCATCTCCGAGGCTCCGACCGAACCTTCCCCGACCGAACCCCACCTGCCTTCCTCCTTGCCCCCGTCGGGCTAATACGCTTTCTGGTGGATCTACTCTGGTAGAGGTTGGTCTTTGGTTTCTGGAGCAAACGGCAACGTCAACAGACCCACTAGGAAGCATGCGCACATGGTAACGCCGGCATATCGCATCGGCTCCGGATAGCCTTTAAAGACCACGGCCGTCAGCACCCCCAGCACCGCAGGCCCCGGAACAGCCACAAACCGAGCGATGTTGTAGCAGAACGAAGTTCCCGTGCTCCGAAGCCGAGTGGGAAATAGCTCTGGAAAGTAAATCGCATATCCGCCGAACACCGATAGCTGTGCAAAACCCATCAGCGGCACTAACACAAATAGGTGCCAGCGCTCCCGCATCAGTAAGAAGGCGGCTGCCGTGCTAAAAATAGCAAGCAGGAAGAAGATGGCAAACGTTGGCCGGCGCGGCAGCCGCTGAGTTACCCAACTAAAACTATATACCCCGAAAAATGCACCGATGTTGAAAAACATTAGATTGATACTCCGCCAGAAGCCTACATGGCCCAGGATCTGTTTGTAGCGGGCGTTGATATGCTCGGCATGTTCGGCTAGGAAGGTTTTTGGTTCTAGCCTGGCTTTGTCGGCGGCTTCCAGTCCCTGGCGGAGATACATTTCCCGACGCTGACGCTGCTCTGGTGTTTGGCTCTGCCGATGCGGCATGAAGTGGTCCAAAATCGAGACAGGCGGATCAGCTGCGGGCTGGTCCAGGAGCTTCAAAACCGAGTCTCGATCCGGCAGCTTGTTTGCCTCCATCAGCGTGCGGACGGCCGCATACAAAAGCCGAGCATCCAGATCCTCCGTCGTCAACCCCAAAATGGCCGTCTCTTTTGGCAACATCTCTTTCGATGGGGCTAAATCGGCATGTTGGATCAGCAGGGCGACGAATTGTTGATCTTTTTCTGCTTCACCTTGGCGGCGGGCCTGTTCTTCAGCAGCTCGCAGAAACACCGTATGCGTCAGATCATTGGAAAAGACGCCAATGGCCCATAGACCAATCACCCCAGAAGCCGCCAAAAGCATCCCGCAGATCGTATTTCGCCGCCAACGCGGATCGCCAAAAAGTTCTCGGATAGAGCCGGCTTTCTTTTTGGCTTCTCCGCTGGCTACGGCCTGCTTCCACCGCTCCGGCTCTTCAAGCCGAAGCATCACCACCACTGCCAATAGCGCTGGCAAAATCCCGACGGCAAAGACCCACCGCCAAGCACTGCCGGCAATCACCCCAACAGCCGCTAGATGTTCAAATAGCATAACAATCAGCGCCGCCGTAATATTGCCGAAGGCCGAAAATGCCTGAAGCATCCCCAGAGCAGGCGGACGGGCTTTGTCCGGGAGTGCCTCTGCCACCAACGAAACCCCTACGGCAAACTGCCCCCCGACGCCCAGTCCAGAAAGAAAACGATAAAGGATAAAATCGTACACCGATACGGCGAAAGCCGTTAGCCCCGTAAAGACCGAATACGAAAGAATTGTAAAGACCATCGTCTTGGCCCGGCCGATCCGATCCCCCAAAATCCCGAAGAATATCCCCCCGGTTGCCCAACCCAAAAGCAAAAACGAGGTAGAGTAGGTGGCCCAGGCGTCCACCCGGGGATCACTCGGATCCGTAGCCAATAGCTCGATCATCGCTGGCTTCCGGTTGGCGTTGAAAAGCTGCTGATCCAAACAGTCAAACGTCCAACCCAACGTACAGACAATAAACACAAACCAATGATACCGATTGAGCATCCGATACCACGGGAGTTGATTTTGGCTCAGCGTAATCGGTTGGCTCATCCGCAGGCTCCTTTGCCGGTCCAAAACATGCCCCGAACCTCTTTCACCCTCCTAACAGGAACCCGTATTATGTCCCACCAGCCTGTTGCTGACAATCCCTAGCCAACGGGTTTGAACCATCCTATCACCAAGGCGGTTTTTTTCTTCCCAATTGCCGTTTTCCAAGGTGCTTGTCAGCTCCGAAAGGCCTCTGTAGAATCAATCGGGCTGGCCAGTCCGGCACAGCCACATAGCCCCCTAGGGTAGCTCCATCCGAAACGGCGCCGAGCAATTGTGGGAAAAGGTTACCCCCCTTGAAAGGCTCCTGTTATGGGGCGGCGATATGTCAATCAACTCGGTCCGCAGGAAAAGGTCAATGAAATCTTCCGAGTCGTGCGTAAGCAAATGCGAACCAACCGGAACGGCACCCTTTATCTGCAAGTGGACCTAACGGATCGGACCGGCACGATCACAGCCCTGCGCTGGAACGTTACCCCGGAAGACGCCCAGGCCTTCCAGCCGGGCGATTATGTCTGGGTGGAAGGAACCACCCAGGTTTATCATGGCGGCCTGCAGCTTATTGCCAAGCGGTTCAGCCGGGTACCGCCGGATCAAATAGATGAACGAGAATTTGTGCGGCTTACGGCGGCCGATCTGCAGCGATTGCTAAACCGGCTGCTCGAATTGGTGCGCAGTTGGACCGATCCGGCGCTGCGCAGTTTAGCGGAGTGCTTCTTAGCCGATCAAGCGTTCATGGAGCGGTTTCGGCAGGCACCGGCCGGGGTAAAATACCACCATGCCTATCCCGGCGGCCTTTTGGAACATACCGTACAGGTAATGGAATCGGCAGCGGCGGTGGCCAATTGTTACCCACAAATCGATCGCAATCTGTTGGTGGCCGGCGCCTTCTTCCACGATCTGGGCAAAGTCGAAGAACTTGCCACCGAAGGCCAAGTCGGTTATACCGACGAAGGCCAACTGGTTGGGCATCTGGTCCTGGGAATCCGCCTCCTGGAACAAAAACTGCCCGAAGCCGAACAGCTCCTGGGCGAACCATTCCCTCAGGAAACCCTGCTTCGGTTAAAACACATGATCGTCAGCCATCACGGTCATTATGAGTTTGGTAGTCCCAAATTGCCGATGACCCTGGAGGCCCTGGCTCTGTATTGCCTGGATTATCTGGACGCCCAGGTGTTCTTTTTCCAACAACACTTGGCCGAGGACCGAACCCCCGACCCCCGGTGGACCGGCTATTTTACCCAAATCGGCCGTAAACTCTTCAAAGGCCTCAGCGGCCAGACAGCCGACGACCTTTCCCCCAGCCTGGAGGAATAAAAAACAGCACTGCTTCTATGAATCGCATACCTGTCATCCCTGCGAAAGCGGGGAGCCAGGTTTTACCCTATTCCTTTTTGGTCTCCCGCTTGCAGGAGAATGGCAATCAAGGTCATCATTTTACCTGCTTATAAATAGTTACATATTTTCATGTGACCAAAGTGTTTCCAATAACATAGAACCATTCTTTTTGGGTTTGCACCGAAGCTTCTAAGGGTCAGTAACCGATGCCGCGCAGTGGAATGCATCTATTTTTAGAGCTATTGAGGGAGTATGGGGTGCGGTATCTGTTCGGCAATCCGGGCACGACGGAATTGCCGCTTTATGATGCTCTGGCCGCTTATCGCCAGATTCAATTGATCTTGGCCTTGCAGGAGGTGCCGGCCGTAGCGATTGCCGACGGCTATGCCCAGGCATCCCGGCAGGTAGGCGTGGTGAATGTGCATATCTGCTGCGGCCTGGGCAACGCCATGGGAATGCTTTATAACGCCTATCGGGCTGGTACGCCGCTGTTGCTAACGGCTGGCCAACAAGACCAGCGTATGATGCTCGAAGAACCGATCCTCTGGGGCGAAATGGTGGAAGTGGTTCGGCCGTGGACGAAATGGGCCTATGAAGTTCGCCGGGTGGAGGACTTGCCCACAGCGGTTCGCCGGGCGATCCAGACGGCCCTGATGCCGCCGACCGGGCCGGTGTTCTTGTCGTTGCCTTTGGACGTACAAATGGCCTGTGCGGAGGCAGTTCCCGTCCGGGTAGCTCCGCTCCCGGACGTGCATGTCCGACCGCCGGTAGAAGCCCTCCAACGTGCCGCCCAGCTATTGGCCTCTGCCCAGCAGCCGGGCATTCTAGTCGGAAGCCGAGTCTGTGAAGCCGATGCCATCCAGGAATTGGTTACTGTGGCTGAGCTGCTGGGAGCACCAGTCTTTCACGAAGCCACTACCTCCCATGGCCGGAGTAGTTTTCCATCGGATCATCCGCTAGCGGGTCCGCCGCTTCCGTTCTGGTCGCCGGAGGTACGGGAATTTTTGACGCCGTTTGACATACTGCTGGTGGTAGGCATGAAGCTATTCCAACAATATATCTATCACGAGCCCTCACCATTGCCAGCCCATGTTCGAGTGGTTCAGATGGACGAAAACCCCTGGGAACTAAACAAAAACTACCCTGTGGAAGTAGGGCTTGTCGGGCATCCGAAACCGGCCTTGGCTGAGCTAGCCCGGCTGTTGGATCGCCTGTTGCAAGGAGATCGGGCGGCATTGGCCGACAAACGACGATCCCAATGGACTACCCATTTCCGCCGCCAACGGGAAGAACTCCGACAACAGGCCCAGGAACAAAAAGAGCTCCGGCCAATTCGGGCACAGGTACTGATGGACACCATTGGGCAGGTACTGCCAGCTAATGCCGCCGTCGTGGAAGAATCCCCGACTACCACCATGGGCAGTTACCTGGAACGGATCGGGGCGATGAAGGACCCGACCGGCTATTTTGCGCAGCGTGGCTGGGCACTGGGCTGGGGGTTGAACTGCGCCATCGGAGTCCGGCTGGCTTGGCCGGATCGCCCCGTGCTTGCCATCATCGGCGACGGATCAGCTATGTACGGATTTCAAGGTCTCTGGACAGCGGCCCGATACCAGATTCCAGTTACCTTCCTGATTACCAACAATCAAGAGTACAAAATCCTGAAGAATTGCGCCCGGGTACTTCGGTTGCCGGAGGCAATGGCCGGCAGCTACGAAGGCTTGGATCTGGATCGGCCTGTGATTGACTTTGTGGGATTGGCACGTTCGTTAGGGGTGCCTGCATGCCGGGTAACCGAACCGGACGCCCTGGCCGACTGGCTCCGCTGGGGCCTTAGTGCCAATTGCCCCCTACTGATCGAAGTACCTGTGGCAAGCTAAGCTCGACTTTTGCCAATTTCTGGACTATAGGCTCCGTTGGGTGTTCTAAGCGTTTGAAAATCTTGGAGTTAGGAAATTTACTGAACAAAAAATCCCGAAAACATAAGCCATGAAATAAAAGGACTTGCAAAAAATGACAAAAGTCGAGCTCATAGGCTGTCCTGAAATTAGGATTTGGGCGGTTTCCCATGGGTTTTGGCCGACCGGCTTCTCCCCTGGACACCCCTTAAAAACAGGGATTTTGGGAATTCTGGAGCATTTAGGAAGGAAACCGCCTTTCATCATAGAAAATGCTTTTAAGCACCGCCTTTAAGACTTGCCTAGCGATTCTCTCCTTCCCCCCGGCCACCGAATTTTGCTTGGAGTGAATCAGTCAGCGTTTTTGGCAGAGGTGGCTGGCTGTTGGCTGGAGCGGGCCGGTTCCTGAGAACGGACCGGTTCCTGAGAAGCAGGCGGCGACGGCTCTTCTTCCCGAAGCCCTTTCTTAAACTCGGTAATTCCCTGCCCCAACGAGCGCATAACCGACGGAAGCCGATTGCCAAACAATATCAACGCCAAAATGCAGATGACGATTAACTCAGTAGTGCCGATCCCAAACATGACAGGGCCCTTTGTAAAATAGCCGGGATTCCGCGAAACCTGCCCTATTCTACGGAACTAGGAGAGAATAGGTTTCGCAATCTATAGTTATTCTACCCCCATCGAGGCGGGAAAAGGTAAGGAGCTCTGGGGATCGGGCAGGGATTTTTTCAGAAAATGGGGACTACCGAATGGAATTTCCTCACCTGTGGGGCATGCGAAACCCCCAACTGGTTGGATTGCCTCCTCTGCCAGTGTTTTTTCTTGGGTGGCGAGTGGGAAATGGGGTTTGGGTTGTTCAGTAAGTCGCTTATCTTTCTGATGTTTTCTTGCCTCCTTCTGGCCCCCTTTCCAGAAGAAATGGGCCAGCGGACTGGCTAACAGCGCCGGCAAAAATACCAAGTTGCTAAACGACGAAGCAGTGAGCATGGCAAACATTAAAATGCCAAACCGTTTTGTCGGCGTAAATGAGCTTAAGGCAAAGGCCGATAGCCCTAGACCAATGACCCCCCAACTCTGATAGATCGCCCGGGCGCAGTCTTCGTAGGCGAACATGATGGCCTGGCGGCGATTCATGCCCCGCTGCTGGCCGTGCCGGCACCAGATCATAAAATGGATCGCATCATCCACGGTAACCCCAAAGGCCACGGCCGGTGTCATCACCGTACCGGTATCCACTACCACCCCTGCCAGCCCCATTGTACCAAAGACCACCGCAAGCGGAAACAAACACGGCAAGGCCAAAAGCAGCCCGGAAGTAAAACTCCGCATCAAAAAGACCATCGCTACACAGATCAAAATCAAATCCCCTACAAAACCCAAAATCAGATTATCCAAAAGGGAATGTTGGGCTTTATAGATGAGCGGCACCAAGCCGGTATAGACGGCCTCGATGCCTTCGATTCCCTGGGCCCGGTAGCCGTCCAGCACCTGTTCGACTTCCCGCCGAATATCGTTGATGAACACAGCGTAGTCTAGGTCGGTCAGGGCTTCCACACGGGCACTGATGCGCCAGAGATTCTGGGGGCCTTCGGATTGGAGAAAGTCGGCCAGTGCTTTTCGGCTCCGCTCAAGGCGGACATTCCAAGTACGGCGTTCGATAAGTCCGGGCTGCTCGGGCATCTGCCGGGCAAACGTGGAGGCGGCTAGTACACTGCCCACCTGGGGCAACTGGGCCACCTGACGCCGGACCGCTTCGACTAGTTGCAATTGGTCCAAGGTATCCAGACCGCTTTTAACAGGATCGACGCGCAACACCACTTCCATAGGTACCAACGGCCCTAGGTGTTTTTCCAACCAGGCATAATCCTGGATGATCCGGGCCTTTGGCGAAAAGAGCCGCATCAGCTTCACCGAGGTTTCCACCCGGCTGACGCCGTAGGCACCGACGGCCATCAGAAGCAAACAGGCACCTAACACCACAGGCCAACGCCGGATGATCCACTGGCCGACTGCCTGCCACCGCTCGGATAGCAATGGGTCGTAGGCCTGAGCCGCCCTCGGCTCGGCAAACCTGCGAATAGGCATCCATTGGAGCATGGCCGGCATATAGGTACAAACGATCACAAATCCAATGGCCACCCCAATGGCTGAGTAAAGACCAAAAAGCCGGATGGGAACCAATTCGCTAATGTACATCGATGCCAGACCGATCCCGGTGGTGGCCGTGGCCAAAAACAGCGGAAGCCAAGCTGCTTTTACCGCCCGGGTGGCTGCTCCGTCCAGCCCATATTGCCGAACCGTATCCCGATAGTAATTGGCCAGGTGAATCGCACCGGAAACAGCCGCCACATACACCAGCGAAGGCATCGTCAGCAAAATGGCGTTCATGCGGGTGCCGGTAAGATAGACCGCCACCAAGCTACAGCCGGCCGTAAACAGCCCCGTAGTAAAGACCATATAGGTCAGGCCCCAATGACGCAGACACCACCAGGCCATTAGGACCCCTACCACCCCACAGACACCGGCTAGCCGGTACAACGACCGCTGCCCCTCCACATCAATGGCCACATTATCGACCGGCGGCCCGCCCATATGCAGATCCGCTTCGGGGATGGCGCATTCCTGAGTGGCTACTTGCCGGATATGGTCCAACGCAGCATGAAGGAACTTTTGTTTACGCTTTCCGGCTGCCCATTCCGCATCCCATCGCTCCTGCCCAACCCGAGAAATCGTTAAAATCAAACAAGTTTGCTTACCGTCCGGCCCAATCAAAAAACCCCGAAGCCGGTTGAGGGCCTCTTCCGGTTCCAAACCTTGTTCCTGGATGAGCATCTGTAAGATGTCTTTGCCGGTCCGAACCGAAGAAAAAAATTCCGGTTCGGTAGGCCAAGGTTGATTTTCCGGCACCGGCGGAGGCTGCAATTTTTTGGCCATCAGACTCAGGGCAGGGCTATCCAGCGTGCAACCCTCCCAACTGACCATCACAAACGCATCACCCTCAAAATGCTTCTGATACCACTTGAAGACAGCCGTTTCTTCGTAAGCTTCCGGAAGCCAGGATTTCACGTCGTTGCAGGTACTTTGCAAGGACCGACGGGTACCGGCTAGCATCAGTGGCGCCAAAAAAGTAATCACCAATAGGATTTTGAAGCCATGTCGGCTAAAAAAGTCGTTATTCATTGCTTTCCCAAACCAAATCAATTGCTCGGGACTGCTCGCAGGCCAACAAAGGGTAAGAAGCCAAGGGCTTTCGGCAAACGGTCCACCATGAGGACAGAGGAGGTAACAGCAAACCTTCCCCCCAGAGTGGTGGGAGGGGAGCCAAGCTTTCCAGAAAATCTAGCCATTTTGACTATATCTACTAATTTGTTTATTTTCTCTACCTTGTCTGCATCCGCTCTTCGTGCGCCATAGAAACTTTTCGGATAAAAAAACCATCTAAATTCAAGAGGAGTTGACGGTTCCTATTGCACCTTGGGACCGGACAACGGCGGGCAGAAGGTGCAAACGGTGCAACCGATAAGGAGGCATTCCCATGGGAGGCGGAACAGGACTTTTAACCAATCCAACTCGGCAGCTGCAAGCCAATCATACTAGCCAGCATCCAATGAAATTAAGAGGCTTTGGGCTCTGTCTCGTGGGTGCTTTAATGGCGGGTTGGCTCAGTGGGGGGGTGGAGCCATACCAAAGATGCATTTGCATACCACCCGAATTGGGGCCTAATGATTCGCTGCCTGGCCTCTATCCTGAGGAAGCCATCGCTACCCAATCCGATGGGTTATCTCCATCCCCCCAATTCGTCTCTTTCCAAGAAGGCATACGACCCTCTAGTGCTGCCCATGTGCCGGAACTGGCTACGTATCTGGATCAGGTGCAAATCGGCGAACCGATCTGGTATCGGCATCTGGCTGTCTATCCGTTGTTTCTAGAACGTGGCGTGCACCTAGAGGGCCGCTGGCTTACCCTGGACGAAGCCATGCGAAGGGGAGTTTTGGTAGTTACAGAAAAGGACGGCGGCAGTGTGCCGGTCGTATGGGTCGAAAACCGAAGTCGAGATGAATATGTATTTATCATGCGAGGGGAGATCCTTTCCGGCGGCAAACAGACCCGCACCGTCCGCCAGGATGTGATCTTGGCCCCAGGCCAACGGGTGGAGCTGGATGTCTTCTGCGTGGAGCGGGGCCGATGGCATGGGGAAGAAAAGTTCAAACCCAGTTATCAGATGGCGCCGCTGGCAGTTAAAAAGCGGATTGCCCAAGGCGAAGGTCAACAGAGCATCTGGGAATCGGTGCGAGGATTGGCCGGTGCCCTTCAGGCAGCAACGCCTTCCGAAGACTTGGCCAAAGCCTTGGATGCCCCCCATGTTCGCCAAGATTTGGACAAAGTACGCAAAGAGATTGTGCCCCGGATCCCGGCTCGGACCATGGGTTTTCTCTTCTTGCAAGGACGCCGGCCGGTAGGCGCCGACATGTTCGGCGACGCCCAGATCGCCCGAGAACTATTTCCGAAACTCCTGGACGCCTATGCCGTCGATTGCATTCTTCTGCATAAAGACATCCCAGGCGCAGAACGGGCCGGAGCAGATCGAGAAGCCATCGAATTCTTTAAACGCATTGTCCGAGCCGGTAGCCAGCGGGCCCGAACACCCGGTTCCGGCGCCGGCATCCGAACCGATGCCCTAGGTCTAGTGGGCGGCGGCGTTAGCTTCGGCGGCACCCTGGTCCATTACGGCGTCTATGTCCGCCATGAGCCGATCGTTCCCCTGCCCGGACCTAAACCCATGGAAGGCTTCCGAGAATAACCATGCTCGGTTGACGCCACCGCTCGTGCTGTTGGAACTCTTCTGTCCTTTGTGGAACGAGCCGAGAATCACGACGTTCGGGAGACGCTCATCGTTCGGCCCGCCCCCTCGGGAGACCAAACTTACCGGCAGTGGAACCAAAGAGGGCCTAATCATCTAGAAATGCTTTTCTGTTTGTGTCCCCCGCCTCGGGAAACGTTTTTGGTCGATGCGAGGTTCTCTTGGGGGCATCAGAAGCTCCCCTTCTGACATACCCGACGGGCATTGGTATCTACATATCTTTTCGGACTCACAATATGTTGGGGTAAACTGATCGGCAAGACCGCAACATCTTGTAGGAGAAAGCCGTTATGTAAATACCAATCCCCGACTGGAGAACGGCCGGAGTTTTCTCTAAAATACCAGTTAGAACCTGGCTAACACTTCATCCGAATGCCCTAACCTGTGCCTGAGGAAGCAGGGTGCTAAGAACCCTGGGCTTCTAGATTGCTGCTATAATGCCTCAAACAAGTACACCAGGTAGCCTGGGTTCCCGCTTCGGCGGGAATGACACTGTACGGCTAGAGTAGAGAAAAAAATCTACACTTACACCAGATGGCTGAATGGTTACGAAAAAAACGAGCTTTTGGGTTCAAAGGTAGGTTGTTGAATGTTGGGATTGATTCTGCTAGCTGAATGGCTGCGAAAAAAGGAGGTTTTGGGTTCTGAGGGTTGCTCAAGTATTGAGGAGACAGACCGATGCGGAGAGGATTCTTCTTGCCGATTGTTGTTGGAATGGGGTTGCTCTTGGTGGCTGCCTGCCAGGCTTTGGGGGCTAAGGTGGTAGTGGATCTGGGCAAGGCGGAAGGTGTCCGGGCAGTCGGCGCGATTGCTCGCTGGGACCAAGACGGCAATTTCCGTCGTCCGGTCGATCCCAAGGCCAAAATCGACGCCCCCCAGGCTGACTATTGGGCGACCGAGACGAGTCCAGGCAAATGGGAATTCAAAGACCTTCCGAAAGGCCGATACGACCTGGTCATCCTAGGCAAAGACCGAGTGCGAATCGAAGGGTTTGAATTTGCCCCGGTCTTGGAGTTCGATCCGTTCATCCCCGGCACCGCCAGCTTTCCGGAAGAAGACGCCGAAGATCGAGACTGGATTTTAGATCACATCCGCAAATCCAAGCATTATGAAAATAAGGTTATCCCACTTTATATTGCCCGCTCGCCCCAGGACAAAAAGGTGGCCCGTGTGCTGGTCATGCTCATTCGGGATTTGCCCACCAGTTACGAGGCCGACTTTCCGGGAGCAGCCACCATGCGGTTTGAAATCTGGCAATACGATTGGCTCTATGGCGGCTGGGCCAAAAACAAACGCACCAAAGTCATGCATCGGGTTATTCTCCACCGGGATGAGCTACGCCGATGGACCTGGCTGTGGGACGGACGCCTAGGCGGCATCCAGGTGGATAAGGACCCCCTTACCATCCAATACGATTACACCGAAGCCCTCCAATCGAAAAAACTCCAAGGCCTGTATCCGTATTGAACTTCCCCCACCTCAGAGAGTTTCGGAGATAGCAGGGGGTTGTCAGTCCCGAAAAACCAGGAATCCAAATACCCTTGGATGTTGTGGGAAACGCCTCCCACAGCGTCCTGGAAAGGCCCGCGGGCTACCGACCCCGCTAGGCCGAGGATATAATCAGCTTCCTTACCTGGCCGATGGAACGACTGGTGGCTCTCTCCTGTGGTCT
>JANXAQ010000160.1 GCA_025062105.1 Thermoguttaceae bacterium
GGAGCTTTAATCAAACCCCAAAGGCAATGTTGATAAGACAATACGGGATGCAATAGATCGGAAAAAGGGGCTAGATTTTCCAGGGGGAAGTTCTGGCAAAGACGGAGGCTTGATACCGCACCCTCTGGAGTGGGGTAAAGAGTTGGGATTCGAAGCGTCCAATAGAGGGACATGGATCCCCCCTTTTTTGGATGAGTGTTTGATTATGGGAGGCCTGGGCTTTCGGTTGGAGGGAGTCGACAGAGAGAATAGGAAATTGGAGTTTAAAATGCCAAATTTTCTGTGTTGTGGGATGTATATCCGACCAAAGGGAGCCAGCAGAAGCAACAGGGAGTCGGTAGGGCGATGTACTCCATTTTTCTCGGAAAAATAAAGATTTTTCCTGCACACTGGGCCGGCTGCCTTTCTTTTTGCCTAGAGAAATCAAAACGGGAAGCAGCTTGGCAGGCAAAAAGAAAAAAGGTAACAAAAACTCCAAAATTGTGATTGTATCCAAGGTTAGTTGCTGATATAATTTTCCAGAAACTAGGCATTTTGTTCCCTCTGATAGGCGGGGAGCACGAAGGTGGAAAAACGGATTCTTTGTGTGGGTCAACCTCCCCCTGCCTTTGCAGGTGCTGCGCCCCCAGCTGAACCGGCAGTTCAATTGGTAGCCGCTTCCCATCCGGTAGAGGCATTGAAGCGGCTATACGGGGAGACATTTGAAGGAGTGTATGTCAGTTCTGAATTCTTTCGAAAAGCACTGCCGTTAGGAAAACTGCTCCAAAATGTTCAGATTCTGGATGCCTTAGCCGACGGAGTGCTGCTATTGGACTCGGAGCTGAACATCCTCTGGGCCAACCAACGGGTCCGCCAATGGAGTAAAGTGCCTAAGCTGGAAGGGGTCAATTTTTACACTGCCTTGGGCAACCCAGAAATCTTAGGTCCTGATTATTCTCCTTTTGCCACCGCATTGGCTACCGGACAACCTAGTTCTTGTCGGTTGCGGAGCGAAGAAAACCGCTATTTTCAAGTCCATGCCGCTTTGCTTCCAGAATCGCAGCCCTCATCTCCCTATCTGCTGGTTACGCTACGAGATGTTACTGAGGAGGTCTTGCAAGATCAGAAATTGCACGCCCTCCATCAGGCCGGCATGGAACTGGCGGACCTGAAACCGGAAGAACTCACTCAGATGTCCGTGGAAGAACGGATCGAACTGCTTAAAGCCAATATCCTGCATTATACCAAAGATGTGCTTCATTACGATGTGGTGGAGATTCGGCTTCTAGACCCAAAAACGGGCGAGCTTCGCCCATTATTGGCCGAAGGCATGGATCCGGAAGCGGCGCAACGGGTGCTTTATGCTCAACCTCAAGGCAATGGGGTTACCGGCTTTGTCGCCGCCACTGGAAAAAGTTATCTGTGCGACAACACTGCCGAAGACCCCCTCTATTTGCCGGGAGTAAAAGGGGCTCGCAGTTCCATGACAGTTCCGCTGATTTTCGGCGATAAGGTGATTGGCACCTTTAATGTGGAAAGCCCCAAGGCGCATGCTTTCAGTGAAAGTGATCTTCAGTTTATGGAGATCTTTACTCGGCAGATAGCCGCAGCCTTAAATACCCTAGAATTACTGGTGGCAGAAAAAGCCTCTGGTCTGGAAGCGGTGCATGGGGCCATCGCTCTGCCGATGGACGAAATTCTTAATGACGCCGTCTATCTACGAGAACACTGTACGGACCAGCCTTCAGAAATCTTGGAATGTATCTGCCGAATTTTGCGAAACGCCCGGGACATCAAGCAATTGATCTATCAGGTGGGTGAGCAGATGGCTCCTGCCGAAGCCCATCCTCTGCCGCTACCCACGCCGGAATATCCCTTGCTCAAAGGCAGAAAGGTCCTGGTAGTGGATGCGGACAAGAATGCTCGGTCTCATGCCCATCGGTTGCTGGATCGCCTGGGGTGCATTGTGGATACGGCTATCGACGGCAAGTCAGGGCTTTGTCTGGTTCGCACAATGCTCTCAGATGGCGGCTATGACGTGATTTTAGCCGATGACCGGCTGCCCGACATGAATGGCTATCAGTTCATGATGGAATTGCGCGAGCTTCTTGGGGACCCAGTGCCATTGATCTTGATGATTCCGATTCTTACTTATGATGAGGATCATTCGATTATCCATGCTCGACAAGCGGGGCTAAAAGCCGTTGTGTTCAAACCGGTCGATCTAGAAAAACTGCTGCCGGCCGTTGAAAGGATCGTCTCCCTGCGCACTGCGGTAGTTTCGGCTTCCCCTTAGCTCCACTTTTGCCATTTTTGGCTTCCTGCTGGAAGACCAATGTTCGAACTGCTTGCACTATTGGAGTTCGGAAATTAGATCACCAAAAAGAAATTTCGTCCTAACTCCTGGAGACAAAAGCAGTTAAGAAAAAATGGCAAAAGTCGAGCTTAGAGGCTGTCTTGAAATTGGGGTTTGTGCTGTTTCCAATGGGTTTTGGCCGACCAGCTCCTACCTTACAGACTCCTTAAAAACAAGGATTTTGGGAATTCTGGGGAATTGAGAGGAAGGTAACCTCCTTTCATCATAGAAAAGGCTTTTTAGGACAGCCTCTGAGCTTGAGTTTTACTATTTTCCTAAGCACGACTTTTCACATTTTCCTAACTTGTTGTGTCTCTGGGGCTTACGACGCCACTCATTTTATCCACCCAAGTCCAATGATTCCAAGAAGTGAGATCTTCCCCATCGGCAGAAGACCAGAATTGGCAAAAGTCGAGCTCCGGAGCCTGTGCATAATTGCAGGGAGATATTTTTATACCATTTCGGTTTCATCTACGTTTGAGCTAATCTATTGGGTTGCTAGGCACTTTTAGCAGCGTCCGTAGAGTAGGTGTTGGATGGGCGCAGCTCACACCTGCCGAATCGAAACTTCACAAAGTTCACTGAATGTTCAGGATTATACAAAAGTTTCTCAGAATTTGCAGGGGCTTCTCGCATCTAGACTTTGCCAATTCCCAGAAGGCTGCCCCCTTTGGATATCCTAATCCTTTGACAACATTGGACTTAAAAATTTATTGACCAAAGAATCCTCAAAACTAAACAGCTTGAAATAGCCATTTTTGTAACTTCTGATTTCAACTCGACTTTTATCAGTTTGAGCCTCCTGCCAAAAGTCGAAAGTTCCAACCCTGGAAGTATTGGGCTTAGGAATTAGGTGAGCAAAAGAATGGTCTATTCTCTCTCCCGAAGTCAAACCACGTTAATAAAAATGGTAAAAGGCGAGCTCTCAAAGCATTAGATCTTTAGGATTCTTTGTACAGTAAATCCCTTAAGGCAGTATTTTCAGGGCATCCTGCAAAATGGTAAAAGCCGAGCTTAGAAGATGAGCCTCTTTTATCTAACAGTCGGGCCAACTATCTTCAAAGGCATCTTTTCCTGATCCCGCCTGGAAAATCGCAAAGTCGAGCTTTGAGAGTTTGTCTCTTTTACCTTCTTTCCGGGTTAGACCAGCTGCTTTTGGATTAACACTGGATGGGGTGCCGCCAAGCGGCTTTGTTTTTATCTCCCATCGCTTTAAGCAGCGCCTTTTTCCATGGGTTATTGCCTCTCAGTTGAAATCCCGGCCTGGAGAGGGAAATGCCAACTTTTTATAGAACTCGACTTTTGCCAATTTTGGCTTCGCCCTGGCAGAGGACTGTTCTAACTCCTTGGAACTATTGGACTTAAGAAATTGGGTGAACAAAGGAGAGTTTCGTCGTAACTGCTGGCGCTAAAACCAGTTAGGGAAAACGGCAAAAGTCGAGATAGAAGAACCTCTGCATAATTCTAAAGAGATAATTTTACAACTATTTTGGTCCACTTCATTGCAATCCCAACATATACGGCTGTTAGCACTGCGGGCAACCTACCGAGAATGGTTCTTTGAATAGGGTGGGCCACTTCGTGCCGAATCAAAGATTCCTGAATTTAATCATATATTCAGTATTCTGCAGAGGTTCCAGGATATATTTTTACCCTCATTTCGGTCCTCTTCCACCTCTTGCCGAATATCTAGGGCTGCTAGCAACCTAAAGCTAGTGGGTCTTTGGATGGGGCTGGCCATTCCCTAATGAATCAAAAGTTCATGAAGTTCCCTGCATGTTCAGAATTTGCAGAGGTTTCGAGAGATTTTCGACTTTTGCCAATTTTAACTTTTTCTGGTCAGGACTTACGGCGGAGCTGCCTTTTGTTCATACCATTCCCAACTCCAGTAATTCCAAGCAGTTATAGCTTTCTCTTTTCGTCAAGTGGCCAGAAATGGCAAAAGTCGAGAAGAAATCAGGAAATTAAGAATCTGAGTCTTTAAATTCCCAAGTAGTCCGCCTAATTTACCTGAATAGGGCTATTGTGAGACATTCTCCATTTGTCGAAGATACCAAAACAAAAAAGCGGTATTTTGGGGACGCTACTCTGCTCTGTGTGTTCAGTCTCGCTGTTATACACATTTCTGGCAGGTATTTCCCATCCCAACGGCAGCAAATGATTGCCCCAGATAGGGGAATAACGAGCCTTTCTAAAGAAGCTCCTCGTTACTTTGGAGAATGGCAGCATTTAGGAAAGAATCACTTCCAAGAGCAAAAAGTGCTTGGTTTCAAAGACTGTCTTAGCTAGATCGCTTATTGGATCCATTCTGCGTTGTTCAACGAGCTTTTGGTATTTGCCTAAAGTAAAGAAAGTTCGAACGCTTCCGCGCCAACTTGTATATAACAGCGAGGGTATTCGGGAGAGGTTCACTGATTAGCTCTTTAGAAGGCTTCTGGCAATCCGCTAACACAATATAGGCAAAATACATAGATTAGCAAAACCTATCTTTGTATTTCCCCTAAGGAATCTTTTAATTTGCCCTTCGGAAAACCGGCAATTTGGGGAACCTTTTCTAAAAAAATCGATTTTGACGGAAGTTCTGAATATTCCGAGCCGATAAATTGTGCCGGAATCCCAGCCTTTCCAAGGGGCTGCTAGCCCATTTCCAGAAATACCTTGTCAGAGAACGGATCGGCGCTATTTTTCGTCTTTAGAAAGGATGGAAGGCATGAAAAAATGGGCCTGGGTTTTGGCTGGCTTGGTAGTGGGGTCTTTTCTTTTGGCCGATTGGCAACGGCTTGTTTGGGCCCAAGGGCCCCAAGAAGGGCCTTGGTTGAACGCCGCTAGCGAGCAACAGGCTAGTAATTCGGCCGGAAGCGGATGGCGAGCGAAGCGGGCTGGAGCGGTGGCCATCCCCACTCAGGCAATGATGTCTAGTCCCTGGCCTGCCTCAGCTCCGTCTGCTTCCAGGGCTTCGGTTCCTGCTGCAGGGGGGAATATTGCCGGGCGGGGTACGTTGGGCGGGCCAGGATCTGGGCCGCCTGGGTTTTGGAGTCCTGCTAGAGGAGGCAGTAGTGGAGTGCGGATTGCCCAACAGCCTGTGGGCACGGGGAATGTGCCTCCACGGGAGCTGGCCCCTTCGATTGAGGGTAGTCCGTCCCAGTCTTCCGCAGGATCTGTTCCAGAAGCTTCTGCAACCGTCAATGGGGTGCCTGGTGCTCCAGAAGTAATTCCGCCCGGCCAACCTAGCCCAATTTCTCAGCCGAGCCAACAAATCCCCATGCCTTCCCCCTCAGCGGGGGGTGCTGAAGAGGGGTATTACCCAGAGGAAGCTGAAGGATGTTGGGAGGACGCTTGTTTTGGGCCTTGTTGGGGCCCTGGGGCCTATTGGGGTTATCCGGTTTTTTACGGGCTCTTTCGGGATTTAACGCTTTTCGGCGGGGCGCATGCCTTCAAAGGTCCGGTCGATGGGGGGATCAATGCTAATTTCGGACTGCATGAGGGGGTAAATTTCTCTGGCCCGTTGGGAGATCCTTGGGGGGGCGGATTCCAGATCGGGTTCCAGGCGGTCCATAGCAATTTTCGAGGCTATGCCCGGCGAATTTACGACGGGGCCCTAGGGGCCCACCCGGTAGTCGAACCACCGTTAGAAACACCTACCAACGGAGCTTGGGCCCAACACTCGTTTATTGTAACCAATGGGGACCGAGATCAACTGTTCTTTACGGCTGGGCTGTTCCGTCGGGCCCCGATGGGGGGCCTGCAATGGGGCGTAGTGTTCGACCTGATGCACGACGCCTACTATTACACGGCAGACCTAAAACAGCTTCGTGCGGAGCTGAGCCTAGTTTGGCCTGGTTGGCGAGAGATTGGTTTCTGGGGCGCTTTTGGCGTTGGCAACGAACGGGTAACCGACCAGTTCACCTATCGACGGCAAGATAACCAACAGGAGGCCACCTATCGGTTAGACTTTGCTTTGGAGCCGACCGATCAATTTAACTTCTTCTATCGCCAATACTTTTGTAACGGCGGGGAGGGGCGATTGTGGATTGGTTTCACCGGCAATACCGATGTGCTGTTTGGCGGCGATCTATGGATTCCACTTTCGGAGCATTTCGCCTTGGAAAACAGTTTTAATATCCTCTTTCCGAAAGAAACCGGCGAAGCTACCCAACGGGAGCATGCCTGGAGTGTGATGATCCAGTTAGTTTGGTATCCGGGTCGGTCGGCCAAGGCCAGTACATGCAATATGTTCCGGCCGCTGTTTGGGGTGGCGGATAATACCAGCTTCCTGGTGGATCGCAAAGCCAATCCTATCCCATAAACCCAACTGGAAAGGGGCCCTAGGAGCCAGAGAGGTTGAGGGTCTGTTCAGTTGCCGATCCGTCGGAGGAAGGCCCAGACTGAGGCCGCTCCAACTGGGCGAAGAGCTCTGGCCAGCAGCTCTTCGCCCTTTGCATTAGAAGCAGCAGGTTCTAGTGGAAATCTAAATGTGGAGGGTACCCCTCGGCCAGTGCATCAAAAGTGCTGAATTAGCTTTTCTGTACCCAGCCGCAAGCCCGAACGTGGAGGGTACCTCTGACCAGAGGTTTAAGACCGTTCGGGGAACAGCCGAGAACGCTTTGGACTCGGTTTAGGGAAAATAGGCAACCCATCGGCCGCTAATTTCCATCCCCAGAAGCTTCCGGGAGAAAAGGGTGCATATTTTTCAAAGGCTAACATCTTCTCGAAGTTGGGCTTTCGGAACCTCTGCAAAATACTGAACATATAGTGAACTCTATGGACTTTTGATTTGGTAGGCTTTAGCTGCCCTTATCCAAAACATCTACTATGTAGGGTGCTAGCAGTGGTAGTAACCCTATTGGGTCAGAAGGGATGAGAAGCAGAATAAAAGAATTATGCAGAGGTTCCTTGCCTAGATTTTCTTTCAAGATGGGGATGGTAGCGAGGTTTAGCCCCGGAGATGGAGGACCTGATGGAGCCAGGCATTTTGCTAGAGATCTCGAGCCAAGCCACCAAACCAAAAGAGGCGATTGAACCTCCGTTGCAGCGACCGGTTGGGCTGTTTGGTTTGGAAAATCTTTTGCTCCCAGCGGTCGTAGGCTCGCTGTTATACACATCTTTGGGAGATATTTCCCATTCCAATTCCAACGGCACCAATGATTACCCCAAATAGGGAAATAACGAACCTTTCAAAAAGAAGGCAATAATGTTACTTTGGAGAAATTGCGGCATCTAGGAAAGATCACTTGGAAGAGCAAAAAGTGCTTGGTTTCAAAAAC
>JANXAQ010000172.1 GCA_025062105.1 Thermoguttaceae bacterium
ACCCGGCCACCGGCCCAATCCGCCGGCAGTTCAAAGGTTCGTCGATACCAGAGTCGTTGATCTGGCCCAACCGCCCTGCCCACCCCCGACAGCGCCGACTCCGCACAAAACGGCACCAGGATTTTGCCGTCCCACTGCGTAGGCCGATCTTCCTGCTTAGGCCGAATGGCATAATCCCACAGGCCATTGAGATTCAGCCATTTAGGCCGAACCATCGTTGGCCGGGGGTATTCAGGCCAGACATTGTCGGGTCGTACTTGGCCGGCCCAACGGGTCATGATTCGACCGCCGACCGGCTTCCAGGCCGATGTGGAAACAGAATCCCCTTCATAAACCAACAGCATCTCAGCCGTAGGAACTTCCCCCGACAGCCGCGTGGAAACATACTGCCCTTTCTGCCTTTTGAAAACTGACACCTCCCCTGCTGATTCCGCCCAAGCCAAACCCAAGAAGCTGCCTAATCCACTAGTTGCCACCAACGCTACAACCAGCAATTGCCCAAACGAATTGCACTTGCCCATAACAACCGCCAACAGGCCAAAGAGTCGTGGGAAAACAGCGGTTTGGGGACTATTTTTCATAGCTTGGCTCCTTTCTCCAAAAGGCTGTTTCGGGAAGTGCTCCCCGGAACTTCTTCTGTTACCTTAATGGGTTTTCCCGGCGGGTCAAGCCCCAAAGGGGAAAGTTTTTGGGTCAGTAGAGGGGGTTTTATGGCAGGATTTGGGTCAGCCTAGCCTCCGCAAAGTGACCGAGGAGTCCGTGAGGAATTCCTGTTCCGGGGACCGACGCGAACTGTGGTTTTTGGCTATACTTAAAAAGAGGTATTTTTCCCGCCTTGGGAGAAGGTTGCCGTGGGCAAAAATTGTTGTGGGGAGATACCGGTAGGTACACAGGCGATCTTATTGGCCTTAGCCGTGCTGATCGGCTGTGAGCAACCGCCCCATCAGCAGTCAGCTCTGGAGCATCCGGCCGAGCGGCAGGCCCTGGCTCTGATGCTCGATGGCATGGAACGGTTTGCCGCCAGTGACGTGGAGGAGGCGATTGTCTGTTTTTCTAAGGCTATTGAAAAAAATCCTGAGGAACCGACCGGATATTTTTACCGGGCCTTGGCCTTCCGCCGCCAGGAAAAATTCGACGAAGCAGTCAAGGATTTCCAGCAGGCCTTGGCCAAAGGGCTCCCACAGCCCTGGCAAAGCCAGGCCTATCTGCTTCAAGGGGATTGCCTCCATCGGCTCGATCGATGGGAAGAGGCCTTGCGGATCTATACGCAGGCTTTGGAGCAATGTCGGGAGCTGTATCCGATCTATAAGGCCCGGGGTCGGCTCCTTTTGGAAAAAGGCCTCGCCTGGGAAGCTCAGGAGGATTTCACCCAGCTCATCCAGGCTCAGCCGCAGCAGACCGAGGGTTATCTGCAACGTGCCTTGGCTCGCATGGAATTAGGCGAGTTGGATTTGGCCTTGGAGGATGCTTCCCGAGCCCTTAATCTAGACTCCGAATCGGCCGAGGCCTTCCACATTCGTGGACAAATCTTCTACCGCATGAACAAGTTGGATAGTGCTGTTCGGGATTTCGGCATGGCGATTCGGCTTCGGATCCGCCAGGGTGCTAGCTATAATCCGCACCTGGCCGACTCCTACTATCAACGCGGCTTGGTATATCAAGCAATGGGCGATTCTATCAGTGCGACGGCCGATTTCCGGGCTGCGGTGGCTTCCAATCCTGAACATGCCGAGGCCTTGGCCGCCTTGGCCGCTATCCGCCAACAGGGCCTAACTTCCCCTGCTGGAAAACCTTCGGAGCTGGAGGAAAAACCGGAAAAACACTCCCCAAAACCTCTGCCGCCGGAGACCCCATCGCCTCCCACAAGCGAAAAGCTCGCCCCGAACATAGGGCCTCCGCCTACCGATGCCTCCAAAGACAAACTTCCACCTCTACCAGAAAAGACCGACTCCGCAGTTACTAAAACCATTGTTCAACTTACCGAACAGCTCCGACTGGCGCCAAACGATCCTAGGCTTTGGAACCGCCGGGCACTGCTTTATTTCCAAACCGGCATGTTTGCCGAGGCGGCAGCCGATTTCTCCGAAGCTCTTCGACTCAAGCCCGATTATCCCGAAGCCCGTACTAACCGCGCCGTTGCGATGGAAAAGCTTGGACGCCTTTCCGAAGCAGTGGCCGATTGGTCGGAAGTACTCCGTCGGAACCCTCGTTCGGCTCAAGCGTTTTTTCACCGAGGCCGACTCTTAGCGGCTCAGGGAAAACTCCAAGAAGCATTAGCCGATCTGCAAGAAGCCTGTCGGCTTCAACCGCAGTGGGTTCTGCCTCATTGCCAGCGGGGCGATCTGCTGGCACAGATGGAGCGGTTTAACGAGGCCCTGGACGCCTATAGCGAAGCGATTCGGCTTGGGCCGGCCACAGCTTGGGCATACCGAGGACGGGGTAAACTGTACATAAAAACAGGCAAACTCTCCGAAGCCATCGCCGACCTAGGGGAAGCCATCCGCTTGGAATCGCAAAACCCCGAAAACTACTTGGCCCGGGCCGCCGCCTATCAGGCCCAAGGCGACTATGTGCGTGCCGGCGCCGACTTGGCCGAAGCCAAACGCCTCCATGCCGCCCAGCCTTCTGCTGGCCCGCCTACGCCTCCGGCCAGCCCACCCTCGGATACTCCGGCCACATCTCCACTCTCGCCAGATACACCACCAACCAGCCCCACATCGCCCTCCCATCAACCGGTCAGCCCCGAACCCAAAAAACCTTCACATGATGCCCCATAGTCTGTAGGTGGAGGATAAGCCGTACAGAGGATTGGCTGCTTGTGCAGAGGATGTCTGGCTCTCTGATGAAACCGTTTCCACTCGGAGTCCTGATCCCACCAAAACTCCACCAAAACAGACGACCATGGGCAAAACCTTTCCAGGCTCCGGATAACTTTTCAACAAAGCCAGCCTGTTTGAAAAGGCCTGAACCAGCCTCCCTTATTCCACAGGCCTGTGAACACTTTGGCGAGCCAAGGTTCCAAATCTTGGGCTGTAGCCCTTCCTAGTGGAAGAACCAACTTGACAGCCGAGTAAGCCAAAAATCTCTTTTCAGACAGCCTCTCAGATCGACTTTTGCCAAATTTTGGGCTTCTGCCGAAATGGGAAAGTTCTAACTCCTTTTGAAATTATTGGGCTTAGGAAACTGTGTGAACAAAAGGAAGTCTCATCGTAACTACCTGAAACAAAAGGAGTTAGGGAAAATGGCTAAAGTCGAGTTCAATTACTCCCATTGAAATATCTACTATATGTAGGACCCTAGCAGTGGTAGCAACTCAATAGGAACCTCTGCATAATTCTGGTTTTTAAACTCTTGGGCATTGAGGGCAGGCAGCCGCCGGCAAAGCCCAAGAGGACTAAAACACATCTACCACATTCCTTTGTAGTATAATCACCCCCCGGCGCTGTTAAGCATGTGGGAAAAAATTTTTGAGGGAACCTCTGCAAAATCCTGAACATGTAGGGAACTTTATGGACTTTTGATTCTATAGCCGTGTGGTTCTTCTATCCGAACACCTACTATCTATTGGATGCTAGCAATGCTCGAGCTCTATATGTGGTGTTAGAGGAAGGACAGCCAAAATGGTATAAAAATATTACCCTTGAATTATGCAGAGGTTCCACATATTGGTTCCAAGGCAGAGGGAAGCAACATGAGATCAAAAGATCTCTCCCGAATGATGCAGCGGTTCCAACCTTGGAAAAGCTCTCCAAGAGGATGAACATGTAGTGAACTTAATAAACTTTTGAATAAGTGGGATTGGCCCGCCCCCTTCATAAACCTACTCTATGAAGGTTGCTAGCAGCGGCAGCAGCCCTATATATTGGGATAAAGGTGGAGGGCAGCCAAATGGGGGAAAATACTTCCCTTAAATGAGGCAAAAGTTTCTCGACTTTTGCCATTTTTGCTCTCCTGCCAAAAGGAGCAAGCATTAACTCCATCCCATTCTTGGAGTTCGGAAATTGGGGGGCAAAGGGGCGTTCGCCGTAACTCTTGGTGGTAAAACAAGTTAGGAAAAATAACAAACGTCGAGCTTATATATGGTGCCCATATTATCGGAGAACATTTTCAGAAGATTTCCATTTGTGAATACCAACATGCCCAGTGGGCAGAGCCCGGCTTGTTCACTCGGTGGAAATGTTACCTTCCATATCCATAAAGACTTCACCAGAGGTGCAAAGATACCCCTTCGTGGGGAGCTAGAGGCCGTGTGAGGGTCCTGCCGGCCAGCTCCGGAAGCTTTTCGGCTAGGTTTTGCCTTTGACACCAACGACCGAAGGCCAAAACCAAGGGCCGGACAGGTGAAAATTGCAAAGGATCTGTGTACTTTCACCCTGTGTTGCTTCTTCTCTGGGTGGGTATGTGTTGAGTCTGGCCCACTCGACAACCAGGGCAGAAGAGCGGAAAATAAGCCTCCTTCATGCCATGGAAGTGTTTGCCATGCCTTATGAGGATACAATGGACTGGTGGTTAGCTTATTTGCCGTGGTGGATAGCGATGGGAGGCTTGCTTGGGGCCTCAGGCTTTTTCTCAGCCTCAGAGGCAGCATTGTTTTCGCTGACGCCTGCGGATCGGCGTCGGTTCGCTTGCGGCAGCCAGGCGGAACAACTCGCCAGCCGATTGCTCCAAGACGCCGATCGCGTGCTGACGGCCGTACTGTTTTGGAACCTGTTGGTCAATGTGTTGTATTTTACAATCGCTTCGATTGTGGGACTGCAGCTACAGGCGCATTGGGGGCCAGCAGGTTCGGCACTATTTGGGTTGGTAGCGCTGCTGAGTCTGATCGTGTTGAGCGAGGTGGTGCCGAAAAGCCTGGCAGTTTTGCAACCGCGTTGGGTGGCCCGATGGGTAAGCCTGCCCTTGGAGGGGGCGATTCGGCTGGTAGAGCCGCTGTTGCCGGCGCTTCGGCAGATGGCTCGGATCTCTCAACGGGTGCTTTGCCCCCGATTTGAACCGGAACCTTATCTTCACCTACAGGATTTGGAGCGGGCAGTAGAACTTGCCCAGGCTGGTTCCTCAAGCCAGACGCCGGAAACCGGCGCCTTACTACGGCAGCAACATGAGGTACTGCAAGGTTTGGTGAACCTTTCGGAAATGCGGATAGATGAACTGATGCGTCCCCGCAGACAGTTGGCAGTATTTAGGCCACCGGTTCAATGGCAAGATATCCATCAGAACCTGCCCCCCACCGAATATCTTTTTTTGTCCGACCTGCAAACCGACGAGATCGTCGCCGCCGTCAACCTCCGAAAAGTAACCTTTCAGAGCCAGACGCTCTTGTCGGAGCATGCAGAACCGGTGCTTTATGTTCCCTGGTCGATCAGTGTGGCCGAAGCCTTCCAGCAAATGCTAGATCAAAACAGTGGTGTGGCTGTGGTGATCAATGAATATGGGGAGACCATCGGAGCGGTAACTTTTGAGGAGGTGATGGAGACATTATTTCAGCCTTCGGCTAGCCGAAGCCAACGTCTGCTCCATCGGCCGCCGTTTCGCCAGGTCCGTCCCGGCGTCTGGGAGGTAACCGGCATTACCAGCCTGCGGCGGTTGGCTCGGCATTTTGCACTGAAGCGACCTACGAGCCGAGCTACCACCGTGGCTGGTCTGCTGCTAGAGATTTTGGGTCGATTTCCCGCCGAGGGAGATACCTGCCAGTGGGGCCCGCTTGAATTTCGTGTCCTGCGCATTTGGCCACCCATGCAAATGTTAGTCGAAGTTCGTATGGTTTCCACGGAGACCTCGGCATGAATCATCCGATGGTTGCACTGCTGATTGGAGGTATCGGCTTAGCTTTGAGTGCCTTCTTCAGCGGCTCAGAAACAGGCCTATATCGGGCCTCTCGAATTCGACTCCGTTTGGAGGCTATTGAAGGAGATCGCCTCGCCGGACTGCTCCTGTGGCTAGTACATCGGCCAGGACTTTTTGTTGCCACCGCACTGGTCGGCAATAACCTGGCAAATAATATGGTTTCTTTGGCTGTGGTCCTACTTAGCCAGCAATTGTTCCCCCAACCGGGCCATCTGGCAGAACTGACGCTGACGGCCTTGCTGGCGCCGATCATTTTTGTCTATGGGGAACTATTGCCTAAATATCTGTTTTTGCGGGCGCCCAATCGGCTTTTACGGCACGGCGGAGGCCTGTTTTTCGTGTTTACTCTGCTTTTTTTGCCAGTGAGTATTTTTATCTGGGCCGTCAATTTTCTGGCTGACCGTTTGGGAGGCGGATGGCCACAGCCAATCCGAATGCGCCTGGCCCGTCGGGAGTTGCGACGCATCCTCCAAGAAGCCCATGAAGTGGGGGTCTTCCAACCGTTTCAGCACCAGTTGGCCGAGGCAATCTTCACTCTGGCTGAATTGCCTGTAAGCCGCTTTGTCCTCCCGCTAGATACCTTGCCCAGGGTCCCTTCGGATACTCCCAAAAACGCCCTTTTCCAATCCATTCCTGCCAGCACGGACGGCCACATTCAAAACGTTATTCTCCTGGAAGATGCTCTGCAACCAGGCCATCTGCTGGGCTATGTAGAACTCTGGCAAATGGGCCTCCAAAAAGAGAACATGATCGGACCGGTCCGTCCGCTTCCTCGGTTTTCTGAGCACCAGAGTGTTTTGTCGGCTTTGGTGGAGATGGAACGGGCCAAAGCACGCTTGGCCCTGCTGGAGAATGCCCAAGGCACAATCCTGGGCCTGGTAAGTCTAGCCCAGCTTCGAGAACAGCTGTTCGCCCGCAGCCTTCCTAAAGCAGTCTAGGTGTCGCCTCGCTTCGCCAAGCCTAAACAAGTACTCCACCAAGAGGCTCTCCGCCAATTGGAATTTTGGCGGTTGCCAACCTGTTTTGGCTGACCGGCACCTACCCTCGACACTACTTTTAGGAGAGAGGTTTTACCCAATTTGGCAAGTAACTTTGGAACCTCTGCGTCATTCGAGGGAGATATTTTTATATCGCTTGTTTCCCTCCGGCACTGACCCAAAGTATTGGGTTGCTAGCACGGTTAACACCCTACCTATATTAGGTATTTAGACGGGGGCAAATAATGCTTACCAAATCAAAAGTTCATAAAGTTCACTATATGGAATTATGCAGTGGTTCCCTTTATTTGTTCATCCACAGGCTTTTTAGAGGCCTTCAGCTCGACTTTTACCAATTGCTAGAAGCCTGCTTCCGTAAGATGTCCTACCCCCTTGAAAATTTCGGACCTAGAAAAATAGCAAAATAAAGAATCCTCAAAGGTTCAGTGCTGGAAAGACAGCGATCTCTCCCTAATCCGGAACAGATAGTGAACTTGATGCATTTTTGCTTCGGTAGGCCAACCTGCTTCCCTTCAAATACTTACTTTCTCTTTGTGAGCGTGCTACCAGTGCTAAGAACGCCATGTATTGGCTCAAAAACGGCGGGAACCAAAAATGGTATCCACCTATATCCCTCGAATTAGGAAGGGGTTCCCAAAAGAGTCGAACTAAGACACCTTTTGATATCCCAGGCTCTTGAGCACAAAGAGCATTTCTTCATAGGTAATAAACCGCCGCCGATGCGTAAGCTTATATTGGTCGATGGCCTGGGCCAGCTCCCGGGCTTCGGGCGAAAGTCCTTCATGACTATTGCCGAATTGACGCCGTTCAACTCCCGGCGGAATCGCCGGTACACTATAATTGCGACGCTCCACAAACGTGGTGGGAAAAGTTTCTAGCACTTGGCTCATCTGACCGCTCCTTTCTATCGAGTTGGTTGGCCGAAGGTACCCCCCTTTAGTCCACTATCAAGCCACTACTTAATTAAGTCTAGCCCATAAATCTTGCCCAGGTTGACCAAAAGGCAAAACTCCCTTCCATACCCAACCTCTGGGTAGTTTAATAGTACACAAATAGTAGTAGCCCCCCGCCAAGGTTCTGGATTCTCTTCTTAATCTCAAGGCCACTCAGCTAATCTGAGGCAGCTTTGGGGAACTCACCGGGTGTTCTGGGCAGCTTCCACAGATTCCAGTCGTTGCAGCAATTCCAGGCTGCCCCGGTGGCCTGGTTCTAAGGCCAAGGCTTGGCGAAGGCTATGCTGCGCTAGGCCCCATTGGCCGGCGGCAACCTGGGCCCGAGCCAATTCATACAACCAATCTGCACAGGGCCTTTCTCGTTGAATGGCCAAACGAAGCTGTTCGGCTGCCTCTTGATACCGCCCCAGTTCGCTATAGACAACTCCTTGTAGATAAAGCAGTTGTGCTGGTTCTTCGCCGGGAGCGTATGTATCGGCCAACTGGTGCAAGGTGGCCAAAGCCCGATCCGGTTGCTGCAAGGCCCGATACAGCTCGGCCATCTCCAGCAACACCTCCCGGTGGTTGGGGGCATAGGCCAATGCCCGCTGATAGTCGGCCAGAGCCGATCTTAAATCTCCTAGCTCCCGAGCCACCCTAGCCCGCACCAGCCATGCCTCTGGTAATTGGGGATTGCGTTCGATGGCCTGATTCGCATATTGGCGTGCTTCCCCAAACCGGCCCAACGCCCACTGCATTTGCGCCATTCGAGCATGAAGGCGTGCTTCTTCTGGTACCCGGCCGACAAGCTCCTCCATCTGGCGGATGGCTTCTGCGCGAAGTCCTTTAGCCCAGAGGGCTTCGGCGTACAGTTGCCGAGCATCGAGGTCGGCCGAACATGTCTGGACCGCCTGCTGTGCTAGGCTCAGGGCTTCCTCCCATCGCCGTTGAGCTAAAGCCTCCATGGCTTGCCGACTTAATTGCCGAGATGCCAAAAGAGTTTCTTCTACCGGCAGTGCCGGACGTAGCCACCGACAGCCACCTCCACAAACCCCCCCTAAGAGGAGCCAGACGATCCAAAGAAAATGTCTCCCGTTCAACGGCGCCGGTTTAAGGGCAAATAGTTCTCTTGCCCGTTCCCGTCTCACACTCCAAAGAAAGAATCTCCAGTCCAACGGTGCTTCCTTCACGATTGGCTGGGCTATTGGTGCTGGAAAATGCCACTCCCGCCGACAGCCTAATCAATCGGGTAAGAAGTAAATGGCTCAGGGAAAATATTAACACTTCAGCTAAGTGTCAGGGCGTTATTTGAATCCATGGCCTCTATTGTGATTTCCGCCCAAGCAGGCCAAGCTTGTTCCCGCGAAACGCGAATCTAAATCCTTTATTATCCAGTGTGTTTTGCCCGACTTTTGCCATTTTCGACCTTGTGTCGAAAGAGCAAACTTCTCCCTGTAGTTATTCGCGTCAGAAAATTGTGTCCAAAAGGAAGTTTCATCCTAACTACTGGAGACAAAACAAGTTAGGAAAATTGGCGAAAGTTAACCTTAGTTCGACTTTTGCCAATTTCTAGGGGGCAGCTCCTTTGGGGCTTTCCTAATCTTTTGAAAATAATTAGAGTTAGGAAAATTGCTGAACAACACACCCTCAAAGCCTAACTCCTTGAAGGTAAAAAAATTGGCAAAAGTGGAGCTTAGAGACTATCCTGTAATTGGAAGTTTGGCGGTTTTAAAAAGCTTTGCCCGACCGGACCACCATCATACAAATTAGGGCGGCCTCTAAAAGTACACTACATGTTCAGGATTTCGCGGAGATTCCAAAATCCCCAAAATTAAAATCTGCCTCCTGCATCCTATCAAAAACTTGTTCTTTGGTGCTATATCGAGTTTCTTTCTGAGACCTATGCCGATCATATCCTCTTATCCGGTTAAATTAGGATGATGAGGGCCCACTGATACTGCCAGGAAAAACCACACAGCTCTTTTCCGTGGTTTTGGGAAGAAGTTTTTCAAGTAAAAGATAGATAAAATAGGCAATCTACATAAATTAAACCGAGTTTTGGCTCCCTCTTTTTTCAAGAAAGCAAAAATAAGGAAAGAGAGAAATATGCGATTAGAAGTAGAATTGAAATTTCCGGTAGAGGATTTACAACTGGTGGCGGTTCAGTTGCGCGCTTTAGGGGGGGAGATTGGTCCTCTACACGAGGAGGTGGATCGGTATTATGCGCATCCGGCCCGCGATTTCGCACAGACCGACGAAGCCCTTCGGATCCGCCAAAAGGGGGGACAATGCTGGCTCACCTATAAAGGCCCTAAGATCGACCCTGCCAGCAAAACCCGCCGAGAAATCGACTTGCCTCTGCCGGACGGGCCGGATTGCTTTGCCGCTTGGGACGAACTACTCCAGGCACTGGGATTTCAACCTGTGGCCGAGGTCCGCAAAAAGCGCCGAAAAGCCTTTTTAGACTGGCAAGGCCACCGGGTTGAGACTTCGCTGGACGAAGTTGCGGAGTTAGGCTCGTTTGTGGAGTTAGAGTTGGTCTGTGATCCGGCCAATTTAGAAGCGGCAAGATCGGCTCTGACGAACTTGGCCGACCGGCTTGGCCTGCAGCAGTCCCAGCGCCGCAGCTACCTCGAACTGCTGCTGGAAAAACGCTCCTCCTCCGATTGTTAACCTTCCCTGTTTTTTAAAAAGTCTCTAAGTTGTAAGATCTTATCCCCAGGAGATAAGATACTAAGAGGGTATCCTGTTTTGAGTTTTCCCGATAGATTTTAGGTTGATGGGTTTTTCCATGGAAGGTGCTGGAAAATAGGACCTTTGGGATTCTGAGGCAGGAAGGTAATTTTCGGGATAGCCTCTAAGTGTGACTTTTGCCATGTTTGGCTTTCTGTGGTAGGGGGAATGTTCGAACTCCCTAGAGAATGATCGGGATAAGGAAATCAAAGGAAATCAAGTGAGCAAAGGAAGGGTTCGTCGTAACTCCTGGATAAAAACAACTTAGGAAAATAGCAAAGGTCAACTAAGATTTTCCCCTGGATGTTTTTCCCCGTTGGTTCTGAAGCTTTTTGGTGAGGATAACTGCCATGCAACGACGTATTAGCCGACGTAGGTTTTTAGGTTGTCTAGGTGCGGCTAGCGCTGGGGCAGCGGCCGGTTGGAAGGCGTTTCCGGCCCCAGCCTTTTTGGCTGATCCGGCCCCCAATAGCAAGCTCCAAACGGCTGTTATCGGCTGCGCCAATCAGGGCATGGTCAGTGTGGCCGGTGCGATTAGCGAACGTTTAGTTGCTTTGGTGGATGTCGATGACAACCACATGGCCCAAACGATGAAGAAGATCGAACAAGAGTGGCCCGATGTAAAACTGTCTGAAATCCGCCAGTTTGCCGATTATCGCAAAATGTTCGATCAGATGCACCGACAGATCGACGTGGTTTTTGTGGCCACGCCGGATCATCATCACGCTCCGGCAGCGATGCGGGCGATTCGTCTGGGAAAACATGTTTATGTGGAAAAACCGCTGGCCCACTCTATTGAAGAAGTTCGGCGGCTGGTGGAGGCGGCCCGGCAGGCCAAAGTGGTTACCCAAATGGGCAACCAAGGCCATAGCGGCGAAGGACTCCGGCGGCTGTGCGAATATCTGCAGGCTGGAGCCATCGGCAACGTGCTGGAAGTTTATTGTTGGGCGCCTACGGGTCGGGGCGGCATGGGCGGCCGGCCACCGGCCAAACCCGTTCCTCAAGGACTGCATTGGGATGAGTGGATCGGCCCGGCCCGTTACCGGGACTACCATGACGAACTCCATCCCCAGCAATGGCGCAGCTGGTGGGAGTTTGGCGATGGCTCAGTGGGCGACTGGGGTTGTCATAACTTGGACGGCCCATTTACCGCCTTGCAGCTCGGACAGCCGGAAAGCGTGGAAGCCTTGGAGCAATTTGGCGGCTCCGAAGAACGTTTCCCCCTGCGAAATGTGATCCGGTGGAACTACCCAGCCCGAGACGGCAAGCCGCCGGTGAAGGTCTATTGGTACGACGGCTATTTCGGCACTACGGAATCGACCGCCCACGAAGAAGACGTGGCAAAACAGAATCGGCCGCCCATTGTGGTAGAACTGGAAAAGAAATACGGTCGGCAACTAAAAAGCGGCGGCATCATCTTCGTAGGAGATAAGGGGATTCTCCACTGTGGCAATTATGTGGGCAGTCCTCGGCTTATTCCGGAAGAGGCCCATAAGGCGTTTCCGCCGCCGCCGAAAACACTGCCCCGAGTTAAACCTTCAGATCGGCCGGGGGTGGGCGTCCATGTGGCCGACTTCTTGCGGGCCTGTAAAGAAGGTTACCAGCCCAGTTCCAACTTCGAGGTGGCAGGGCCCCTAACGGAGATGGTCCTGCTAGGGTGTTTAGCCATCAAAGCCGGTCCGGGCAAAAAAGTGCTCTGGGATCCAGTCAAAATGGAGTGCAGCAACCTGCCGGAACTAAATGCTCTGGTCCGACGGCAGTACCGCCCCGGCTGGGAGTTGTAATCTCTGATAGTCATGGATTTATGTCCCCAAGATAGTCATGGATTTATGTCCCCAAAGCTGGCTGCGCGGTGGCCTGGTCCCACCCAACCGCACTGGGCTTGTAACGGGGAACCGACACCCTCCAACAAAAGAAAAAAGGACTTTTTAAGAACGCCTTGGGGAGGCATCTTTAATGGGCGAAAAACTTCCATCGGCAGTGGCGAAGCGGTTGCAGCAGGGGGTGGTCATCCCGGCCAGTCCGTTGGCTTTGGATAGCCAGCGGCGGTGGGACCCCAGGCGTCAGCGGGCGCTGTGGCGGTATTATGCATCGGCCGGTGCGGGCGGCATTGCCATCGGCGTGCACACCACCCAGTTTGCCATCCGAGATCCGAAGATCGGCCTATTGGAACCGCTCTATCGGTTTGCTGCCGAGGAGCTAGATCGCCTGGATGCTGCCCTAGTGCAGAAAACTGTGCCGGATTTCTCCGGGGCTTCTCTTTCTCCGGGGGGCTCTGCCGGGCAACCATACCCCGGCACCGGTGCATGGAATAGGGGGGCTTCTGCGTCGGAGGGCCGAGCGGCTAAGGGAACATCTGAATACGATCCAGTTAGAGTAGAAACTGACCTAGCTTCTTTAGGTGGAGGTCCGTTGGTACGGGTAGCTGGCATTTGCGGACGGACCGAACAGGCCCTGGCCGAGGCAGAACTTGCTCGCCAATGTCGGTTCCATGCCGGTCTGCTGAGCCTGGGTGCCATGCGGGATGCCGATTTGCCGGAACTTCTGCACCATTGCCGACGTGTAGCCGAGGTACTGCCAATTTTCGGCTTCTATCTGCAACCGGCGGTAGGGGGCCGGGTGCTGCCCTATCGGTTCTGGCGGGAGTTTTTTGAGTTGCCGGAGGTTGTGGCCGTCAAGATCGCCCCATTCAACCGATATCAGACGATCGACGTGGTCCGGGCCTTAGCCGATAGTGGCCGCGATGATGTTGCCCTTTACACCGGCAACGACGATAACATCCTACTAGACCTGCTGACGCCGTTTCGGTTCCAGGTGGACGGCCGGTTGGTAGAGCGGCGGATTGTTGGCGGACTGTTAGGCCAATGGGCTTGCTGGACCCGGACCGCGGTGGAACTTTTCCACCAATGCCGAGCGGTAGCCCAATCCGGCCAGCCAGTCCCCCACGAACTTTTAGCCCGGAACGTCGAGCTAACCGACGCCAACAGTGCTCTGTTTGATGTGGCCCATCAGTTTGCCGGTTGCATTGCCGGCATTCATGAGGTGCTTCGTCGTCAGGGCCTTTTGGAAACCAACTACTGTCTGGACCCGGCCGAGACGCTCAGCCCCGGACAAGCCGAGGAAATCGACCGCGTCTATCGAATGTATCCGCATCTGGCCGACGACGCTTTCGTGGCCGAGCATCTCTCCGAATGGCTTGGCGACGGGTAGGTCCTCCAGGTTTTGCCAACCGATGCCAAGAAGCAATCGCCGAGCTTTGGTTTAGATCGCCAATGGCTCTGTTGAAACCTTTTCCCGTCGGATGCTTAAACCCACCAAAAATGGAGTAAAATCCACACTGGATGGGCAAAACCTCCGAAGGTGGGGAGAACCTTTCAACAGAGCCATCGCCAATCGCACTTTTCGACCAATAGAAGCATATCCGCCTGTTATGGCCGAGTTGACCCTTGGGCGGTTACTCCCAATGGATTTCTGGCGGGTCCAAGGGACCGGGTTGGAGGAAATGGCTCTCTAGGCCCAGATCATCCAGGATGAGTTTGGCGGTGATGCGTGCGGATTCAAAGATGGTGGGCAGACCGCTGCCCGGATGCGTGCCGCCGCCGACAAGATAGACCTTTTCCAGCTCTTCAAAGCGGTTGTGCGGCCGGAAGTAGAGCATCTGGTTCAAGGTGTGGGCTAGGTTGAAGGTAGCGCCCCGATAAATCTGCCAGGACTCCCAATCGGCGGGAGTGGCGATCATCTCGGTGCGAATCCGACGTCGCAGATCAGGGACGCCCATCCGGGTTAAGTTATCCAGAACCACCTCCCGGTATCGGAGTCGCTCCTTTTGCCAGTCGATGTTCGGATGTTGATGGGACGTCGGCGTAAGCACATACACCGTGCTATGACCCGGCGGGGCCAACGTTGGATCGGTTCGGCTGGCGTACTGCACGTAAAAGGCCGGTTGCTCGCTCAATACATGCCGGGATTCGATGTCCTCCAAATAGTCTTGGTAATGGGGCGGCACATAGATATTATGGTGGAGGAGGTTGTCCAGTACGCCTTCGATCCCTAAATAAAGCATAAACGTTGAGCAGGAGTATTTCTTTCGTTGCAGGTTTTCGTCGGACCAGCGACGGCGCAAACGGTTTGGCACCAGTCGCTGCATCGCCCGGGCAAAATCCGCATTGATCACCAGCACCTCGCAAGGATATTCGGCGTGTTGGGTGCGGACGGCTACCGGACGCCGCCCCTGGAACACAATCTGCTCCACGTCCTGCCCCAGCTCGATCTGGGCCCCAAACTCCTGGGCCAATTGGGCCAATTTCTGCGAGACCATGTTGCAGCCGCCAATGGGATGAAACACTCCGTAGGCGTATTCCAGATAGGAAAGAATCGAGAACAGGCTCGGACACCGATGCGGCGACATGCCCAGATATTTCGACTGAAACGTAAAGGCAATCCGCAAATCCGGATCGGAGAAGAACCTTCTCAGGTCCTTTTCCAGAGTAGTCCAGGGCCTTAAGACCGGCAAAAGGCCAACCATCTCTTTGCTCACCAGATCGGTCCATTGGCAGAACGGGCGCTGCAAGACGTGAATGACCCGCTCGAATTTGCGCATATTATCGGCCAAAAAGGCGCGAAAACCTGCCTGATCGGCCGGTTGGAAGCGAGCGATCTGCTGCTCCATCTCCGGCGCTCGGTTTGTAGCGTCCAGATAGCCCCGATCGCCCAAAAACAGCCGATACATCGGATCGAGTTTTACTAGTTGTAACTCTTCCTCCAGTACCCGCCCGACGCTTTTGAACAAGGTTCGCAGGGCGCACGGATAATGCAGAAACGTAGGTCCCCGATCAAAGACGAACCCATCCCGCTCGATCCGGGAACATCGGCCTCCGACCCGATGGAGCCGTTCCAGCACGGTTACCGGCAGTCCCACTTTAGCCAACACCATGGCCGCCGCCAAACCGCCCGGTCCAGCGCCAATGACCACAATTCGCGGTTGGCTCATCTCTACGGTCCTCCGTAGTTCTACTGGTTGCGACGTGGTGGAATTCTCCCACCGCAGCCTTTACCAACCAAATTTTTCTCCACCGGAGCTTGTTTTTCTTTGCCGGGACTCGTTTTTCTTCGGCGGAACTCATTTTTGTATCCGCCCCGCTGAGGCCGTCGGTCAAGGTCCGGCCGTTGTTCCATGTCAACCGTCGTCGCTCGAAGACGTGCTCGAACCTTCCCAAAGTTGTCGGTTGCTTTGAAAGCCGTAGCGGGCCAAATATTTCCGGAGGCGGACTTTCCGGGCGGTGTTTTCCGAGCTCATATATCGGATGGTACCGAAAATGGGCCGCTCCGGCCCCCAAGGTCGGTCATATCGGCCTAGGATCCAAAAAATACCTGTATAAGAGTTTGGGTCTTGTCCGTCGAGGCCGAATCGATTGTTCAGTTCGATCATAATGTCCAATGCTTCTTCTGGCGAGGCCGTCCATTCTAAAATCTTTTTCCCCCAGAGCATTCGGAGGTAATTGTGGAGTTGACCTTCCTGAGCTAGTTGGCCTTGAGCGGCGTTCCAGATGGGATCATGGGTCTTGGCCTCGGTAAACTCATGGAGGGAATACCGATAGGGGCGGGGATCCTTTTTGTGTTTGGCCAAGGTTTGTTTGGCCCAGTCAGGGAGGGAATCATATTGGTCATAGTCCGAGCGATGGGCACAGAAGTTAAAGCCCAGCTCCCGCCAAGTAACCAGTTGGTCTAGAAAGGTTTCAGCAGCCTGGCTCAGGCCCCAGAAACCTTCTCGTCGGCCTGTGGGCCGACTGGCCAGCCGATCCGGCTGCCACTGCTCTTTCTGGGCAATGTCGAAAAATATCTCGTGCGTGCTGATGTAGCCGTAGTGCAGGTAGGGCGACAACCCGCTAGTGCCTTCAGCATCGGGATGATTTCGCTGCTGGGAGTAATCGGCCAGCTTTTGGCTCAAAAAGCGTTTCCAACGCTCCAGAGCTGCTGTTCGGCCCCCTAGAAGGGCACTAGCCGGCACTTGCTGGTCAATCGGCAGCCGGCGGATAGCTTCCGGATCGGCCTTCAACAGGGCTGCCGACGCTGGGGGCCACCGCTGGTAAATTGGCTCAGGCAACTGCTGCAAAACCGGCAACGGAACCCCTGCCCATGGATCCGCCCCAGGCGATTCCAAAAGCTGTTCCCGGATGACCCGCTGCAAAAATCGCCGGAAGGCAAAGGCGGTGGGAAAAACTTGATCGGCCAACCGGATCGGTAGCAGACCACAACTGTCGATCGCTTCCACCCGCACCGGCAACGTTTCCGCCGTTGGTGGTCCTGCAGGATTTCTGGAACTGCGGCTCCGACCAGAAGCTCCCCCAATCATGCTAGAAAGGAGGATCGGATACTCATCGGTAACAATCATACAAGCCTGTGGGGCCAACCCAGCTAGCAATCGGAGAGCCTCGCCCGGCTTCGGTTCCACGTAGGGATAGTAAAGCAGTGGTTTACCGAGGGCTTGCTGGGCGTTGTCGGCCATGCCTTGCAAGACGAACCGATGATGCCGGCCCGTATCCCATCGGCCGCCGCAGCCAAGCACTTCCACTACCACCAGCGGCCGATGGAATTCAACTGCCCATCCCACCGCCCGCTGCAGAGCAAAGTTCCATGCCAGTCGCCGAGTCGCCGTCATCCAATACAGTACATAGGCTCCTTCCGGTCGCATCGGCCCCGAGTTCAGCAGACGAACACGCCCCCTGGGTACCCCACCAATGCCTAAGCCATTGTCATGGGCTAAGGGAAATGTAATCCGGGCCATCATGGACCTTTCTGCTTTAGGGGTGCGGCTGAAATTCTGTGGATTAATTAGGCAAGATAGACAATATAGGCAAATAATAGGCACATAAGCCCCACTCCCAG
>JANXAQ010000189.1 GCA_025062105.1 Thermoguttaceae bacterium
TGTGCTAGGGGAGGGCAAGAGAAAATCGTATAAAAGAGTACCCTTTGAATTATCCAGAGGTTCCTATGCGTTCCTGCCCGCCAGGAGCGAAACGATGATTTTGGTTGCCATGATCCATTTGATGGTGCGGCGTTTGCGTGCCTGCCCAGCCCGCTGTGGAAACCACCTTCTCAAACACGCTCTTAGCTTCCATAATGTTGTTTTTCTTTTCCTAAAGTACCCATTTTCTCCAAATGATGGGTTCAAGGCTTTCACTCCGTTCGATTGAAGAAGACTCGAGGAAGCTCATGTTTCCCCAGCCAAGAGGAGCCACCAAGCTATATCCAATCAGAAATATATCTCCGGCTTTTCTAAACCCAGTGGAATCCTTTGGGAGAAGAGGCTATTCCCAACTTCATTTCCTCAGGCTGCGTGAATTTAGCACGACGGGGAGCGGAGAATAGGGGAATAATGATAGTCTCAGAGTAGCCTTTGCTCGACTCAGCGGGCTGATTTTCTTTCAGATAGTATTTTCAGGGGGAATGTTATGCCCATATAAGTGGTATATTCTAATAAAATGGCTGTTGATCTCCAAATCTGGCTTCCTTTAACCGGTTTGGCCGAAACCGTTGTGTTTGGGAAAGAGAAAATAAAAAGGTAAATTAAAAAAGACGCTCAAAATCGCACAACACGGAAAAGCTTTTGGAATACCATTTTCGGGTAGGATTATTCCCTACAAAAGTGGCACCCAATGGCTACCTCCCTCCAACAATTCCGGCAGTGGGAACCCTTGGCTGGGTTTCGAGATCGATGGAACGAACTTTTAGCTCACACGCCGGGGGCACAGTTTTTCCAATCCTGGGATTGGTTAGCCGCGTATTGGAAGCATTTTCATGCGGGCCAGCAACTCCGGGTATTCTTCCATTGGGAGGGCCAGAATCTGGTGGGCATAGTTCCGCTGGTGGTTCGGGAGGAAAAGACCCGAGTTGGCCGGATTCGGGTGCTTACTTATCCGCTAGACGACTGGGGATCGTTTTATGGGCCGATTGGACTGGAACCAACCAAAACCCTTCTTAGCGTTTTGCAGGAGCTTCAAAACTGTCCTAGGGATTGGGATCTGCTAGAACTGCGATGGATTAGTCCGGATGACGAAGCGGCAGGTTGGACCCGGCAGGCATTCGAAGCCGCAGGTTTCTGCCCGATCCATACCCTTTGGAACCAGACGGCTGTAGTGGATGTGGTCGGTGGCCAGGCAGGCTGGCAGAGGTATTTAGGCAGCCGATCCGCCAAATGGCGAGCCAACCTCCGCAGAGCCGAAAAGAAGTTGGCAGCCCTCGGGCCGGTGGAATACTTGCGGTATCGACCGTTGGGGCACTGGGCAGGCCAGTCGGATCCCCGTTGGGACCTATACGAGACTTGTTACCAGATTAGTCAGCGGAGTTGGCAAGCCGGTTCCCAGACCGGCACCACGCTTTGCCATCCGGAGGTTCAAGAGTTTTTGCGTCAGGTGCATAAGGCGGCAGCTGAATTGGGAGCAGTGGACATAAATATATTATATGTCCGTGGACAACCCGCCGCCTTCCTCTATAATTACTACTGGCATGGCTACGTCTATGGCCTACGTCGGGGCTTTGATCCATGGATTGCCTCCCAAGGAGCCGGAAATGTCCTGTTGGCCTGGGCCATCCGGGATAGCTTCTTAAGAAATGATGTTCTTTACGATTTAGGCGTCGGCTATTTAGAGACTAAACAGCCTTGGATGACCAGGCTGGTGCCGATCCATCGCTACAGTTACATTCCTTCCGGTCGGCTCCGGATGGTTTTCATCCGGTGGAAACGCCGCTGGCAAGCCCGCCGCGCTAGATGCCGATAAACCCCCGAATACAACTGGTAAGCTAATCGTTCGGGAAACTTCTGCCTAATCCTGAACATCCAGTGCACTTTATGAACTATTGCTTTGATAGCCGACAGCTCCCCCATCCAAACACTTCCTCTATCTAGGGCACTAGCAGTGCTAGCAACCCAATATATTGGTTCAAACGCAAAGAAGACCAAAATGATATAAAAATCTTCCTCAAATTATGCAGAGTCTCCATTCGAGGCTCTCCGAAAAAGCATTTTCTATGATGAAAATATGTTTTTTTCCTCAATGCCCAGGATCCCCAAAATCCCTGTTTTTAACAAGTCCGAAGGATATAAGCCGGTCGGCCAAAACCCATTGCAAACCGCCCAAATCCCAATGTCACGACGGCCTCTAAGATATGGAGACACAGAGGCGGAAAATGGTATAAAAATATTCCCATAGAATGAAAATTATACCGAGGTTTCTACTTATTCTGGGGTGCTAGAGGAAATACAGTAGTCGGGCATGGGGTGCTATTAGGAGAATGCCGTCTATAGAACTTATCCGTTTGGAAGAGATCCGGAAAACATACTATTTGGGCGAATTGGCTGTGCCGGTCCTGCATGGGATTTCGCTCACCATCCGGGCTGGGGAGATGGTGGCGCTGATGGATGCTTCCGGGTCGGGGAAAACCACGCTGATGAACATTTTAGGATGCTTGGATCGGCCTACAAGCGGCCAATATTGGTTAGCCGGACAAGAAATGAGTCGGCTTTCGCCCAATCAACGGGCCTTAGTTCGTTCGGAAAAGATCGGCTTTGTGTCTCAAAATTTCAATTTGCTCCCCCGCACATCGGCCCTTCAGAATGGATTAATGCCGCTGAGTTATTCCAACGGTGGCCTTTACTCGTCGGAACAATTGCAGTGGGTGGTGGAGTTGCTAGAGCGAGTGGGTTTGGCCAACCACATCCATCATCATTCTGCTCAGATGTCTGGCGGTCAGAAGCAGCGAGTGGCGATTGCTCGCGCGCTGGTGAATCGCCCAGTCCGATTATTAGCCGATGAACCCACTGGCAACCTCGACTCGCAGACCAGTAGAGAAATCCTTCCGCTGTTTCAACAGCTTCATGCTGAGGGACTAACCATTGTTCTGGTAACGCATGATCCGCAGGTGGCTGCCTATGCGGAACGAATCGTTCGGATTGCTGACGGTAGGATCATCGACGACCAAACAACCAGGAGGGTTCCTCTTGAAGTGACGGATTCTGCCGAGAAGAAAACAAGCGGGGGCCTATCCATTCGGAACCGGTCTTCCGACGGCGCCGGCGCGCGGTCTAAACCGAGCACCAACCATCCGCAGCACCCAACCTGCTGCCTCCCAGAATCTGGAGAACCAGTCTTGGCTATGGCTGTGGCCGAACCCCCTTTAGCCGATCCCAAAGTAACTAGGAAACTTTTTCCTTTAGAGCCCAAGGAGAGTGCATTAAAAGACGAGACGGCGTCCGTCCCAGGCCGAGCCGAAACCGCTCTTGCCGCTCAGCGAGCCGAACAACCCTCTCGACAAACACCGCCGGTGCGTCGGAGCTATCCTCGAAGATTTTCTTTGTGGGCGTCGCTGATACCGGTTACTTGGCGAACGGCCATGACGGCGCTATGGCGACATAAAATGCGATCAGCCTTATCGGCCTTAGGCGTTATTATTGCTGTGGCAGCGGTCATAGCTATGACTGAGATCGGTCAAGGCGCAAAGCCAGCTTGCAAAGAGGTATCGCCAGCATGGGCGCCAATATGATCATGGTCTTTTTCGGAGCTACGACTAGAGCCGGTGTCAACTCAGGCACCGGTACTTCTCTGACCCTGACGCCCCAAGATGCCGAACAGATTGCCCGTCAATGTCCGGCGGTTTTGGAGGTAGCCCCTCTTGGACGGGCCCGAGCACAGATTGTTTACGGAAACCGAAACTGGGTGCCGGAACAAATCTTTGGTACGACTCCCTCCTTTCTGGTAGTTCGGGATTGGCAACATCTGGAACAAGGGGAGATGTTCACCGATACTGATGTCCGGAATGCCAACAAAGTTTGTGTGATCGGTAAAACCGTCCAACGGAATCTTTTCCCCGACGAATCGCCAGTTGGGAAGGAAATCCGCGTCAACAATGTAACGTTCCGGATTGTTGGTTTACTCCGGCCCAAAGGGGCCAACATGATGGGGATAGATCAAGACAATATTGTCCTAGCACCCTGGACCACCATCAAATACCGAGTCTCCGCACGCCGCTTACCAACACCAATCAAAGCGCCAGTTCTACCAGTAGTTCCTCTACAAGCAGCAGTGTCAATACGCTAAACAACCTTTATCCCCCGCCCACCTCTAGATACCCGGAACGTTCCGCTCAACAACAGGCCCATTATCCCCAGCCGGTTCGGTTTACCAATGTGGATCAGATTCTGGTCAAGGCGGTCTCGGCCGACCGAATCCAAGAGGCCATCCAACAAATTACTGAACTGCTCCGAGAACCACACCATATCCGGCCGGGCGAAGAAGACGATTTCACTGTCCGGGATATGACGGAAATGATCAAGGTCCCCTCGTCCACCACCCAGTCGATGAGTACCCTGCTCCTGATAGTCGCTTTGATCTCCCTGGTGGTCGGGGGAGTGGGGATTATGAACATTATGTTGGTTTCGGTAACCGAACGGACTCGGGAGATTGGTCTGCAAATGGCTGTCGGTGTCAGAAGCCATCATATCCTTCGGCAGTTTTTGGCCGAGGCAGTGGCTTTGTGCTTAGCCGGCGGTGCCCTAGGAATCCTGCTGGGCCGAGGCGCTTCGGTCCTGATCCGCTGGAACCTCCATTGGCCCACCCAGGCTTCGCTAGAAACCATTCTGGCTGCTGTAGCAGTCTCAGTGAGCGTGGGGGTGCTTTTTGGTTTTTAGCCGGCTTGGAAGGCTTCCCGATTGGACCCGATCGAAGCTCTCCGCTACGAATAGGCTGACTGCCTGAAGACAAAAGTGCCTCTGAACACGGTCGGAGGCCAACCCCATGCCAATACCCGGAAAGGAGCCCGACTGGTTATGAATATTGCCCCTGCTATCCATTTAACCGAACAGGAACGGATCCGACTGCTGGTGTGGAAGCGGCTTGGGGTTTCCGTCCGATTAGCCCTTCGGGCGGAAAGTATCCTATTGGCTGCCGAAGGTAAAACCAACCAACAGATCGCCCACCAGTTAGGTGCCTCGCCAAAAACAGTCTCCTTGTGGCGGCGTCGGTTTCTCCAGAACCGATTAGAGGGGATTGAACGAGAAGCCCCTAGGGGGAAACCGATCCGATCGAATTAAATAGATTCTTGGAACCTCTGAATAAATGCCAGGTTAACTGAAAAATTTTCACTTACAGGGCGATGCCGGAGCGGCAAAGGGCAGACAGGTTATCCGATTTCTCTAGTTTTCCTCTTTCGTTCCGGTTGGTGGCCCTCGGTACGCACCGGCAGCCGCCTCACCCAAAACAAACCACCGGACTATCCCCCTCCAGATACTCCGAAAGCCAACGCCAATCCCCAAAGAACTTATAACAAAATGAAAATCCAGACGGTTCTGAGGCGTCTGCTCTCCCCTTTTGAAAC
>JANXAQ010000232.1 GCA_025062105.1 Thermoguttaceae bacterium
TTGCCATTTTTCCTAAATGGTTTTGCCATCAGCAGTTACGACGAAACTTCCCTTTGTTCACCCAATTTCCTAACTCCAATAGTTACAAGGAGTTAGAGTTTTGTCCTTTCGAGGGGAACGCCAAAAATGGCAAAAGTCGAGCTAAACTGATCACAAAAAATTAGCCGCACCCGATCTTTCCCTAATGGTAATCTTCCAAATATTTAACTTGTTAACTTGGTTTGAGCGGTTGGCGAGCTACTTAATTGGGGAGGAATTCGCCCCCGTTTAGGATGGTAAAGAGATCCCAAAAGATAGGCAGTGAGCCGCTGCGAGCATAAGACGGCCTCCGCACTTCGCAAGCTGCGGGGCAAAAACTCTTCCTTGGTGCGTACCTTCCGCTGTACCCTAACCCTTCAGGAACAGCGGAAAGAGGGAAACCACATAGGCACATCCCATTCGGCTGAGCTGTTGCCTTTTGTTCTGAGCCGCCTGAACTATTTAGCCGAATGCACTGCCCACCATTTTCCAAAATGTTGCAGTTTCCCAGATGTTCAGATCCCTTTTCTAGATTGCCAATCGTCCCAAAATTGCGGATTGTAAGCTCGCCTTTGGGCATTTTGCGCCTCACCCAACAAGAGCAATGTTCTAACTGCTTGTAATTGGTGGAGAGGGGAGAAAAGAGTTTTCACCGTACCATACGAAACAAACCAATTGAGGGAAAATAGCAATAGTCGAGCTTAGCGATTGTCCCTTGAAATTAAAACTTTGCTAATTTCCAATCGGTTTTGGCTAACTAGTCCCCCTTCCACAATTTTTTAAAAATAAGGTTGAGATTCCTGGAAGTGTGGGAGGAAAATCTCCTTTCCTCAAAGAAATGCTTTTCAGGAGAGCATCCTGAGTTTTCCTACGGTGGGCTGAATTGGTACAGGAGTATCCGCATGGCTTATACCTACCGGTATCCCAGGCCAGCAGTGAGTGTGGATTGTGTGGTATTTGGCATTGGAGTGGCGCAGTTGCATGTGCTGTTAATCCAGCGGGACCGACCTCCGTTTGCCGGCCATTGGGCACTGCCGGGGGGTTTTGCAGGGATTGAGGAACCTTTGGAAGAAGCTGCTAAACGCGAATTGGCCGAGGAAACAGGCTTATGTCAAATCCCCCTGGAACAACTGCACACGTTTGGCCAGCCAGGCCGAGACCCCAGAGGCCGAGTGATTTCTGTGGTCTATTTTGGATTGCAGCGGTTAGAGGGGCTTCGAGTCAAGGGGGGCGACGATGCCCGGCAGGCTGATTGGTTTCCGTGGTCGAAGCTGCCACCGCTGGCCTTCGATCATGAAGAAATCTTGCAGTTCGCTTATCGGCGGTTGGTAGAAAAAGCCTGTTGGGGGCCGATCGGCCGAGAATTGCTCCCGCCCTATTTTTCCCTCCGTCAGTTCCAGGAGCTTTATGAGGCGATCTTTCAGCGGAAACTGGATGCGCGCAAATTCCGGCGAAGAATGCTTCGCATAGGGCTAATTCAACCGGCCCCCACTAAAAGCCAGAGTTCCCGGCACGCTCGGCAGTCTCTTTATATGTTCCAACCCAGCCTCTATGAGCAGTTAAGCCGATATGGATTCGCCGGGAAATCGTTTTGGCAGGAGGAACTCTTTAGCTAGGTCCGAGCCCTCTAAGGGCTCTTATGAATAGCTCTCTTTTAACACTTCAGGCGGTTGGTGTCCAACTTCAAATCAAAGGAGCAGTCCGATATTGGGATTTTAGCGGTTTCCAATAGGGTTTTGACTGGACCACATCTGCCTTCGAAACTCCTTAAAAATGCAGATGCCGAGATTCTGGAGAATTTAAGAGGGAGACCTTGCTTCCGTTATAGAAATAAGGAACCTTTGCATAATCCTAAACATATGGTGAGATATATAAACTTTCGATTCGATAGGCTTTAATTCTTGCCATTTAAACGCCGACTAGATGTAGAGTGCTAGCAGGATTAGAAACCCAATAGGAACCTCTGCAAAATCCTGAACATCCAGTGAACTTTGTGAACCTTTGATTCTTTAGCCGTTCCGTTGTCCTGCCAGGACATCTACTATTTGTTGGGTGCTAGCAATCCTAGCGCCCCTATATATTGTGTTAGAGTGAGGCCAGCCAAAATGGTATAAAAATATCCCCTTTGAATTATGCAGAGGTTCCAATACATTGGGTTTAGAGGCGAAGGCGCCAAAATGGTGTAAAAATATCTCCTTTGAAGTATGCAGAGGTTCCTACAGAAAATCAGCCGTAGCCTGTTCGGAGTTGGCAGAGCAATCGGCTCCCGAGGGGGAAGAGGCAGTGGGCAAGAGAAGGCCTGGCGGCCAGGAGCGACCTAAAAATTCATGTACTGGATGGGTGCGACTGCGGAATTCGGATACCGGGATTGTAACCGTCTGCCATCGACGGGATCGCTGTCTGCTGGAAGCCTGGTAATCTAAAAGCGGAATCCCTAAAAATGCATACATCTGCTCTCGGAAGAAGAAAATTTGTTCTTCTGGCAGAGGCTTCCTTTGACCTACGATCCAATATGCAAAGACTAGAAGGCCACGAAATGAAGGCCCAAACATTTGTTCCCATTGCTCCAAACTCTCCAGCTCCTCTTTGGTGCACCAATTGGTCCAATATTGAATTGTCTTCTGGCCGGTAGGGAAACGCCGTCCCTTGACGTCGATCAGCCAAACGGTTGGGCCCGGCGAAGGCACAATAAAATCCAAACTCTTTAGCGACCTGCCTTCCGGTAGAAGGCTGCGCCGACTTTCGTTAACAGCAATATACGGCACCCGAAGATTCCGCAGGTAGGCCTCGAAGGCGGCTTCATAATGATTATGCCGATCAGCCATCCGTCGAAATCCTTATCCAGAAACCCCAACCCCAGTTTTAGCTCGAGTTTTGCCAATTTCCTAGCTGGTAATACCTTGGAACCGTTGAAAGTATTGGAATTAGGGAAGCGGCCAAACAAAGAACCATAAAATCCTAACTCTTAGAAATAAAAGAAGTTACAAAAATGGGAAAAGTCGAGTCTCCAGCCTCATACGATTTCCGCCGAGTGAAGAAACCTGCCGCTGCCCTCCGAGACAGATCCCGGCTGAGCCAAAAGCGAAGCCAGCTGCTAGGCCGAAGGCCAGTAGACCGACTCGTTCCCCCCTCACCTACCTCTCTTAGAGGCTGATGCTAAAAACATCCTTTATGATGAAAGGAGGTTTTCTTCACTAAATTCCCCAGAATCCCCAAAATCTCTGTTTTTAAAAGGAGTGGGGAGGACAGGAGCCGGTCGGCCAAAACCCATGGGAAACCAGCCCAATC
>JANXAQ010000252.1 GCA_025062105.1 Thermoguttaceae bacterium
TCAGCCGGGCTGCCGAAAAGCCGGGCCCAGAGGTATCGGCCCAATTCCTCCAGGTAGCTCCGGATCATCCAGCGGCGCAGTCCCTGCCAAGCAGCCGTTTTTGGTTCCAACCACAGCGCAAGCCGCATCCCATGCACAAACCCCGCCTCGTTGATCCAATCTCGTCCGATCCTTCGGTGCGGGAGCAAGTGCCAAGGCAATGCCTGGGGTGTTACTGTGCCCCAGACGGCTCCTTGGGTTTGCCATTGCCAGCACTTGGCCCGAAGTGTCCCGAAACTAATGGGTGGCTCCCGGATGGTCTCATGGGTATAAATCTGTTGGGTTTCGATGCAAAGGACCGGTCCGCGGCTCAGGTAGGCGATTTCCTGGGCCTGTTGGAAGGAGCTTTCGATGAACAGTTGCTCTCCCATTTGGCGGAATACGGCGGCTTTAAAGGCGGCCTGGGCGGTAAAGGCGGTTCGGGCGGCTGCATCCTCCAGCGGCAACATCTCCAATCGCCGATACGGTATCTGCCAGTGGGCAAGCCACTGCTCGGTTAACTCCCGGTACTTCTCCAGCCGACTGGTTACCAGGCAGCCGATGGGCACCGAGGGAATACATAGCGGGTGGACCTCCCGAAGGAACTGTTCGTAGCGGGGGCCGTCGTCGTCTTCTTCGGGCGTAGGATTTCGGCACAACACACCGTCGATATCGACACAGGCTTCTTGCAAGACGGGGTGATGCAAAAGATTCCATTCATAGGCCACTGGCGGAGGAACCAGTTCACAATAGAAATCGACTTCCTGGGTTCGGTCTGGAGCGACATACACGGCGGCATAATAAATCCGGTGAGGCAAATGGGCTTGTTGGATTGTCTGCCGAGCCTTAGCTAGGGAATCGCCGGAAAGGATACTATCGTCCACTACAAGTACGGTTCGCGGCTGAGCGAGGAAGTTGGCCCGATCCACGTCCGGGCAGCGTCGGCCGCTGGCCAGCAGCCGGCCTTGCAGAAAACCTTCCAGGTCGGCCACCGGCAGATTGCGAAATAGCGCCAACAGATTGGCCACCAGCAGGCCACTGCGCGGAATGCCGACAATCAGCTCAATGTCCTGCGGCAACCGATCCCACCACTGCGCCAGTTGACTGGTTAAGGTGGCAATGTTGCGGTAGTGCATAGCGAGTTTTCTTGCAAATAAGTGTGAGTGCAAGGAGAAAGGAATTGCCCCCTCACCCGGCTTGGCCTTTGGCCAAGCCACCCTCTCCCGCGGCGGGGCGAGGGTGGGGCTGCCCCCTACCCGGCCAACCTATCGGTTGGCCCCCCTCTCCCGCCAGAGGAGAGGGGACTAAAAGTTGCCTCTCCCGCGGAGGGGAGAGATGGTTTTTGGCCTTTCAGGGCCAAGCTGATCCAGCCGTGGTCGAAACCGATGATCTCAGCCGGATTTAAAGGTCGAATGTTTACCAGTCCCACTTTCTCCATCAGTTGCCGAAGATACCTGGGCGTAAATAAGGCGCGATGCCAATTGGGATGATCGGGCCGGCCAGAGCCATCACCGAAAGTGAAAATGCGTGAGTTTGCCCAAATGTAGGGATCCTTCTGGGGATTGAAAAGATACCAGCCGTCCAGACAACTAGGGTCTTCGGCGTGGAGTTCATATTGCACTAATGTATAGCATATCTTCAGACCGTCCGGTACAATCAGTTTTAGCCAGCCGCCGGGCGATAGAATCCGCACCCACTCCCGAAGCACCCCTTCGACCTGATACCAGGGGACATGTTCAAGGATATGGCTGGCATAGACCTCTTGAAAGGAGGCGTCGGGAAAGGGCAGGGGTTTGGTAGCATCCAACACATAATCGACCCAGGGAGCCGGAATAATGTCCAGGGTTTCATAACCGGGCAGCGGCGTTTCTCCGGGACCGATTTCTAGCCGACGTACCGGCCGCCGAGCATTCCGACGCATCCGAATGCGATTGACAATTCTGGTAGGCAAGACGGCTAGAGCCAGGCGACGCATCCAGTTTTTCACAAACCCCATTTCCGGACTCCGCAAATTCTGAATAGCCTGACAGCCGAACGTGTAACGGGCCTTTGGCTGTCTGCAGGAGTAGGAAGCTTCTGGAGCCGAGCAGGAGAGGGGAATTCCCCTCACCCGGCCAACCTATCGGTTGGCCACCCTCTCCCGCGGTGGGGAGAGAGGGGAACGCCCCTCACCCAGGCAGCCTGACGGCTAACTGACCTTTCCCGCCGAGGTGAGAGGTGAAAAGGACCAAACAGCCGGCACCAGGAAAGGGCCTTGGTTGGCTGTAGGCAATCGGCCCGTGCCAAAAACATCCGCCGGTTCCACCCAAAAAGTCAAGGCATGTTCTAGCCAATCCACCGGACTGCCTGCCAGATTGCAATTAGCTGATAGTATATACACTCCAGGAATCAACGGCAGCGAGGGGACTCGACATTCCACCACGCCCTCCGACGGCAATCCGTCCAAGGGACCATGTTGAATCGCTGACTGGAGTACGAAAAGCGGTTGGCCTAACTGACTGTCAACCCGGACGCCGAAGACAGGATTGGGGCCAGGTTGCGGCAGACGATACCAGATGCGCAACGTGGCTTCCGAACCGGCCAAAAGATGCACCGTGGGCTGGCCGCGACTATCCAGCCATTGGATCTTCTGGATGACTGGCTGCATGTTCGGAAGCCGAGATTGGGAGAGGTCAGCCGACGCATCTGCCTCTTCTGCTTGCGGCAAATAGGCGGCGATGGCCTCTTGCACCGGCCCAAGGAATTGAATCCGGCCTCCACGCAAGATCATGGCCCGATTACACAGGGCCTGCACAGCGGCCATATTGTGGCTAACAAAAAGCACGGTTCGGCCTTGGCCAGCTACCGACTGCATCTTGCCTAAACAGCGACGCTGAAACTCCGCATCGCCCACGGCCAACACTTCATCGACCAAGAGGATTTCCGGCTCTAGGTGGGCGGCAATGGCAAACCCAAGCCGAGCTTGCATCCCAGAACTGTAGCGCTTCACCGGTGTATCCAAAAACGGCCCCAGCCCGGCAAACTCCACAATCTCGTCAAACCGCTTCTGAATCTCCCGCCGACTCATGCCCAGAATAGTGCCATTGAGATAAATATTCTCCCGGCCAGTGAGGTCGGGATGGAAGCCGGCGGCAATTTCAATCAGCGCGCGCAATCGGCCCCGAATACGGATCAGCCCCCGGGTGGGCTTCAGAATGCGGGCCAAAATCTTTAGCAGCGTGGTTTTCCCGGCACCATTCGGGCCAATAATGCCTAAGACCTCGCCCCGGCAAACCTGGAAACTTACGGCCTGCAAGGCCCAGAATTCGTTTTGGCCCAAAGCGTCCGAGGGGGGCCGTCGGCCAAAAAGCCGACTAACCATCGCCGGCACTAAATCCCGCAAACTATCATACACCTCCCCCCGACGAAAACGCTTCCAAAGATCAATAACTTCGAGAACCACCTCCGCTGTCAAATGTCTCTACCCCCTGATAGCAATTTCTACGAAAATGTTATGAATGTTATTTTTCAGGTACAAACTCCAACTGGTGGATGGTGACGACGGTCCCTCGTTCGAGACTGAGATTGTAATGGAGATAATGGCGGGGATCATCGCGGCGCCACCGGACAGGTTGGCCGTCCAACAAAGCGCACATTTGCTTATCTTCGAGCCATGCTTCCAAGGTGTGGTTGCCTTCGGGAAACGTAATATAAGGTGGAAAAGATTCCACTTGAAGAGAGCGAACATTAAGATCGCATCTACCTTTTTCGAGGGTATAGGAGAGTTTCAATCGGCCACCGGTCAAAGGGATCTTTGGAAAGATAAGCACAACCCATTCTGCCTCAGGACTGGCCACCAGGCGGTAACCACCGTCAGGATGCTTTTCGATCTGCAAGAACTTGGAACCATCGCCGCGCCAGCCGCCAGACCACCATAGGACGGCAATATTTTTCCGATTTTGTGGGTCGAGGTAATGGCGGGGGGTGGGGGGTGGGGGGGAGGTGTTTTGGCCGGCCGCGGTGGCTTCTTCGATGCGGCGCTGGGCTTTGATTTTGTCTAGCCCGGTAAGGTTCGGCAAGGCCTGCTCATACCAATAGGCGGCCCGGCCTTGCATGGCCGATTTGGCAGAGGATTCTTTTTCCTGCTGGGCACGCTGGTACCAGGCTTCGGCCAAAGCCACCTGTTTGGCCGTCTCCGTGGGCTTGGCTAAATCGTCGCTGGCCAATTGCCGAAGCGATTCGTCGGATCCCTGGGCTAGGTGCGGAAGCCCTTGGTCCCAACGGCCCTTTTCAAAACACCAATATCGGCCCACCAACAGGTTGGCTTCTGGGTCTTTGGGATTTTGGCGTAAGGTGTCCAAGGCGGCCTGAATTTTTTGATAGACTTTGGCAGCCTGCTCGACCTGCTTGTTTTGAGCGGTCAGGCGTTTTTGCAACTCGGCATTTTTTGTTTTTCTCGCGGCGGCCAAAGCCAGTCGGCTCAGCCGAACCGCCAAATCATACTTGTCCTGCTCTAAAGCCTCTTCAACCAGGGGTTCGGCAGCCTCGGCCACATCCAGCGGCGAGGCCCCGATGCCGGATTTGCTCAGCGCTTCTAACGTCTCGGTTTTGATAGCCAGAGGATCGACTTGGAAGCGTTCGGCCAGGGCATCCACACAGCGGAGGGCAAACCCGACATCAGCAGCCTGAACGGCCCACTGGCGGGCCGCTTGCAACAAGGCCACCTGCTCGGCTGGGTTCTGGGCTTCTTGAGCGTCGGCCAAAAGCCGACCAGCTAAAGCCCGCTTTTTCTCCGCTGTTTTGGCCGCCGCCATGTCTTCCTTATAGACTTCTTCTAACAATTGGAGAGCCTTTTGCACATCGGGCTGCGGCGGTAGCGACGCACGGGCAGTAGGCGTGGATGGCTCATCAGCTGCCTCCAACAGGTCCGCCAAACTCCTCCGGGGAGTTTGAGGAAAACCCGGAACATCGGCAGCAAAACTGCTGGCAGCGCCCCACAGAACCCCTAAGCCCACCAACCCCAGCAAAATCAACCTCACCCACCTAGCATACCGCCCAGCAGGGTTCTTTTTGGCCTGGGGAAAGCCTACCACAACCCTCCCTGGAGCTGCTAGCCATGCCTGAGCAGTCTGACATACCCATGCCATGCCTGAAACCTCCTAAAACGGTTTGGAACTTCTGGTACTTAGCGGCTGTCTGGAAAAACATTTTCTGGCTTGCCAGCAGAGATCTGCCCAAAGACTATAAAATCCCCAACCCCCTTAGATTACCAAGATTTCTCCCGCTGAGACCTCCTAAGAGAGAAACTGCGGGGGAAAACGCAAAAATCCTATTTCGGGACAGCCCTCTTAAAATTGTATCGGAGGTTCACCGATCTGTGCAAGGAAGGCCTGCAGGGCGGTCTGCAGGCGACCTTGATACTCCAACAACCATAAAGCGGCCTCCCGCACCGCACCCTGCCCACCACGACTAGCCAACACATGATGGGCATGCCGAAGAAAAAGCGGATTGGCATCCTGAACCGCCAGTACCAGGCCACAACGGCAAGCCAACGGCAAATCATTGATTTCATCGCCCAGACAAGCGGTCTGTTGCCAACCGATGCCTTGCCGATAGAGCCACGGCTCAATGGCCTCGGCCTTGTTGCGACAACCGAAAAAGGCGGCATCCACCTGCAGGCGCTTGGCCCGGCGCTCAAGCAGTTCTAGACGTTCGCCCGAAGCCAAAACCACCCGAATGCCCGCCTGCCGGAGCAAAATGATCCCAATACCATCCCGAACATTGAATCGCTTGGCTTCTCCGCCGCCTTCCAGATAATACATGCCGCCATCGGTCATCGTGCCATCCACGTCCACCACGAGAGCCCGAATCCGCTCAATCCGACTGCGCAAAGAAAGATTCTCATCCATAGGCAGCTTCCTAGCAGAATCAAATTGTCCCTCTAAATATACTCTGCATACAAGAACTCCAGTCGGTGGAAAAGCCGCCAACAGAACACCAAACCCCCAATGGCCCAGAAGGCAGAATACAAAAGCCAACCAGGATGCCAAAGCAGCATTTCGCCACCCACTAGCTGAGATTTGACCATCGGCTGCAAGAGCCCATGGTGCTCCACCACAGCCAGTCGAAGACCTTCCAGCAGAGGTGCCAAGGGATTGAGCATCATGATCTGCGAACCGGTCGGACCCAACATCTCCGTTTCATAAAAGACAGGTGTGAAAAATATTCCAAAGGTGATCAAAAGCTGAGCAATATATTTTACGTCACGAAAAAAGACATTGGCACAACTTAAGACTAGGGCAATGGCCGTGGTAAAAGCCATCAGCAATATGACTAAGGGGAAAGCCCACAGAGCAGTCCAACTTAAACCAACCCCGGGCAACGCCATAATCGCTACCAAAACCAACAACGCCCCAATCGAGGTGTCAAACGCCTGCACCAACACCGATGCCAGAGGAAAGACCTCCCGGGGAAAATAGATTTTCGTAACCAGAGCGATATTGTTGGTCAGACTATTGGTGGCAAAGCCTAAGGCGCCGGCAAAAAAAGTCCAGGCCAAAGCTTTAACGGCCATGCCGGCTACCGCCTGGCTCTGCAGCGATGAACCGGCCGTCTGGGCCAATACATATTTGACCACAAAACCAGAACCAACCACCAAAATCGGCATCAAAAGCGCCCAGCCGAAACCCATCACCGCCTGCTTATACCGAATGCGGATATCCCGAAGGATCATCTGCCAAAGCAATTCCCGATAATGAAAAAGCTCCCAGAACATTTCCCGCCAAGAGGCGGCCAACTGATCGGCGCGTAACTCCACCCAATCGGTGTCTGCTGCTCCTGTGGGGTCAGCCACCGACCGGTCCGTCGGAACAGATCGAGGCGGTTGGGGCGCTGTTTTGGACACGTCGGAATCCGAAGCCATCCTACTGCCCCCGATGAAAAAAAGAGCTAAAACTAGGGCTAGGCAGGAGCGGGTTGCCAGGAACGGTTGGGATCCAAGGGTTTTTGGGACATGGCAGCCCACTGAAGGGCTGGTTGGGCCAACAGGGCGGCATTGACTTTGAGTACCCCAGCCCCTAGTAATACTAAGTAATACGGAATCTCTAGGTTGACTAGACTCACAAAAGTTCCCGATACGGCATACCCGACCAAACCCGCAATGACCATCCGGGCCGCATCAGGAAACCACGGATCGGCCACCCTAGCTTTGCGACGAGTGAGCGGATAAAGATACAAAACCGTCTGGCCATAAAAAGCAATAAGCAGTGCTAATCCGGGAAAACCGGTCTCTGCCCCGGCTTGCATCCAAACCGAATGGACATAAATAGGACGGATGCCTACCTGATGGCAATAATGCATCCAATGTCCCGGCCCAACGCCGAACAGCGGATTGCGCTGCATGGCCTGCCAGGCATGGCCCCAATATTCTAGCCGGGTATTGGCCGAGGTGTCCCGCTCCTCTGGATCCACAAAGACGGTCAGGAAGCGTTGGCGAACCTGATCCCCGGCCAATCGGAAGCCCAAAGCCAGCAGCAGCAGAAAGAGCAGATAATGCTTTGGTTCCCGCTTGATGAGCAGAAATCCCGCTAAGGCCACAAAAATCAGCCCCAACATTCCGCCCCGGGACCAACAGAACATGACCGTATGGGCGCAAAGCACTGCAGAGATCAGGCCGATAGCTTTAAGCCAGAGCCGACGTTCGCCGAAACCTAAAAACATCGCTAACCCGGCACCACAGGCCATTTCCACCGCCACACAATTATTGTCCAAAGCAGCGAACCCTTCGGCCCCAGCTCGATTGTAGCCGGCATAATAACTGAGATTCAATTCATAGGCCAAGTAGCCCAGACTCACGGCCATAGTCCAGGCCAGGGCTTTGGCATGTCGAGGAGTGTCGATCAGGGAAAGCCCAATCAAAAACATTAGCAGGATTTTGAACTGATCCCAGACGTGCCATTGGGCTAGCGCTGGCACCTCGCTAGCAGCCCAGCCGAGCACCTGCCAAAAGAAAAATAGTCCCAGTGTCAGAGTGATTCGGGTAGCATGTGTGCCCAACTTCCAATTGCCAAAGGCTTGGATCAGCCAACCGATAATCACCGCAATCGCTACCGTACGGTCATAATAACCGCCCGGCGGCACCGACCAATACCACATGGCCGGCGGCTTAATGATGGCAAAACACACATAGATCAAAAAACCCACATAGGGATAAAACAGGCTGACAGCCGCCCCCCCATAGGTCATGGTATAGGTGAAAAGTAAACCTTTTTCCATCTTTTGACTGTCCTCTTTTTCGGAAGAGTCTATTTTGACAGGTGTTGGTTCGTATCAATCGGCCACGGCGTATCGCAGGATGCACCAAAGGGCATGAAGGGCGTCCCGGAGGCCAATTTTTTTGCCCTCTTGGTAAGTTCGGCCAAAATAACTAATTCCGACTTCATAAATTCGGTATCGGCGTCGGGCCACCTTGGCCGTCAGTTCCAGTTCGATGCCAAATCCCCGCTCTTTCAGCGTGGGAGCAATCGCCTGGATCACCTCCCGACGGAACGCCTTGTAACAGGTTTCCACATCCGTCAGGTTCAGATCCGTCAGCATGTTCGATAACGTGGTGATACATTTATTGGCCACATAGTGCCAAAAGTACAGTACCCGATGAGGCCCATCACTAGCAAATCGAGAGCCATAGACCACATCGGCCACCCCTTCGACAATCGGCTGGATAAGCCGAGGATATTCCGCCGGATCATATTCTAAATCGGCGTCCTGGATGAGCACTACCTGGCCCTTGGCCTGGCCAAAGCCGGTCTTCAGGGCCGCCCCTTTACCCATATTATGCGGATGGAAGAAAATGCGGAAGTTTTCCTGTTGAGGAAGGCCCGCCAAGTACTCTCTGGTGCCGTCGGTGCTTCCGTCATCGACGACCAGTACCTCTTTGGGAATTGGCACTGCCTGCACGCGCCGCAAAACTTCCTCTATGGTGGACCGTTCATTATAGACCGGAATCACTACAGAAAGCAAAAAATCCTTTGGCAGGGTGAAAACGCCGAACCGGCGGGCCGCCCACGGACCTAGCCATTGGACCAACTGTTCTGGCCGAACCGAAAACGGCTTTGTCATCACCGCACCACAAAGCGGACAAGCAAGCCCAGCCGGGATCTGTCCGTTCGGGTCGGCTTCCGATAAAGACCGTAACTGTTCTGAAATTATCGGGAAGGTTTTTTCAGAATCCATAGGGAAATAGTTAAATAGTTTGATGTTCATGGAATTTTGTGGAGGAGCTTTGATCTGCCGTTCTTGACGGTTCCTCTGAAGGGCCAAGAGCCTCCGGCAGCCCCAACACCTGCCCCAACGGCTGAAGGACCTGGTCCCATTGGTGATGAGTTTCGACAAAGCGGCGGCCGGCTTGGCCGAGAGTGGTTCGTCGGAACGGATCGGCCCACAACTGAAGCAGTTTTTCCGCCCACTGGGAAGGATGGTGGGCCAATTCGGCTTCCCGGCCCACTTGAAGGGCCAAACCTTCCAAGGCCTGGGGACTGGCTACCACCGGTTTGCCCATCGCTAAAGCTTCCAATACCTTGTTCTGAATACCCCGGGCTACCCGCAAAGGCACTACCACTATTTCGGCCTCAGACAAATAAGGCCGCACATCCGGCACTGGCCCAACAAGCTGAATTCCAGCAGTCTGCTCCGCCAACCGAAACACCGCTCCGGTCGGGTTGCTGCCGACCACGATAAACTGCGCATCCGGACGCTGCTGCCGGACCAACGGCCAAACCTCTTGGCAAAACCATTGCAGTCCATCGATATTGGCCTGATAGTCCAAGGCTCCAACGAATACACAACGGGCTTTACTGCTGATGGTCGATCCCGCTCCGGACTGTGGAGAAGATTGGCCAGCATGGTGGCCCCCTACTCCTTGTGGAGCAGTGCCCAGCGACGAACGGCAACCGGCCAATGCCGATTCCCTGCCGGCCGGAGCTGTCTTTTGTTCAGCCACTTGCTGACCGCCTAGCCAATCGGGTGAAACCCCCGGGTGGAAATATTCTGTATCCACCCCGTTGAGGAGGACCTGGATATGGGCTTCCGGGGCAATCTGCCGGTAGATGGCTGCTTCATGCGGGGTGGTAAGAAGCACGGCAGCAGCACGTTGGCCAATCCAGCGTTCTAGACGCCGAAGCCGTCGGCCTTCCAGTTGATATACCCATCGCCGCCAACCCCGACTCAGGCCGGCATAGTCCAACCACTTTTGGCTATCCACATCAACCAGATCGACCACGATCCGGACATTTTCCAGCCCCGGCAGATGCACATACTGCATCATACTGGAACAGAAGACCAGCACGGCATCGGGCCGATGCTCCTGCAACCAGCCTCGTAGTTGCCCTCGCAACTTCCTAGAAGCAAACAGGCCTTCGGTGATCGTTCTGCCAGCGGCAAACCAGCAGGCTGCCCTAAGCCAACGCTGCCAGCGCCCCCAGCGTGCCCAGCCAATCCAACCGCATCGCTCCTTCAACGCCTGCAGAGCTTCAGCCGAGGGCGTTTCTTCAGTTAAAAAGCCAAGGGCCACCTCCGCTCGGCGGGCCAAAAAATCCAAAATATGAAACGATCGGATCCGATCCCCCCGGTTGGGCGGATACGGTATCCGATGCACCAAAAACAGCACGGTTGGCCGACCTGCTCCGCTCGTCAACTTTGTACCCCCCCGAGCGGCTGGATGACTGTCTTCAGCCCCTTTTCAGCGAGTTTTCCCAAATCGCCCAGGCGCAGCACTTCGATGTGGCCCTCCTTTTGCCGCAAATATTCCTCCACCACCTCGCTGACCGGGGCAAACAGAAATTGATCCAGAAGCTCTTCCAGGCGTCGGGCCGTGGCCGACAGATTCCAATAATGCCGAAACCGGCTCAACAGAGAACCTGGGAGTCTCGGCTGCTGCGGATCCAATTCCCAGGGATGCAGATAAAACAGAAACGGTCGGCCTTGACGCCGAATAGCCCGCAAAAGCCACAACGTCAGCCCCAGCGGATAGAGCCGAAAATAGCCGCCACCTCCACAAGGTACCTTCAAGCCGGCAATCTGATAGACCGCTGGTGGAAACTCCCAGATCGAGCCAGACGGCGTCTCCACCCGATAAATCCCCACCGGCGCCTCCGGCACCCCATACCGATCGTGCCAAATCGGAAACACACTACAGTCATACTGGAATCCCTCCTGGACCAAAATCTCTAAGGCCCACCAACAGGCTGGTGTTATAGAAAAACTAGCAGCCCGGTAACAGCGGACCGGTTGGCCTGTCAGTTGGGTTAACAGATCCCGGCTCCGGACCAAGTCTTCTCGAAATGCATCGGGCAATTGGGTATAGATACGTTGATGCCAGAAACTGTGGGCGCCCAGTTCATGTCCCTCAGCTTGAATCTGCCGGACTAAATCCGGATCGTGTTGAGCCACCCAGCCTAGGATAAAAAAGGTCGCCCGCACCTGCCGACGCCGGAAAATAGCTAACAGTTGTTCCGTATTTTCTTTTACCCTGCCAGGATATTCAGACCACCGGGTCCGATCTACCTGCCCTTCAAAAGCACTGACATGATAGTAGTCTTCTACATCGACGGTCAGAGCGTTAGGCACCGGCCGGGCTGAAAATACGTCTCTATCCGGAGAAGGCAAAAAACTCATAGGCGTCTGTCAACCAGGAAAGCGCACGCCATACTGGAACCCGCTGATGAGTCCTGGTTTGCCCTCTGCTTCCCGGTGCGGTTTTTCGATCCTCCCGAGTTTTCCAATTAGCTTAAAGGGACCGTCGGCTGCGGGGCGGGAGTTTTTCTAGCGCCGTTGCCACTGGCAGAAAGAGCCACCAATTTCGGCAATAGCTCGGGAGGAAATGTGGTTGGCATCCCAGGGGCAGAGGGTGCCGGTTTGAGTTCCGGCCGGACCGGTTCGGCAGGTGTCAGCGGAAGAGATACTTCCCGGTAAAGCCCCAGCTTCTTGGCCATCCACATCCCGGAAAATCCCAAAAGCCGCACCGCCGTGCATAAAAGAATCTTCAAATCCAGCTTCCAATTGGCGGTACGAATATATTCTAAGTCTAATACCAGCTTTTTGCGGACATTATCCACATCCGTATCAGGCGGCAAATTGATCTGAGCCAGTCCTGTAATGCCCGGCGGCACCACATACCGCTTCATATACCCAGGCACCTCTTGGGCCAGATATTCAGTAAACTCCGGACGCTCCGGTCGGGGGCCGATGAGCAACATGTGCCCCATGACCACGTTGAATAGCTGGGGCAATTCGTCTAGATGCACCGCCCGGAGCAATTTGCCAAACTTGGTGATCCGAGGGTCATTCGGAGCAGTCCAGACCGGACCGGTCAGCGCCTCGGCATTGTGGATCATCGTGCGGATTTTATACAGGGTAAACACCCGGCCGTTTTTGCCCACCCGTTTCTGTCGATAGATGCCCGGCCCATACGAGGTCAGCCGAACCAAAAAAACCAATACCAGAATAATCGGAATAGCCGGTATCAGCAAAATGGCCGCCCCAATCCGATTCAACCACCCCACCCAACGAAAATACTTCTCCGCCACTTCTCCAGGAGCAGGCGTCGGCACTGGTGGAATCTGATACTCAGGTTGATTTTTGCGAGAAAAAAGGCCCATTCCTCAATATCCTTATCCTTTTTTAGCGCTTCTAACAAAATGAGACATGGTGCTAAACGCTACACCCCCTAAGGGAATGGTAGTACAACTCATTTTGTTAGAAGCTCTTAGACCCCCAGCTAAGAACCTTTTGCCGAAATTCCTCGGCCCTTACCCCCTTGAAGACCCCTACTGCCAGGCACAGATCGTTCTGGAAACTTTTTCCCGGTTAACCCCAACTTAGCAAGTACCAAAACCTCGCTCTCTCCGGATGAAATAACCTTCGCGGATGTCCCAAACCGTTTCCTAGGTTAAAACTCGGAGAATTAGCTTACTTTTAGCCTACTTACCCCAACAGAATAAATCAAGCAATTGACATTCCTGGAAAGAAAATCTTAGGCAAAAATAACCTAAAAATGGCATATTATATCCCTCATTAGTAGTAAATTTTTCTTTGTTTGTTAGGCTGAGGCAGACAGAGCTGGTTAGCCAATCCGTTCCACTTGGAAGTCGGCAAGTTCAATGGAGGCCCCTTTTTGTAAAAACTGCACGGCTACCAAAAGCCGATCCTCACCCCGACGCCGAATCACCACCCCCTCCAGGCCCACTAACGGCCCACTGCGGATCCGGACCCGATCGCCCGGCTCCAATCGAGCCTCCGGCGTTAGGGGCAGCCCGCTCTGGATCAACCGCCATATCTGGCGAAGATCATGGACCAGTTCGGCTTCGTCCGGCACTTCTAAAGTCCGGCTTACGCATTGGGTAGTCAGGGCCAGGTACCGCTCCATCTCCGAGCCTAGTAAAAACACGTAGCTTGGGAAAAGAGGAATCCAAACGGTGCGCCTTCGACCGGCCGGGGACTGATACCGCCGACACACAAGCGGACAATAATGCCAAATTCCCATGCCTCGAAGCCGACGCACCAGCTCCTTCTCCCGGCGGGGCAACGTGTATAGGGCCCACCATCGGCCATCGGCTCGCTCCCCAAGCCGATGCTCCTCCAAAAGGTCCTCAGGAAAACTATCCGGTTCCCTCGGCAAAATAGGCATAAAACGGCTCCATCCAATTTTCCAACCAAATACACCCTCTTTACGGTCTTCTCTGATAGGTGGAGAGGCTATTGAGCCAGCCCAACCGGGTCCTCCATTCTTGGAGAACATTTCCAAATCCTGGCCCTGGCTAACATCTTTCCCAAATGGCTCCTGTAACCTATGGCCTTCCAACAGGTTAGGCAGCTAGGCATCCGAAAGGGCCTAGCTGACAGCCGCTGGAGCCAAGGCAGGCCTAGAGCAAACTAAGGCCCAGAAAGAGCAACCTTTCAGAAAGTAGCATCCTTCTAGAACGGCTACTATTAGCCAAACGGGGAGATCTATTTTTGGGCCCATTTTTGGTCCCAAAGGTAGTCTCCTATTGGCGTTCTCCAGTATGCAGTGGCAAAAGAAAAAAATTGGATTGTTGGAACCTTTGCATAAAGGAAATGTTCTTGCACTATTTTGGCACCGTCCACTTCCAACTCAATCCGTAGGGCTGCTAGCACTACTAACAAGTTACATTAACAACCTACATTAGGAAGCTCTGCATAATTCAAAGGAGACGTCTTTATACCATTTTGGCCTGTGCTCCCTCTAATACAGCATATAGAGGTGCCGACATTGCTAACACCCAATAGATAGTAGCTGTCCGGGTAAGACAAATGAATGAGTAGAGAATCAAAAGTTAACAAAGTTCACTATATGTTCAGGATTTTGCAGAGATTCTAAATCATGGCTTTTTAAATGGGGCCCCCAATCTCTACCAAATCAAAAGTTCATATAGTTCTCTATATGGTCAGGATTTTGTAGAGGTTCGTATGTTGCTTTGCTGTTGGCAATCCCGCCAGCAGCGCAGACTCCGTTCCCGTCGGTGGCATTGGGCGGTTTGCAAAACCACCGTGATGCGCAGGATGAAGCCATGTCCTGTATATTCTTAAGCCAGGCAGCCTAATGCCTAACTTTTCTCCTCCTACCCAGCCCCTTGCAAGGGGCCAATAGCAGGCAGTTGAGGGGCTCCAAACACACTCCCTCTGAGCTCGAGTTTGGCTATTTTCCCTAACTACTTTATTATCCAGAAGTTACGCCCCCCTTTGTTCCCACAATCGCCTCACTCCAATCAGTTAGGGCTGCAACTTTCTCCTTTCGAGTGGTAGCAAAAATGGCAAAACTCAAGCTCCTCGCTTTACATATTGTGTCCCCTGGAGGGGGGTTTTGGCTAGTAATAAGCGACTTCAACCGGTATTCCCAAAGGCTGCCGGGGAGGATTTCTGGGAGTCGGATGTTTCCTAACCTTAGGCGGCACAAAAAGTTAAGTTTATTTTTTGGCGGAAAGATAGCCTTCTGGCCGGTTAGGTCACCAGGAACTTCAGGTTGTTCAATAGCAACTGTTAGGTTGCTCAAAGGCAGCACGCTCTGCCCAGTCTGGGCACCTCTGTGGGGAGGCCTGATGCCGCAGAAGCCGGAAAACGGCCTTCTATCCCTAATGTAGATCATCCCCACGCAATTAGGCTTTTTATGGCTAGTCTTTCTACCCTCGCCCTTTGCTCCTTAAGTTGGCTTCCTTCCAGTAATTAGGCCGAAACTTCCTTTTGCTCCCACAGTTTTTTAACTCCAGCAATCGCAAGGACTTAGAGCATTTCTGTTTCAGGGCGATCCCAAAAATGGCAACAGGGGAACTAAAAGAGTGTATCCGGAACTTTGGGTTTTTGAGTTTTCCTGAGGGATTTTGGGCTGACTGCTCGTTGCAGTCCTTCCAGCGGCGCTCCTGTAAAATAAAATGTTTGGGATTCTGGGAAATTAAGGTAAAAGGCAAGCTAAACTGTTTATCTTCTCCAACTTGGCCATTTTCTATAACGTGTGGTATGTCCAGAAGTTTCCACGAACCATCCTTTTGTCCACCCAATTTCCTAACTCTAATAACTCCAAGGAGTTGGAGCTTTCTCCTTTCGGCAGAAGGCTAAAATAGTAAAAGTCCGTGCTAAGCTCGACCTTGGTCAATTTTTATAGCTTATTTTAGCTCGACTTTTGCCTTTCCTTAACTGATTTTAGCTCCAAGAGTTACGGCGATATCTCCCTTTGTCTCCCCAAGTTCCTAACTCTAATAGCTCCCAGCATTAGAGCATCCTGCTTCCCAGACCGGGCCCAAAATGGCAAAAGTCGAGTTTTGAAACCTATGAAAAATCCTATGAAAAATCCTAACCATATAGGGAACTTTATGAATTTTTGATTACCTGCTTGTTCCGGTTTCCCAGTCCAATACCTACTCTCTGCTGGCCCCTAGCGAGGCCATTAGCCCATATTAGGTTAGGGGAGGGAAAGGTAAAATGGTATAAAGCAATCCCCATTGAATTACGCAGAGATTCTTTTAATCTCAAGCACTTACTCAAGCACCTAAGAGTTGAGTGCTTCTTTGTTCAGAAAATTCCATAACCCCAATATTTTCAAAGAGTTACGACATCCGAAGAGGCCTGTTTCCTGGAAATTGCCAAAAGGGGAGCTAAGCGGTTATCCTGAAAATGGGGTTTAGGGCTTTGCCCACGGGTTTTCGGGATGATCGGCCCGTATAGGAAAACTGGGCATAATAGATGGATGGAACCTCTGCAGAATTGGAGTGAGATATTTTGATAGGAACCTCTGCATAATTCAAAGGGGATATTTTGATGCCATTTTGGCTGGCCTCCCTCTAACACAACATATAGGGGCGCTAGGATTGCTAGCACCCAACTGATAGTAGATGTCCTGGCAGGACAACGGAACGGCTAAAGAATCAAAAGTTCATAAAGTTCACTGGATGTTCAGGATTTTGCAGAGGTTCCTATATCAGGTTGCAAGCACTCCTAACACCATCATATCCTAGGAGGTTCAATAGGAGTAGGGAAAGCTTAGAAAAT
>JANXAQ010000320.1 GCA_025062105.1 Thermoguttaceae bacterium
GTGGGAGAGGATGGGCCGGACTAGCCCGGCCCGATGTGGGGGGCCACTAACGTCATTCCCGCCCAACCAGAAAATCCCTTCGCCCCACTGCGGGAGAGGGTGGCTAGCCGTCAGGCTAGCCGGGTGAGGGGTATTAACCGCCGCTTCCTTACAGGCGGTTCCTTGGTTGTCCGCCCTCGGCTTTCTGCCCTTTGGGTTGTCCGCCCTCGGCCCTCTGCCCTCCGCTTTCGGAGCAGGACCCCCTCACCCGGCCCGGCTAGCGCCGGGCCACCCTCTCCCGCGGTGGGCAGAGGGAAGTTAGGCCATCCGGGCCAGGGCCTCCTGATCCTCTTGCCGGAGGATTTGGTCGATGTCCAAGAAGATCAAAAGCCGACCTTCTAGTTTCACCAAGCCGCGCAAGTATTCCCGGCCTGGACCAACTACCGTTGGCGGCGGCGGAGCGATCTTATCGCGGCTAACGCGCAAGACCTCATCGACCGCATCCACCACAATGCCGATCGTTTTGCCGCGCACGTCAACCACCATAATTCGGCTTTCGGAGGTTTGTTCCCCGGGCGGCAGGCCGAACCGACGCCTTAGATCGATGACCGGAATGACCATGCTGCGAAGGTTGATCAGGCCTCGGACATAATCCGGTGTTTGCGGCACGCGGGTAATCTCACTGAGCAAGATGATTTCCCGCACCTTGGTGATTTCGACGGCGTACTCTTCGTCGGCCAGATGGAAGCTTACCAGTTGCAGCGTGCCGGAGCCTTCAGACTGAGAAGTTTCAGCGGCCCGCACCTCATCCAAAACAGTGGACATATGCACCTCCTGGAACAGAACATAAAGACCAAATGCTGAACATTCTCTCTTTGCCAACAGAAGTCTGTTCGTAAGAGGACCTTCCAGGAGCTAGAGCGAAGGTGCGGTCTCTAGGTCCTCAAAAAACTGTAGCTTCAGGTAGCATCTTGGCAAAATAAAGAAGATAGAAGTTTTGCAGAAATTTATTAATTTTGGAAGGATAAAAAAGCTAGAAAAGATAAGCTTAGAAAAACTCTTAAAAGGGGCCTCTCTCGATACAAGGCCGCCTGCCAATCCGTCCGCCAGATCCTCTTAGGCCCAAGAGACTAGTACGAAAAGACTAATTCTTTCCCCCAAGAAAGCCTAGATAAGCCCCTAAGAAGAATGGAGCTACCCTCTTTTGCGCCACTATAGATGCATATCAAGCTAGTCCAAAGGGGGGAGGATAACCTCTTTGAGCCACGATTGGCGAAGCTGCTTGACCAGAGCAATAAACTTTGGGAAATCTATGGGTTTGACTAGATAGCCATCGACGGCCAACTGCTCCCGCCGGAGGATCTCTTCATGAAGCTGAGAGGCGGTAAGCACCACCACAGAAAGCCAGCGTAAGTGCTGGTCGGCCCGGATTTCTGCGAGCACTTCTCGGCCATCTTTTTTCGGTAGATAGAGGTCCAAGAGGACAAGATCGGGTTTGGGGGCCCGGGCGTAGATGCCGCGGCGATGTAAGAAGTCGAGAGCTTCCTGACCATCGCGAACCAGACTAATGCGGCATTCCAGCCCCCCTTCGCGCAGGGCCTGGATGGCCAAACCAGCATCCTCCAAATTGTCCTCAACTAAAAGGATTTCCATAGGTCGGCCAACCACTTCTGGACGCATAACGAAATCCTTCCAGAACAATACCGCAAAACCCTGAAGGAACCTCCCCCAGGAACCATCTTCCCTGGGTAGCTTAGGGCGGATAAATCCCTTGATGGCTCCGATCAAAAATAGCCTTCGGATCAAAAGAAAAAGGCTTCCTGATCGGGTAGGTGCTTTTTCAGGAAGCCTTGATTTGTCCACTGGCCTGCAACAGGCCTCTGCTTTGGGAAGTAGTTTTTTCAGGGCCTTTCGGGGCTAACGTAGTCCAAAGGTATTGTGGCCCAACAGTGGCCCTTCATCGGTTATAAAGGCCCATCTGGGCGGATAGCATCGGGCAAAGCCGCCCGACCGTAGGTAAGCAGCCCGTGGCTCCAAAGACGGTTAGAATTCCAACTTGGGAGCGGCCGGCATCCCTGGGGCGCCCATGATCATGCCCATTTGTGGCAAAGCCCCGAAAATGCTCAAAACGCCTTCCTGCAATTCGAGGCGGATCTGGACGCCATTGGGCACGGGGGTGACTTTGAGCGTAATGTTGTCTTTACCGCCGCTTTTGGCCAAGATTTTGGTTAAGCTCTGCAGCACCATCCGTTCCTGAGGCCCTTGATCTTCGGCCACGTCCTGGAGAAATTGCAGGAATTTGCCCAACGAGAACGACATCTCCGTCGGGATAACGGGAGTGCCTGCCTTTTGTTTGCTTTGGGTGATAGCCTTTTTTAACAGTTTTTCGGCATCCTGACCTATGGCCAGATAAAGGGCGTTGGGAGCGGTGCCTAAGACAATATCCAATTGTGGGCCGAGCAGTTTACTCAGCTTTTCCGCATCCGGTGTATCTGGAGGCAGCGGCACCGTAGCGACATGGAGATTGACACCCTCATAAGTGTCGGCGTTAAGTTTTACGTGGTTTTCAATCGCGGGTTCTTCTTCTTGGACAGCTTTGACGAGCTTTTTGAACCAGGCTTCGATCTTCGTTCCGTTGGGAACCGAACCACCCATCAGCAGGCTCAGGGCATCTGCTTTCAGGACGAGCGAAGCAGCCATGTCCATGGCCTTGGCCTCCGCACTTTCCTCCAACAGAGTAAACAACTCTTCCAGGAGCTCTTTGGCCTTTTTGATCTGCTCGTCGCTAAGGCCCTGATCCTGGAGTTGTTCCAGAAGCTGCTTTTTCAACTGCGGGAAGATTTCTTTCATGGAAGTCCGATCCGCTTCGGTAATCGGCCCGGTGGCTCGGACGCTAAAAACGGCATCTGGCAGCACAAAACCGAGCATCTGGCTTTCGACCTTGGCGGCCATGGCTGCTTCCTTGGCCATCTGCGTGCCCGGTTTGGCCGTAACCTGCAAATCCACATAGGCCGTTTTAGTCTTCTGGTCGATGTTCAGGCCCAGAAGCACCGTATCCAGATCGTTGATTTGCTTGATGGCCTCCTCCAGAGATCGCTGAGCTAGTTTGACCCGAAGTTGATGTTGCTCATCGGTTTCTCCGGGCTGTTTTTCCAGGGCTTGTTGGGCGCCCATTTGCAACAGGCCGGCCACCATATTGCGGAGATGCTCGGGCAGATTCTTGACCGACAGAGACACCGCCAGATCGTATTTCTTTTCTTGCCCGGCCAAGAGTTTGAGCGGATCTGCCGGGGCCTTGTCCAGCAGGTCTTTTTCTGACGCCACAAAGGCCCAGCCGCCTTGTTGCTTCACATACAGGGACGTTTCACCGACGGAAATTTCGTACACACCCTGACCAGCGTCTTTGGCCTCGCCCAGTGGCCCCGCTAAAGCCTGCAATAGACTCTTCAGATTAGTTACCGGCACAAACCCGATAACCGGAAATTCCTCCCCGTCCACATAGACCACGGCACCCAGAGGTCTGGCCTTATCCAGCCCGGCCAATCCCCGGCCACCGGTTCCTATGGCAATAAAACCTTCGACCATCTTGGCCAGTTCCGGCGTGCCCCCCAATTTGCCGATCATCTCCAAATCGCCCCGCAGCTCGTCGTAGCCGGAAATGGAAACGACGGCAATCGGCGTGGGCTGTTGAGCCAAGCTGCTGCCGCTGCCCCACAACAAACTAGCCACCACTAAACACGATAACCAGGTACGTCGAACCACATTTAGACTCCTTGAAAAAATGGACACTACAAATCACCCCTCGGCCATCAGCCGAGATACTTTCAGCTTTTCACCTCACTTCTTCCCTGAATTCTTCTCCGAACAGCAGAATCTTCCCCGTCAGTTTTCGGAAAAGAGTTGTGAAAGGCAATCGGATATAGAACGGCTTGTTAGTGTAACGGAAACCAACGCATTTGAATAGTCCCCCCTAGGGGAAAATCGATTCCAGCGATTCCTCCATCCATTGGACGAAGACCCTCCGAGGAAAAACACCCCAGCAAGCAACGGTTACCTTGAACCCTCAACGGCATCTGCTAGCACTGCTAGTACATCCCGCTGTATCTGGAGGCGAAGCCGCAGTCGGCCTTGGCAGCTTTCTAGGGCTAGTTGAAGGCGATCCTTGCCTGAAATCTTTTCCATCCACTGCCGAGCTTTCTCTTTTTGGTCGGGCTGCCCGTGTTCTGCCAGCATAGCAAGTAATGGTTTGATGGCCAAGCCAGCCGCCATGGGAGCGACCGGTTGGGCCCCTTGGGCGTCTTTTTGGATCGCCTGTCGCAGCGTCGATTCTGCCGATTTTCCTAGTGCCATATACAGCGATTCTGGCCCGGTACCCAGGACCAATTCCACTTCCGGTCCAATCAGCTTCAATAGAGCGTCCCGACGCTCCGCCTCGGGGGGCAAAGGAAATCGGACGACATGAAGATTTACACCATGGAACTGTTCAGCTCGAAGTTTCACATATTGATCCACTTCCACAGGTCGGACTTTCCGAGCTTCAGCAACGGCTCGCTCGATGAGTTTTTCTACAGCTTTTCCGTCGGCCACATAGAGACCGGCCAACAGGGTAAACTGATCCGGCTGCAGCACCACGGACAAGGCCCCTTCGATCCGGCCACTTTTGAGCGTTTTCTCCACCAGGTCGAAAATTGCTGCCCTCAGCTCCCGTTGGAGCTGGGCTTGTTCAGGGGTCTGATCAGGCCGAGGCCGTTGCTGTATGGCCCGCACTTTCAACATCTCGACCAACGGGGCAATCTGATGAAATTCGCCGGCCGGATACCGAAGCACCCCATGACCCGACAGGGTAGCGTCCGCCATTAGCAGCCCAGCGAAAGCTGTTTTTGTTTGCCCTGCCTGTTGGATTGCGTCGGCCAAGGCAGAACCGGCAACCGGTTGCAAGGCCATCTCCGCCACCAAAGCCTCAGCCTGGTTATCCACACCCAGGCCGATCTGGAGGGTTTCGACTTGGTCTAGCAGGCTGGCTAGCCAATCGGCCAACCACTCGCTAAGCCACTTCCGGACTTTAAAGTCTTCTTCGGTCTCGCCTGGTCGGGGGATAAGTTCCCGTTGAGCTTGACTGCGGAGACGCTCGGCCCACTGACGCCGCTGCTCCGGAGCTATGTTCTTAGTCAGCAGCGAAATCCCTACGGTCCAAGGTTCAGGCAGTTTTTGCTGGAGGTCTTCTGATATTTGCTGGGGGACTGAGGCCAAAGCCTCTTGGGTTTCGGCGGCCACAGCCCACTGCTGGCCTCTTGTCTGCAGAAACAGTTTTCGGCCTCGCTCCAAGGAAACCTCATAAATGCCATCTTTTTTGGTAATCGGGTTGGTTAAAAGAGGTTCTACCACACTAAGGAATTTTTCCAGATCAGTTACCGGCAGTAACAGATAGGGAATGAATTGGCGGCCATCAGTTTGGATCACCAGAGAAACGGGACGAGTTTTATCCAAACCTAACAAGCCTTTGCCGCCGGTCGCTAGGCTAACTATTCCCTCTAAAGCCGTACCTAGTTCTGGCCGAGCACCCCACTGACCCAATTGGCCTAAGTCGTCCACCAACTTCTGATAACCGGCTACGGAGATAATAAGAACCGGTTTTTGAGTCTCTGTGCCCGCTGCGGGGACCACCACTGCCAGAATACACAGCCAGACTAGACTAACCCTCTTTACGATCTGGGAACATTTCCACATAGACGAGACTCCTTCGGCACAAGCACTGAATAGCACCCATCTTAATCTAGGCTATGCTATGTTGCTATTTTGTTGCTATTTTATGGATGGTGTCCATAGGAACCTCTGCAAAGTCCTGAACATATAGTGAACATCATGAACTTTTGATTCTTATGCCCTCCCGTTCTCCTAGTCGAACATCTACTATCGATTGGCTGCTAGCAATGCTAGCAACTCTATATGTTAGGGGAAAAGGAGACCAAGCCAAAATAGTATAAAAATATCCTCCTTGAATTATGCAGAGGTTCCCATATTGTCTGTCCTTTATCTTCCCTCTGCTGCCCCAGCCAGCTCCACTTTTGGCATTTTCCTAACTGCTTTTTTTCCAGCAGTTCCCACGAAACCCCCTTTTATTCACCCAATTTCCTAACAGGTTGTCTGAAAAGGAGGTACCCAGTCTTCCTTTTCCAACGGGCGGTCAAGGTTCTGATACCCAAGATGCTCAAATCCTGGGCTGTAGCACATCCTGGT
>JANXAQ010000011.1 GCA_025062105.1 Thermoguttaceae bacterium
CCCCAGGCCTAAAGGCCGGGTTAACTCATGAACCAACCCCAACACGTGAAACTGCTCATTGCGGCCCATTCGGGCAGCCGAGGCGGAGCAGAATACTGCCTGGACACCCTGCTGGAACATTTGGATCGGCAGCGGTTCGAGGCCCGGGTACTTTTTGCCTGGGATGGGCCTATGGTGGAGATGGCCCGGCAGCGGGGCTATTCAGTGGAAATCTGGCCATGGGCCTGGTGGATGGGCTATGAGCCGACCTTCTGGCACTGGCGGAACGTTCTGCTGGGCAGCATGTGGCGGGCGATGCGGCTTGCCCGTCGGCTCCGACGGGAACGGTTCACCGTGGTTTATACCAATACGGCGGTGATTTTTGAACCGGCCTTGGCGGCCCGATGGGCGGGTGTGCCGCACGTTTGGCATGTCCATGAAATCCTAGGGCCTCAGTCCATGCGTCCGCACCTTTTGCCTTGGCGATGGATGGTGCGGGCCATTGGCCGATGGTCCAAGCGGGTCATCTTCGAGTCGCATGCTGCCCGGCAACAGTGCCAGGGCCTGATTCCAGAGGAAAAAATGCGGGTGGTATATAATTCGGTGCGTTTTCGGCCATGGGAGGAGGCCCCCTCAGCCGACATTGCCAAAGGCAATGCCACCCTCTCCAGCGGCGGGCAGGAGGGATTTCCCCCTCACCCGGCTTGGCTTGCGCCAAGCCACCCTCTCCCGCGGCGGGGCGAGGGTGAAGAGGTCCCCTCAGCCATGCCCCTGTCCCACGATGAGCAGAGTGGCGAGCAGCCGTGTCGGGTGGTCTGGATCGGCAGGCTCTCTGAACGCAAAGACCCGATCAGTTTCCTTCAAGCTATCGCCCGGATGCAGCTTCGGGACCGATGTCAATTTCTTTTAGTAGGCACTGGCCCACTGGAGGAGCAAGTCCGGCAGATGATAACCCAACTGGGCCTGGCCGAGTATTGCCAACTGCTCGGATTTCAAGAAGATGTGCAATCCATCCTTAGGGAAGCCGATGTATTGGTACTGACCTCCCGGGAGGAATCGTTTGGGCTGGTACTAGCGGAGGCGGGAGCTTTTGGACTGCCGGTCATTGCTACCCGCACGCAGGGGCCGACAGAAATCGTCCTGGATGGACAGACCGGCTTTTTGGTCGATGTAGGAGACATCGCCGGCCTGGCCGCTTGGATGGACCGACTGGCCGCCGACCCCACTTTGCGCCGCCAAATGGGCCAGGCTGGCCTCCAGCGTGTGCGGCAGCTTTTCGACCCGGTAAAAAATACCCGACAGATCGAACAGATCATTCTAGAAGCGTCCTTTGAGAGAATGGGGGTAGGGGGGCAGTAGGGAGTGGGCAGTAAGCAGTAGAGGGTAGGCGGTGGGGAGTTGGGTATAGAAGGCAAAAGACGGATGGACGAAACTGAGCCGCACCTGTTAGGAAGCATCTGCCGACTATCAGACGAACCCGCTGGAAGCAATCATTGTAATATTTCAGCCTCATGGTAATACAGCCAAATGAAGGAGAACTGCCCGTTTCTTAGGGAAGAACTTTTAAATTGTCCCTGCCGTTGTAAGCGGCAGTCCAGGATTTCTGAAACATTTCTCCTGGATCCCCACTTACGCAGAAATGACAAGGAACGAGTCGCCATTCGGCTGAAGTATTACGGAAATTCCATATGAAGACTGTTCTGAAATTCCTAGCCGATTTGCTGGCCCGGCTCGTGGTGCTGCCGGCAGTAGTGCTATATTGGCTTGGTGCGGCATTAGGCGGCAAAGAGCGGGCACTGCGTTTTTGGTCCGAGTTTTTGGCCCCGCTGGCTGGAACAGGCGGGGTCTATTTGCGGCGAGCGTTTTACCGATATGTTTTGCCCGAGTGTGGGCCGGGCTGCTGGATCGGCTTTGGGGTGCTGATCCATAGCCCCAACACTCGGATTGGAAAAAATGTTTACATTGGCCCCTACTGTTCCCTGGGCGAAGTGCAGCTAGAAGACGATGTGCTGCTTTCGACCGGGGTATCGGTGATCAACGGTCCTCGGCAACACGGCCTGGATCAACTCGATGTGCCCATCCGCCAGCAGCCGGGCCAATGGCAACTGGTACGAATCGGCCAGAATAGCTGGATCGGCGAACGGGCCGTGGTCATGGCCGATGTCGGCTCCCACTGTGTGATCGGCGCCGGCGCGGTAGTTACTCGGCCTATTCCCGACTATGCCGTGGCCGTGGGCGTGCCAGCCCGGGTGATCCGATACCGAAACCAACCGGCATCGCCCTGTCCGGAAACTGGCAGTAGTCCCCATGGACAAACCACCCCTGGACAAACTCCCCTTTGAACAGATCGGCTGCTTCCTGGTCAGCCAAGATATGTCTTCAACAGCTGCCGACCTCCAAAATACAGAGCTTCTCTCCCAATGAAGGCGTCCGTGCGAACGATTCTTTTGTATCTGGCCCCCTGGCTGGTGGCGGCAGGGCTGATGGGCCTGTGGTTTTGGTTGGCCGAGGCGGCAGTGCCCCGCCTGATCGAACAGGCCTACCACCAGCAGAGCCTTACGGTCTTTAACCGTATTATCAAAGACCGCACCCGGCCGGTGGAATTTTATTTAGAGGAATGGCACCATCGCCGGAAAGGGCTTTTCGGGGCGGCATTGGCCGTGGCCTGTGCTTGGGCTGCCGGTGCGGTCAACCTGGCCCAGTGGCTCCGAAACCGGCAGAAGCAGTTTGGTCGGCTCAGTACCCCGGAAATCGACCAGGCCATCCTGCTACTGGTGCTCGCAGTAGCTGGCGGGGTGTATTGGCTTTTGATCTATCCGCTGATAGCTGGCCATGTGTATCTATATGACGATTTGGCCTACCTGCACCTGCCGCTCCGCAGCTACTATAGCCGATCGCTTCAGGAAGGCCGACTGCCCACCTGGTGTCCGGAGCTTTTCTGCGGATTTGATGCGCACGGCGAAGGCCAAGGCGGTTTCTTCCACCCGGCCAAACTGGCCCTATACGGGCTATTGCCTTTGGAACTGGCTTTTAACATAGATACGGTGTTGGCCTATCCAGCGGCGTTTGGCGGGATGTGGTTTTTCCTACGGCGTCGGCGTCTTTGGCACGGACCAGCCGCTCTGGGCGGTATGACCTACAGCTTTAGCGCCTACCTGGCCCTTCGGCTGAACCATACGAATGTGATTCAGATATTGGCCCATCTGCCGTGGCTTTTAGGCTGCCTGGATATTCTGCTGTGTTCGCCCAGGCCGTTGGAGCGACGATTGGCCGGCGCCGCAGTGGCCGTCCTTACCGCCTCTCAACTTCTCCTGGGGTATCCGCCCAGCGTGTGGTATAGCGGCCTGGCCGAGTTGGCCTATCTGCTGATCATCGGCTGGGGCCGACGTTTACCGGGTACACTGCTGCAATTTGGGGCCGCCAAGGTTTTAGGTCTCCTTCTGGCCGGCCTGCAGGTGTTGCCCACTCTGGCCCAGATTCCCCTTTCCCAACGGGCTCAGCTGGACCTGAAAGGCTTGGCTGTCGATTCGCTCATCCCATGGAACTTTTTCCAGTGGCTGAGCCCTTATGCGTTTGCCGAGCGAACCGTTGGCCCGGCCAGACCGTGGGAATTTGCTCAGTATGCAGGGCTGCTGGGTCCCGTGGGGTTCCTGTGGTTGCTAATGGAGGCTGTTGTATCCTATCGCCGGGGGGCTGTCCGAAACGCCCGGCACCGACCGGCCCACAAAGCCGATTTGGCCAACCCGCTCCACCGGTGGCTTGCTCGGCATCGGGATGGGCGACTAGTGGTTTGGGCTGGGCTGATGGGATTACTGGGCGTTGCGTTTGCTCTGGGCGCGTATGGGCCGATGTTTTGGCTCTTGGCCCCTTGGCCGCCGTTTAGCTTCTTCCGCTGCTGGGCACGGTATAGCCTGTGGATATTTGTCGGCCTAAGTGTTGGAGTGGCTGTAACGGTCCAGGGACTTTCGCGTCGAGCAGGCCGAACCCAGCAGGCCCCTCCATCGGCCACCAGCGTTGCCGGTTTGCCCAGGCGGGTGCATTGGATTCTGGCCATAGGGGTGGTGCTCTCGGCCATGCCGCTGGTGTTGGCCAAGCTAGACGGGCGCTTTCAATGGGGACTGCCCTGGGCCAGCATGGCAGGACTACTGTTTGGACCGCTGGGGTTATTGATGGTCTGGTGGCTTTTGCACCGCTCAGCCCAAGGCCGCACAGCAGCCCTATTGGGGCTAGTGGGCTTCCATATGGCCGACTTAGCCTGCTACGACATAACCTATTGGCTTACCCGGTGCCGATTCGACCGATTAGAGAATTTCATCGCTTCCATCCACCTGCCGCCGGACCCGGAGGCAAAACCTTTTATTCCGGTAGCACTTCAGCCGAATGGAGAGGGCTTATTTTTCTCCCCACTCCCCTCCGCGGGAGAGGGTGGCCTGCGCAGCAGGCCGGGTGAGGGGGCCTCACACCCCCTGCCCGCCGCGGCAGAGGGGAATACTCCCCCTCACCCGGCGTCGCCTTCGGCGCCGCCGGCCTCTGCCGCCAGACCCGAGGCAAATATCCAACCTCTGCCCCCGATGCGTCTCTGGACCGAACCGGCCCAGGAGGCCAATGTCTGGTTGCTTGTGGGCCGACGCAGTGCGGGCGGGTGGTGGGGCGGTCTGGTACCCCGACAAACCCTACCCTATCCGGACGTAAAAGCCCTCCGAGTGGCCGGCGTAGCCTGGTGGAAAAAATCGCCCTTTGAGCCCCAGCCTTGGCAGGCAGTCCCGGATCCTTTGCCGGAAATCCGCTTGGTTCCCCACGCCCTGCTGAGCCAGGACCCGGCCAAAGACCTCCCTCGGATCGACCCAGCCAGCACCGTCCTGCTCGATCGGCCAGGCAATGATGGGAGTGAGTGGACCGCTTCTCTTGTCATTCCTGCGCAAGCAGGAATCCAGACCCCCCCTCTCCCCGCAGCGGGAGAGGGGAATGTTCCCCCTCACCTGGCGTCGCCTTCGTCGCCGCCGGACTCTCCCGCCAGGGGAGAGGCAAATATTCACCCTCTCCCCTCCGCTCCAAGAGGGTGGCCCGGCGCTAGCAGGCCGGCTGAGGGGGTCTGGGCAGAAACCGGAGGGCAGAAGGCAGAGGACGGAGACCGACGCACAGAACACAGCGCCGCCACCGCTAGGCAGTGGTCTTTACCAGGTGGGCAGTGGGGACTAGGGGGTAGCGAGTGGATGGCGGAAGGCAGAGAGCAGAGGGCGGTCAGCAGCGGAGCGACCGCTGGGGAAGGGGCCTTTACCTGGTGGGGAGTTGAGAGTAGGCAGTGGGGAGTGGATGGGAGAGGGAAGAAGGCGGAAGGCAGAGAGCAGAGGGCGGTCAGCAGCGGAGCGACCGCTGGGGAAGGGGCCTTTACCTGGTGGGGAGTTG
>JANXAQ010000036.1 GCA_025062105.1 Thermoguttaceae bacterium
CGTGAACATTTAATTCTCTAGCCGTTCAATTACCCTCCCTGGCCAGCTACTATCTATTGGGTGCTTGCAATGCTAGCAGCTCTATATGTTGTGTTAAAGGGAGAATAGCCAAAATGGTATCAAAATATCCCCTTTGAATTATGCAGAGGTTCCAAAAATATGACCCCTGGATTATGCAGAGGTTTTAAAATAAGTTCCATGCCTCTCAGTCGCGTAAAATGCCTAAAATCCCTATTTGAAGATTGCCGATCGAGCGACAAGTTCAGCAAAAATCCATGGAACCCGGAGAATTTCAATTTCAGGACATTTTTTCCAGTCCCACCAGTACGTTTGGCAATTCAGCCACAAGGTTTTCGTACGCTGGACCGAAGGCCCGGCAGGTGAAGCGGCGGCTTGTCGGGCCGGTAATTTCAATATGGATTTCCAGCCGCTCCGGCGGCAGACAACCAGCCACTCGGTCCGCCCATTCAATGAGGCAGATCCCCGATCCTTCCCAGTATTCTTCCGGTCCTAGGTCCATGAATTCTTGTTCCGATCGGATCCGATAGGCATCCATGTGATAAATGGGACGTCGGCCTCCGTATTCATGGATAAGCACGAAAGTGGGGCTGGTGGCCAGATCAGCTGGTACCCCCTCGGCCTGAGCTAGTGCCTGTACCAGCCGGGTTTTGCCCGCCCCCAAGGGGCCCATCAGCGCCACTACGGCCCCGTTGGGTAAAAGTTGAGCCAATACTGCTCCCAACCGCTTCGTGTCCTCCTGGGTTTTTGCCTCCCATGTCCACTGCTTCATTTGCACTCTCCACGTCCACAAGAGTTCTTTCTCCTCTATTCCGACCACTTTTGCCTTTTTGGGCCTCCTCCGGCCACAAGAACGTTCCAACGTTTTGTAATTATTGGACGTAAAGGCTGTCCTAAGATGGGGATTTGGCTGGTTTCCTATGGGTTATGGCCGACCGGCTCCTATCCTTCAGACTCCTTAAAAACAGGGATTTTGGGATTCTGGGCAATTCCGGAAGGAAACCTCCTTTCATCATAGAAAATGCTTTTTCGGTCAGCCCCTTAGGAGATTAGATGAACAAAAGAAAGCATTCTCCTAACTCCCGGCGGAAAAACCAGTTAGGGAAACTCTGCATAATTCGTGGAGGATATTTTTACACCATTTGGCTCCCTTCCGCCTCTGCCCAATATATAGGGTTGCTAGCATTACTAACACCCTGTATGTAGTAGTTGTTTAGATAGAGGCTGCTAAAGCCTACCGACTCAAAGGTTCATCAAGTCCACTATATGTTCAGAATTTTGCAGAGGTTCCTTAGCTCGACTTTTGCCATTTTCCCTAAGCCTTTTTGTTTCCAGTAGTTACGACGAGACCTCCTTTTGTTCACACAATGTCCTAAGTCCAATAGTTACAAGGACTTATAGTTTTCCCCTTCCGGGAGAAGGCCTAAATTGGCAAAAGTCGAGCGTAGAAAAAAATGGTAAAACTCGAACTGAGTGCCCAAGAGTTCAAGGAGTTCTTTTATCCCTACAGCCGATGTACCCAGCCGGTAGGAGCTAACGGCCTAAGTTTTCCCTGGGGCTCTTGCTCCCATAGTCCGGGCATTTCAATAAACTGACCGATTCGGTGGATCGGGACTGGGAGAGGTTGATCGGCCAAGATTCGGCTAGCTTCTTGGGGCGGAACGGCCAAGATTAGTTCAAAATCTTCTCCGTCGGCCAGGGCATGTTGCAGGGGCGTGGACCCGTCGGCCAATTGCTTGGCTAACCGATAGGCATCTTCAGCCACCGGTACCGCTGCCAGATCGATAGCGGCGCCACAGCCGCTTTCCTCGGCCAAACGAGCCAAATCCAACGCCAACCCGTCGCTGCAGTCGATGCCGGCATGAAGTTGGTAGTGTTGATGCAACCACAGCGCTTCGCGGACCCTGGGTTGAAAATCCAGGTGTTTGCCCAGGATGCTGCCGCCGAAGGAACCGGTTACCAGAATCTGATCGCCCGGCCGGGCGCCAGAGCGGGTAAGCGGCCCCCGCTCGGTCGTTTGGCCCAGGATGGTAACACTGGCAGCCAGAGGCCCATCCCAACTGTTGGTGTCGCCGCCAGCAATGGCCAAGTCATATTCTTCCGCCAAAGGCAACAGCCCCTCGTAGAGCGATTTGGCCAATTGCAGGCCTCCGGCACGGGGTAGCAGTAGGGCTATTACTGCCGCCAATGGCCGAGCCGCCATGGCCGCAATATCGCTCAAATTCACAGCCAACAGTTTCCGCCCTACCCGCCGAGGATCAACCTCAGCCAGTTCAAAATCGACATGATCGCTCAGAAGATCTACAGTCAGTACGTACCGCGCTTCGCCTAACCGAAGGACCGCTGCATCGTCGCCCAGGCCCAGCTCTACCAGCCGATGGGCTGGCACCCGCTGCCGAAAATACCGAATCAGTTCGTTTTCCATGCCACCTCGAAGTCTCCAGCAAACACGTTAGAAAGCCACCAGGAAAAGTTTAGCCGAACCTTTCCGTCATTCGAAGGAAATCTTTCGTGCCCTTGAGCTCGACTTTTGTCATTTTCCCCAACTTGTTTTTTCCAAGGGGTTACGACGAACCCTCCTATTGTTCACACCATTAATTTCACGGAGGTAGAAGTTTCCCATTTCGGCAGAAGACCGAAATTGCCAAAAGTCGAGTTTAGCTCGACTTTTGCCATTTTCCCTAACTGGTTTTAGTACCAGCAGTTACGACGAAACTCTCCTTTGTTCACCCAATTTCCTAAGTCCAATAGTTACAAGGACTTAGAACAGTCCTCTGCTAGGCAGAAGCCAAAATTGGCAAAAGTCGAGTTTAGAGCCTCTAAATAAAATGAAGGAACCTCAGCATAATTCCAAGGAAATATTTTTATACCATTTTGGCTGGTTCTCCCTCTAACACAACAGCTAGAAAACCGAAGGTTCACGAAGTTCACTATATGTTCAGGATTATGCAGAGCTTCCTGAAGTTTTTTCCTCATTATGAAGCGGTACATTGCCTCCTTTGGTTTCGGGTAGTTTTCATTGTTATTGTTAGATGTCTTAGTTTTCTTAGTTTCTTGCCTGCTTGAGCGGATCGATAAAGGGACGCTAGCACTGCTAGCAATCTACCTGAGAGTTGTTTGGTCTTTGGAGGGCACGGCCTAATGGGGTTTACCGAATAGAGGGTAGGCCCCAGAAAAACCTTTGCCGCTGGCCAGGGTGGATCAAAACGGCCGAATTTCCTCCAAAGCCATATAAAATGCTCAAAATGCTCCGTTTTTTTGGAAAGATTGAGCACCTATATTTCCCAGCTTTCTTATTTTGTCAAACTTTTTGGTGTTTTTGATTCTATCTAGATTATCCAATTTCTCCTGTTTTTGTACTCACGATGCGCTGTCCGCTCTCGCCATCAGAGGGTACACCGGCAGCTCTCCAAATCACCCGAAGGAGCTTCAGAGATAGGGGAAAAGTACTAAGTGCTGATAAGATAAAATCTTACAATTGGGCTACTCTTGACGAAAGGGTTTGCCGGGTGGTAGATTAGTTGACGGAAAGGGGTCTTATTGCCCTTAGGGAGCAAAGGCTCTCGGAGGCCTAAAAGCACATCAATTCACGAAAAGAAACCGTTCCCCCTGGAAGCTCTTGTTTTCGTGAGGTGTAGGCAGAGTTTTGTTGGGAAGAGGATGGAGCGGAAACGGTTTTAGCAAAAAATATTTACCGCTCTTTAGCCTGGGGAGTTAAGACGAAGAGGCTGTCCTGAACCGGGGATTTCGACGTTTGGT